>JAGVMA010000060.1 GCA_020054095.1 Bacteroidia bacterium | reverse complement strand
TTTACTTGCAAAACACAGAGCTGATTATTTATGATTTAACAGGTAAAGAAATTTATCGCAAACAAGAAGATTATATTGCCGAAAAAACAGAAGTTGATATCTCTGCATTTCCGCAAGGCATTTACATGATTGAACTAAAAAATAATTACCACCGCGCTGCGGTTAAATTTATAAAACAGTGAGCAAAATTATAGTAGCGTGGTAGAATAATGAAAACTAATATCATATACGTCATTGCGAGACTCGCAAAGCGGGGCGAAGCAATCTCTCTATGTCTTAGGATTGCCGCGCTTCGTCCCGATGCTTCGGAAGAAGTGAAAAATCTTATAATTAAATCAATCTGTCATACTGAGCTTGTCGAAGTATGACAGATTACGCATGCTTCGACAAGCTCAGCATGACCAACTTCTAAATATCATTTCTTCGTTCAGAATGACGATGAAAAATGAGTAGCTTTAAACAACGATATAAGCCGATGAAAAAAACAATAGTTTTTCTTTTCATAACATTTAACTGCATTGCCACACAGGCACAAAACACCTGGCAACAGAAAAATAATTTTGGTGGTGCCGAGCGCGATGATGCTGCGGCATTTGCCATAAACGGGTATGGCTATGTGGGAACCGGCATGACTGTAGGGTTTCAGCTAAGCAATGATTTTTGGCAATACGATGCTGCAAATAACAGTTGGGCACAAATGCAAAATTTTGGCGGCACACCACGGCAATATGCCGTTGGTTTTAGCATTAATGGCAAAGGATATATTGCAACCGGTATTGATAACAACGGTGTGCACCAAAACGATATATGGGAATACAATCCGCAACAAAACAGTTGGACACAAAAAACATCCATGCCAGCTATTGGCAGGTTTGCTGCATCGGTTTTTGTAATTGCCGATAGTGCTTATATCTGCTGCGGCAGCACTACCAATGGCTTTAGTAACGAGTGCTGGCGCTACGATGCTACAAACGACAATTGGCAACAAAAAACAGCAGTGCCAATTAATGGCCGATGGCTTTCGGCATCTTTCACTGCTAATGGCAATGGTTATTTTTTTGGCGGTCGAGATGAAAACGGATTATATGAAAATGATTTATGGAAATTTGATGCAGCATCAAATTCGTGGACACCAATGCAGCCCACACCACTTCAATTACGTGCTTATGCGGAAGGATTCGCAATTGGCTTTACCGGTTTCATTACCACAGGCAGCAATACAATAAATTATGTTATGCGCGATTTATGGGAGTATAATCCATTTACCGATAGTTGGCTACAGCGCATGTCATTACCAGCATCAAGTAGAAAGGGCACAGCTTCATTTGTAATAAATAATAATGCTTATCTCGCATGTGGAATTGATAGTGCTAACACACGACTAAAGGAATTGTGGATGTACAGTCCGCTGGTGAGCATAAACGAAAATTATTTTTCTGCCAATTATTATTTTAGTGTTTATCCTAACCCGGCAACAAGCAGCATAAGTGTAAAAAGCGAAAAACCAACAATTGTTAATTTAGAATTATACAATTGCCTGGGCGAATTAATAATGGAGGGATTAAATTTTAATACCGCATACTCTATTAACGTGAGCCAATTTTTTTCGGGAATTTATTTTTTGAAAATCACCGATGCTTCGGGCAAAACCGAAACGCATAAACTGATTAAAAACTAATTTTTAATTGCTTAGGCAACAAACTAAATGATTTGCGGTGGTGCTCACACGGGCCATATTTTGCAATAGCATCGCGATGCGATTTAGTTGCATACGCCTTGTTTTTATCCCAGCCGTATTGCGGAAATTCCTGGTGCAAATTGTTCATTAAATCATCGCGATAAGTTTTTGCCAAAACCGAAGCGGCTGCAATGGAAAGGTATTTTGCATCGCCTTTTATAATGCACTGATACGGAATGGTTTCGTATTTTTTAAATCGGTTGCCATCCACAATAATTGCCTGCGGCTGAAGTTTTAATTTTTTCAGCGCACGGTGCATAGCCAAAAACGATGCGTTTAAAATATTTATTTCGTCAATTTCGGTGCGGCTTACATAAGCCACCGCCCAAGCCAAAGCGTGCTTCTCAATAAGCGGGCGTAATTGGTAACGCGCAGTTTCAGTAAGTTGTTTTGAGTCGGTTAGTTGCGAAAAAATTTTACTGTTTAATTTATCGGGAAGTATAACTGCTGCTGCACTCACCGGCCCGGCAAGGCATCCTCTGCCGGCTTCATCGCAACCGGCTTCTATTAAATTTGGGTGATGAAAGAGTTTGAGCACGGTGTAAAAAAACAGAAATTAAATTTTTATCTCTTCGTCTTCTTTATTAAAAAAACGATATTCTAAATACTGATAAGTGTTAGCTGCTTTTACTTTCACGCTGTTATATTTAAAATACCATTTGCGTTTTAGAGGCCACATGCCTTTAGCTAAATAGGCCTCTAGAAATGGATGTACAAAAAGTTTTACCCCTTTTTGGTTTTGCTCTTTGGTGATGTAACGCAGGTTATTTTCAATTTGGTCGAGCAATAAAATAGGAGCAGAAATTTCGCCAGTGCCTCCACACGAAGGACATTTTTCCAAAATCTCCACATTCATTTCGGGGCGCACACGCTGGCGTGTAATTTGTATTAAACCAAATTTGCTTGGTGGTAATATATTATGCTTAGCGCGGTCAGCTTTCATTTCATCGCGCAAGCGTTCATACAGTGCTTTTCTGTTTTCGGCTTGGTGCAAATCAATAAAATCTACCACTATTATTCCGCCCATATCGCGCAAGCGTAATTGGCGAGCTACTTCGGCTGCTGCTTCTAAATTTACCTCAAATGCGTTTGTTTCTTGTGAGTTTTCCGAGCGAGCGCGGTTACCGCTATTCACATCAATTACGTGCATGGCTTCGGTGTGGTCAATTATCAAATACGCCCCCGATTTCATATTAACAGTTCGGCCAAACAATGCTTTTATTTGCTTATCAACTCCGTAATTATCAAAAATGGGGACGTTGCCTGTAAAGTGTTTTAAAATTTTTTCTTTATCGGGTGCTATGCTGTGCAAGTAGTTTTTAGTTTCCTCAAAAAGTTTTTTGTCATTGATATAAATTCCGTTAAATGATGCATTAAGCATATCGCGCATCATGGCACTGCTTCTGTCAATTTCGCCCAGCACTTTTTGTGGTGGTGTTGCTCCTTGCAATTCTTTAAACAAGTTGTCCCACTTTTTCATCAGGTCGTTTAAATCATTGTGCAATTCGGCTACCGTTTTATTTTCGGCTACGGTGCGTATAATTACGCCAAATCCTTTTGGCAAAATACTTTGCATCAGTTTACGTAAGCGGTTGCGCTCGTCCGATTTTTTTATTTTTTGCGAAACCGATATTTTATCCGAAAACGGAACTAAAACAATGTAGCGACCTGCTAATGATAATTCGGATGTAATGCGCGGACCTTTGTTAGAGATGGGTTCTTTTGCAACTTGCACTAATATTTGCTGTCCGCTTTGTAAAATTTGCGATACTTTGCCATCTTTCGGTATTTCTTTTTCTAACGAGAAATTATCTAATGATGATGAGTTTAGCTTTTTCTCTAATATGCTGCGCGAGTATTTATTTAATGATAATACTTGTGGGCCTAAATCGAGGTAATGCAAAAAGGCATCTTTTTCGTAGCCCACATCCACAAAAGCGGCATTAAGGCCTACCATCACTTTTTTAACTCTGCCTAAAAATATATCGCCTACTGCAAAGTTGGCATTGTTTTTTCCCTTGTGAAGTTCTATTAATCGCTTATCGCGCAAAAGCGCTATGCTTACTTCGTTGGGTTGTACATCTATTACTAATTCGTTATTCAATTTTTTAATTTTTAATAAATAATGTCATCACCTACCATGGTTGCTCTGTTGCATCATTGTAAATAATGGGTGGTTTTTGTCCGGTAAAATATAGCATAGGAAATAAGGTTTCAGCATGTGTAAAACCGAAACATACATCCGGCAATACCGGAATGATAAAGAAGAATTATTTATTTCTTCTTATGTCTGTTTTTTCTCAAACGTTTTTTGCGTTTGTGAGTAGCCATTTTATGACGCTTTCTTTTTTTTCCGCTTGGCATAAAAATTAGTTTTTAGAGTTGTTAATTTTTTTGATATAATTTTTTACTTGATTGCTCACTAATGTATCGGTTACTTTATTGCTGTATATTTCATAGTATTTAATTGCGTTAATTGTGTCGGCCATCATTTCATACGTATTTGCAAGGTAAACATAAGCATCCACAAAAGTGGAGTCAATTTTTAATACGTTTTCGAAACGGGTTATTGCTTTGTCGTATTGAGTAGATTTTACGGAAAAGAAGCCTAAGTTTAGTTGCGCCTCAATATTCTTCGGCTCGCTGTCGGCAACTTCTTTTAGCAAGGTTACGCCTTTCATTGGGTCTTGTCCCATCTCTACATAACACACGCCTAATTTAAGTTTGGCATTGGAGTTTCCGGGTTCTATTGCAATTGCTTTTTGATACGCTGTGATGGCGTTATCAAAAACTTTCATCACTAATGTATCGGGCACAAAATTGGCTGCACGGTGCAATTTATCTCCGGCCGAAATCCAATCGGTTGCAGTATTTGTTAAATTGGCGAGTTTAAAACTATAAACACCTGCCTGCAATGGTTGCTTGGCTGTTTCAAAAAAACTTACAATCGCCTGATAGGATTTAATTTTCTCATCGGTATTGTCGGCTTTTTCAAAATTCGATTTTAAAGCATCAAAAACTTGCTGTTGTTCAGTAGTAAGTTTTACGCTAATATCGGTAAGCGCTGCAGCATCGGTATTATTTTCCGGCTGTTCGGTAAACGATTTTTTTGGAGCAAAATATAAAAGAACGGTAATTATTAATAGTGCAACCAATAACAGATTGCGTTTCTTAGCAAACGACATTAGTTGTTGTTATCTTCCTTAACGGCCACATTTTTTTTCACTTTTTCAACAAAAACTTTGGCCGGCTTAAATGCAGGAATATAATGAGCAGGAATAATAATGGCGGTGTTTTTTGATATGTTACGCCCTGTTTTTTCAGCTCTTTTTTTAGGAATAAAACTGCCAAAACCACGCAGGTAAACACTTTTACCCTCGCTCACCGAGTTTTTCACATTGGTCATAAGTGCTTCAACTATGGTTTGCACCACCAGTTTTTCAACACCTGTTTTATCAGCAATTTTATTTACTATTTCTGCTTTTGTCATTTTAGTAATGGGTTTAAAATCAAATAATTAATCTCTTAAAACCGGGCGCAAAGGTAAAACTATTTCTATAACTGCAAAACTATGGTGTTAACATAAAATAACCAATTTGGACGCGTAAGGAATTTTTAATTTTAGTTTGTGTACTGATTAATTTGGACATATTTTAGCATTATAAATGAACAAAATCAAATTCACATTAATATGTACAATCCTCTTTTTCAAGAGTAACTACGCACAATTTTGGGAACAAAGTGTGGGAGGAGATAATGTGGATGAGATAATGGATGTGTGTGAGGATGTAAATGGCAATATCATATCTGTAGGCTATTTTTGTAATACTGGCCGTTTTAGCCAAAGTTATAGTTTAATATCCGCCTCATCCGGAATATCCGATATATTTATTTGCAAAAGTAATGCAAGTGGAATAATTCAATGGGCTATAAAAGCCGGTGGAAACGGTTCGGATAGGGCACTAAGTGTTGCCACCGACAATTCCGGAAATATTTTTGTTACTGGCTTTTATTTTGGTACTGCAAATTTTGGCAACATTAGTCTTACATCTATTAATGGATCAAAAGATGTTTTTATTGCTAAGATAAGCCCCACCGGAAATTTTTTGTGGGCAACGAGTTGTGGCGGAAATTTAGCTGACATTGGCAATTCAATAGCAGTTGATGTAAGCGGTAGTGTAATTATAGCCGGACAATTTGAGGGCACTGCAAATTTTGGTACCTCTACGTTCAGCAGCATGATAAATCCGAACACAAACTTACCTTCCATTGATATTTTTTTAACGAAATATGACAACAATGGAAATTTTTTGTGGGCAAAAAATGGTACAGCAGAATTTACCGACCGAGCATTGGATGTAATTACTGACAATAACAACAATATTTATATGTGCGGACAATTTAGCGATACTATCACTTTTAATACTACCTACAATAATCCCATCATGAATGCAGTTTTTTTAATAAAGTATGATGCATCGGGTAGCGAGATTTGGTTCAAGAAAGCCAGCGGATCGTATAGTATCGCTTACGGTTTGGCTATAAACAATAATCAAGAGATACTTATGACCGGTGATTACCAGGGCACACTTGCATTTTACGGGAACCCGAATGTTTATATAAATGATACCTACTCAAAAAGAATTTTTACGGTAAAATACAGCAATACGGGCAGTTACATTTGGTCAGCATCAGAATCGAGTAACAACTACATTTCTTCACGTAACATTGCCTTAGATGGCAATGGTAATGTATATATTGCAGGTGAGTTTGGCTGCACACTAAACAAATTTGCCGATGTGTTCGGGCAAGGAACTTTTAACAGTGTAGGACATCAAGATTTATTTGTTGTAAAATATAATACTGCCGGAACAAGACAGTGGATGAGAAATATGGGAGGCCCACGGAACGATAAATTACATGGCTTAACTGTTCCGATACAAGACAAACCAATTATTGCCGGAAGCTTTGAGGATAATATTTCTTTCCCTATGTCGGGGTTTATTCTCAATAACACCCCATACAATAACCAAAACTATTTAGGACAAGGAATAAACTCAAGTTATTGTAACGACAATTTTTACGGTGTATTTGGAGGCATGAGTGCCAGCGGTTATAGTGATGGATTTATGGCATTTGCTATAGATTTAAGCAGGCAACCGTACGATTATTATTACCGCACAGGAAATAACTGTACAAGAGATTTTATTGGTGGCTGTATTGAGGAATTAGTAAACTACACTTGCCCAGATACGGTAACATTCTGTGGTTCGGGTTCTGTTTTTGCAAACACACATACCGGCCGTACCGGCAGCGTGGCGCCATATTATAAATACCTGTGGCACACATCGCCTAATGATACTTTGCCATCACTGACGGTTAATAACACAGGATATTATTCTGTAAAAATGACCACTATTGATGGTTGCTACACAAGCGAAGACACTGTTTTTATTGAGGTAAACCCTGTGCCGGCTGCACCCACAATATCTGACGATTATGTAGTAAACACTCAAGCACCGCCCACTGCAGCTCCTGTTATTTTTTGTGCACCGGATACTATTTTGTTATATGCCGGTAACTTGGGCACCAATAGTTTTTCGTGGCACTATGCAAGTGCAAACGGCCCGCTGGTAACAACTAACGATTCGTTTTATACTGACTCTGCCGGCACATATTTCATTGTAGTTACTAATCAATTTGGCTGCAGAAGCCAAAATTTTGTGAATATATTAACTGATACACTGCTGCCTACCATCGTACCAATTACAAATATGCCCGATAGTTTTACTGTATGCCAGGGGGCATCTATTTTTTTTCAAATCTACGATAGCTTATCCGGGCAAAGCGCCTTTAGTGCATTTATTCATAATTGGACAAGCAACCCGGCATTAAATATTTCATCGCCCGCTGGCAGCTTAAATGCTATCATCACGCCACAGAGTTCCGGTATGTACCATTTTCAAAACACAATTATACTTTACAATACATGTGGTGCTGATACTTTTTATTTTGCTGATTCGGCATATATTTCAATAAATCCCAATCCTTCAATACAACTAAACTTAACCGGAAATACGCTTTTATGTCCTGGCGATTCCACCATACTTTACCTAAGCTATACGCCCTCTACCACTATAAATACAGTTATTACTGTTTCGCCTGCCGATTCAATAATAGTTACACAGCCGAGTTATAACTGTTTCTCGGTTTCAATTAGAGATACCGTTACCGGCTGCCAAAATGGTTCAACAATATGTGATTCGGTAAATTTTAAATCACAACCGGTTATTTCTACAGTTCCGTTTAATGCGCTTATTTGTCCTAACGATTCTGTTCAATTAATATGCAACACGGCAGGTGTAAATTACCAATGGATTGGGCCTAATGGAATTTTACCTTACAATACACAAATAATATATGACAGTGTTCCGGGTTTTTACCATTGTATTGTTACGGATATTAATGGCTGCGTACTTACTTCCAATACAGTAGAATTAAAGCAATACAATACTCCGTATTTAGTTGCACAGCCATCAAATATTGTTTGCTTAGGACAAACTGCAACATTGCAAGTGATAACTAACGATACTACATTAATACAATGGAATGCACCGTTAAGCGGAAGCGGAACACAGCAAACAGTAAATCAAACCGGCACTTATTCGTGCAGTGTAACCATGTGCGGAATTACTACTATTTGCAGTTTAACGGTTATTGTATCGCAAGCAGTTGCAATCATTTCTGGGCCAACAAGCATTTGCCCCAATGATTCGGCAATGTTAACTGCAAATCAGGGGATGTATAGTTACAATTGGTCGGTGGTAAATGGTTTTAATGATAGTACTTACGTTTACAATGCCGGCCAATACATATTAACTACAACAGATATAAACGGGTGCACCACATCAGATACAATAACATTAAGTTTAAACACATCAACTCTGCCACCGGGCATAAACGATACTACAATTTGTGCAGGCGATTCGGCCATAATAACTGCTTGGAGCAATCTGCCGGTTAACTGGTACGACAATACTAATACAAACAGTTTGCTTTATACAGGTAACACATTTGTTACTCCGGTTTTATTTGTTCAAGATACATTTTATGTGGCAGCAATTGATACCAATGCGTGCAATAGCGTGAGAGTGCCTGTTATAGTGTTAATTAATCCCACATCTTTACCGCCACAAATAAATGCCGACACTCTATTGTGCCAAGGCGATACGATACAATTTTTTGCAAACTCAATTCAAGGAGCAAACTATAGTTGGTACGGACCAAACAATTTTTCATCTTCAGCTCAGAACCCTTTTATAGTAAATGCTGATACAATACATAGCGGGACTTACACGCTTGTAGTAAGCGGAAACGGTTGCAGCAGCCCGCCTGTTTCAATAAATATAAATGTTTCTCATCCGCTAACCCCTATACTTTCTGGAACAGACACCGTGTGCCAAAACGATATGCTTTACATCCAAATAAATAATTATAACTCTAACGCAAGTTATGTGTGGACAGATCCAAATGGTTTTTCGTTTGTTGCAAATGGAATATTCGTGTTGAGTGCAAGTTTATCAAACAGCGGCACGTACTCCGTTTATGAAATTATAAATGGGTGTGTAAGTAGTATTTCGTATTTCACAGTAGTAGTGCTTCCTGCTCCAGCGCCTCCTGTTGCCACTTCAAATTCACCAATATGTGTTGGTGATACATTGCTCCTGTTTTCATCAGCATCGGGGAGCGTATCCTACACTTGGTCAGATGGCAGTAGTTTTATTTCAAACCAGCAAAACCTTGTTATACCAAATTATGATACAGTAGTTTACAGCAATGTATATCATGTAAACGTAACCGACAGTGCTAATGGCTGCCCAAGTGGTGCTGCAACTATATTCATAGTTCAAAATCCGCTGCCAATTATTAATTTAGGCGCTGATACTACAATTTGCCTAAGTAGCCCCATTTGGCTGCAACCACAGGGAAATTACTCAAGTTATCTGTGGCATGATAGTACTCTAACATCATCCTATTTAGCAGATTCAACTGCGCTATATTGGCTCACTGTAACTGATAATAATGGTTGCCGTGCCACAGATTCAATATTTGTTACCGTTGATCATAATTGCAGGGTAATTGCTCCAAACATTTTTACACCTAACGGAGATGGGATAAACGATTTTTTTAGTTTTATCGGAAATAATTTCAAAGCGGCAAATTGTAAAATATATAATAGGTGGGGCGGCATTGTTTATGAATGGAATGATGCCAACGGCTACTGGGATGGGACGAATATGAATACGAAGGAAAAATCATCGACAGGAACATATTACTTTAAGGCGATTGTATTAAATGCCGAAAACATTGAATTTGAATTAAAAGGGTTTGTTTATTTATCAGAATAAATTTTACTTACTCCCTAATCCAGGTACAAAATTCTTGAGGTAAAAGGGCTCAAAATATGCGGTGTTTTCAAAATCGGATGCCAAAAATTTTTCGTTAGCAATTTTGGTCATTCCTTTTGCAGATGCAATAATATCGCTATTAAATTTTGCATTGGCAGATTGTGAAAACAAGTTTTTGGTTTTTAATGCACCATCGCCAAAAAATATAATTTCATGCGTGGCTAATTCTTTTTCAAAAGATTGTTCGGTAACAATAAGTGCTTGGGTTGGATTAATTTCTTTTAGCTGATTATTAAAAACCGCACAATAAACTTCCATCCGCCTGGCATCTACCATTGGGCAAAGTAATGTTTTATCATCGCAAGAATTATGTAACAAAAAATTAGCCGCCATTGCTTGTAAAGTGTTTACAGCAATTAGCGGTATATCGAGTGCATAGCACAAACCTTTAGCTACCGATACTCCAATACGCAAGCCGGTGTATGAACCGGGGCCTTTACTCACAGCTACTGCTTTAAAATTTTTATAATTGGTAGCTGCTTGCTTAATAACATCATCAATAAACTGAGTTAAATTTTCGGCATGCGTGTAGCCGCTGTTTATTTCTTTGATGGCACTAATTTTCTCGTTGTTACAAATAGCAACTGAGCAAACGGTGGTTGATGTTTCAATTAAAAGTATCATTATCAATTTACGAATTTACATCATCTCGCTTAATTCGAGCCAGCGCAAGGTTTTTTCGTCAAGCGCAGCAATTACTTTACCTATTTTTTCGCTGCACTTTAATAACTCATCGGCATTAGTACTACCCGAATTTAACATTTCTGTTAGTTCGGTTTTTTCTTTTTCCAAAGCCGGAATTTCTTTCTCTAATTGTTCGAATTCAAATTTTTCTTTGAACGATAATTTTCGTTTACCGGTGTTTTCTTTTTTCTCAAGTGGTTTTTCATTTATTTCTGCCGGTGCGGACTCGCTCATTTGCAGCGTGCCGCCATCGTCCACGCGCTCACGATACTCGGTATAGTTTCCCGGAAAATCTTTTACCACTCCATTGCCTTCAAAAACAAAAAGGTGGTCAACTAATTTGTCCATAAAATAACGGTCGTGTGTTACAATTAGAACACATCCCGAAAAATTCACCAAAAAATCTTCCAATACGCTAAGTGTTACAATATCCAAATCATTGGTTGGCTCATCGAGAATCAGAAAATTAGGGTTCTTAATTAAAACCGTCATTAAATACAATCTGCGTTTTTCGCCACCGCTTAATTTTGAAACAAAACTGTATTGCACACTGGGAGCAAACTGAAATTTTTGCAAAAGCTGCGATGCGCTTAAATTGCTTCCATCAGCAAGCGGAATAAACTCGGCAATATCTTTTACTACTTCTATCACGCGTTTATCTTCATTTAACTGCATGCCTTGCTGCGAATAATATCCAAATACAATAGTTTCGCCTGCTTGCAATTTCCCTGCATCGGGCTCTTCTAAATTCATAATCATATTTAGGAAAGTGGACTTACCCACTCCGTTTTTTCCAACTACTCCTATTTTTTCGCCTTTCTTAAATAAGTATGAAAAATCATTTATGATTTTTGTTTCGCCAAATGCTTTTTTAATTTTTGTGAGTTCTAAAATTTTTCCGCCAAGGCGAGTCATCTTCACATTAAGCGATAATTTTTCTTCTACACGTTTGCTAAATGCTTTTTCTTTTATGCCATCAAAAGCATCTACTCTGAATTTAGATTTTGTTGTACGCGCTTTTGGCATTTTGCGCACCCATTCTAATTCGCGGTGGTACAGGTTTTTTGCTTTATCAATTTCACTTGCTTCCATTTGCTCACGCTCGGCTTTTTTTTCAATGTAATATTGGAAGTCGCCTTTGTAATTATATAAATTGCCACTGTCAATTTCAATAATTTCGGTACACACGCTGTCTAAAAAATAGCGGTCGTGTGTTACAAGTAAAAGCGTTAAATCACGATTAATTAAATAATTTTCAAGCCACTCAATCATCTCAACATCTAAATGGTTAGTTGGCTCATCTAAAACAAGTAAGTGCGGTTCGTTAATCAAAATTTGCGCCAATGCCACTCGTTTTTTCTGCCCGCCCGATAGCATTGCTATTTTTTTATCGAGAAAAGCAATTTTAAGGCGCTGCAATATTTCTTTAATTTTCACATCTACTTCCCAAGCATCTGCCATTTCCATTTTCGAAATAGCATCTTCAAGTTTTTTTGAATTAGCATCGGATCCATTTTCTTCAAACAGTTGCAATGCGTTTTCGTAATCGCGCACGGCATTTAACTGCGGATTATTGGCGCTGTAAATGGTTTCTAAAACTGTTTTGCTTTCATCAAATACCGGATTCTGATCCAAGTAGCTTACCGTAATATCTTTTCGGAAAGTAACATTACCTTCATCGGCAATTTCTTTCCGCATTAAAATTTTCAGCAATGTAGATTTGCCCGCTCCGTTTTTTGCGATTAAGGCTATGCGCTGATGCTGGTTAATTCCAAAATTTATTTTGTTAAATAAAATTTTCTGGGCGTAAGCTTTCGATAGATTTTCTACTGATAAAAAATTCATTGCGCGCGAAGATACTATTTTACAACAAGTGGCTGACTAAAGCTTATCGAAGACAAAACCTTTTTCGGAAAAATGATTTAACATTCGCGGCAATGTGTAAGTCATGTTTTTTTCAGCTTTTAAACTATCGTGCAGCACAACAATATCTCCCGCAGCAATATTGTTAATACAATTTGCAAGGCATTGCTCAGGCGAAACCGATTGATCAAAATCACCGGGCAAAACGCTCCACATTACAATTTTATATTTAGCCGATAGGTAATTGTATTGCGATGGTTTTAATTTGCCATAAGGCGGACGAAAAAAATTTGATTTAACTACGTGCGAGCAACGCTCTACTGCTGTGTAATAATAATCGTTAGCTGTGCGCCAACCATTGGTGTGAGAAAATGTATGGTTACCTACCGTGTGGGCATTGGTAATTATGCGTTCGTAAATTGCATTGTTTTTTGCCACATTGTTTCCCACACAAAAAAAACTCGCTTTGGCATTGTATTGCTTCAAGGTATCTAAAACAAAATCTGTTACTTCAGGTATTGGCCCATCATCAAATGTGAGGTATATTTTTTTTTCAGTTGTTTTTATATTCCAAATTGCTTGGGGATAGAACAACCTGAAAAGTGATGATGGTTTTACTGAGTAATACACATCACGAAGATAGATGGCTTAGTACATCAAAAAATAAATTACTCATTTTTACATCAACAAGTATATTCACAAAAAACCGCCATTAGGCGGTTTTTTGTGAATCCAAAATCAACTATTGCCCTCATGGATTTATTGGCCCTTGCTTGGATTCATCGGCAGGTAAATAGTTTTCGTATTGTTTAAATATGTTTTCTAATTTTTGTACCGCATCGGTTTGTTTAGCTCGTTTTGCTTGGTCAATTATACGCTGCATCATATCTGTTTTTCTGTACATTTCGTTCATAAGCGTATTTCTTGTTTTAGTATCGAGCGATAAATAATATTTCATATCGCCATCCATTATTTCCATAAAACGCATAGCGGTTTTGTTAGCGTTTTCCATATCGCCACATTTATAAAGCGCCTCAATTAAGTAAATATTATACTCATACGGCTCGTTGCAGTAAGGCACGTTTTTTTCAGGTAATACTAATAATTGTTTTTGCAGCACCTCTTTTGCTTTGTCTTTTTTACCTTCTTCCACTAATTGGTTAGCCAATGTAATAAGTTGCATACGCATTGTTTGTGCCATGCGCACATTGTTTTCGTCCATGTACACTTCTTGCTTGTCTAATCCGCCCCAAGCCCATTTTTTCATCATGTTCTCATACATTACATCGGTGCGCATACGCAGCGGTTTGCTCGGATTTGGTTTCAATGGAACTAAACGATATGCTAATCCTTCTAACTGAAAATAGTTTTGCAATGATAGGTAAGCATCGCTGCCGGTGGTTACCGAAAAATAAATTGGTCGCTCCCAATTATTGCTCGCAATAATATCAAGCACCAATAAATCTGCTTTTAGCAAATATGATTTATTGATTTGCCATTCCATTGATTTTACTAAATCTGCTGTATCGGCAATTGAAATTGTACCGTTTTTTATAACTTTAACTGAATCAACCGGTACACGGAATTTTTTGGTTGGCAAGTAAGCCATCATATCATCGCCCACGCTTGTTTTGTTTTTTTCATCACCGCAAAACTCAATTACTTTTTTCAAATCGGTGAAGGCGGCAGATTTATTATCGCGGATAGGAACCCAATCGCGGTGGCCTTGCCAATATTTATCTTGTGTGAGTGTAAGTTTTACCGGGTCAGAATCATACGCACGTCTGCGTATTTGTTCGATGTACCAATCTGTGTTGGCCAAACTTAGGTTTACTACGCGTACATCTGTTCTAATGCCTTCCACTTCTTGTGCGTACCAAAGCGGGAATGTATCATTATCGCCATTGGTAAATATGATTGCATTTTTTTGGCAAGAGTTAAGGTAGTTAGCTGCATAATCCACGCAAGTGTAACGGTTACTTCTGTTGTGATCGTTCCAGCCATCTTTTGCCATTAAAGTAGGTACCGCTAATGTGCATGCAATGGTAACCAAAGCTGCACGCATGGTTTCGTTTTTCACTTGTTTTAAAAAATCGAAAATTGCAATTACTCCTAATCCAATCCAAATTGCAAAAGCATAAAACGAGCCTGCAAAAGCGTAATCACGTTCGCGCGGCTGGTACGGATATTGGTTAAGGTATAGAACAATTGCCATTCCGGTTAATAAGAAAAGCAGGCCTACCACGTAAGCATCGTTGCCATTACGCAAGGTGTGATAGAGTAAACCAATTATGCCAAGTATTAAAGGCAGAAAATAAAATTTATTATTCCCTTTATTGGTGGTAACACTCTCTGGAAGTTTTGCTTGGCTTCCTAAACGCATTTCATCAATAAAATTTACTCCGCTTATCCAGTTACCTTCGATGCCGCTTGTTTTTTCAATGCCGTGCCCTTGTATATCATTTTGGCGACCTACAAAGTTCCACATAAAATAGCGCAGATACATATGACCTATTTGATATTTAAACATGAAACTCATGTTTTCCCAGAAAGTAGGTTTTTCTATTACTTCTGTTTTTCCGGTAAACGGGTTATCGTATTTAATGCGATTGCCTTTTATGGTTGCCCAAGCCTTGTAAGCACGCTCGTGGTTGCCTTGTTGGCTCCACATGCGCGGCAACACGGTACAAAATTCAGGATCGTAATTTGGTTTTTCGTTTTTGCGCTCATCGGCAATTACATATTCGCCTTTTTCATCATCGCGTTTATAAACGGGAGTGCCGTCTCCATAAGGTTCTTCTTTATTGAGTGGAGAGTTGTAGTACTGGCCATACATTAAAGGCCAATCGCCATACTGTTCGCGTTTTAAATAAGACAGTAAATTAATTGCGTTTTCCGGATTGTTTTGATCCATTGGTGTATTTGCCTGTGAGCGAATTACCAAAATGAAAAACGATGAATAACCGATTAGCACTGTTGCAAATGAAACAAGCGCAGTGTTAAGCATATACTTTTTGTTTTGGATGCTGTAACGCAATCCCAAAAGTAATCCGCCAATAAGTAATACAAAATAAAAAATGGTGCCTGAGTTAAATGGTGCTCCAAATCCGTTTACAAAAATCAACTCAAATTTTGCTGACAGTTCCACAATCCAAGGAATAATACCATTTAAAACTAATGCCAAAAGAACAACGCCAATGAGCGTGGCGATGATTATTCCTTTTTGGGTTACTTTATATTTTTTGAAATAATACACTACCACAATTGCCGGAATACATAGTAAGTTAAGTAAGTGAACGCCAATAGATAATCCTACAATAAACCAAATAAAAACAATCCATCTGTCAGCAAAAGGTTCGTGCGCCACGCGTTCCCATTTTAGAATTGCCCAAAAAACCATTGCGGTACAAAGCGATGCCATTGCATACACCTCGCCTTCAACTGCTGAGAACCAAAATGAATCGGAGAAAGTATAAGCCAAAGCACCTACGATGCCGCTTCCCAACACCGCCCATTTTTTACCGCCTCCAATTGCTTCATTATTGTTTTCAAAAATTTTGCGAGCAAGCATGGTAATGCTCCAAAACAAAAATAAAATAGTGAATGCACTTGCTAAAGCATTCATCACGTTGATTGCATAAGCCACCGATTTTACATCGCTACCACCAAGCAGCGTAATAAAAAAACGGCCCAAAATTAAAAACACTGGCGCGCCCGGAGGGTGACCTACTTCTAATTTATAACACGAGAGAATATACTCGCCACAATCCCAAAAACTTGCAGTGGGTTCAATGGTAGCTAAATAAGTGTAGGCAGCAATTGCAAATACTAACCAACCAATTGTGTTGTTTAGCTTTTTAAAGTTGTTTAATAGCATGTGTTGTTTATAAAAATTTGGTTAGCGAAAATAGCAAAAATTATTGGCGCTTTGCTTAATAATGTAGTGTTTAACATTTCTTGTGAAAGCTAAAACAAACCTACTATGCCGAAATGTATTTTGCCCGAACGAAAATCAATAGGGTTATTTTTTTGTGAGCCCAAAGCATAATTAATGGTAAATATTCCGGCTTTGGTTTCAAAGCTAATGCCCGCTCCCACCGAATAGGGTATATCTTTTACATATTGATTAACAGCATTGCTTTCATAAAAACAAACATCGGTAAATAAGTATAAATATGAATTTTGCTCGAGCAAATACCTGTACTCCAAAGTTGAAACCGCATAGGTAGATGCAAAAATGGATTCCTCATCAAAGCCGCGTAATATTTTTAATCCGCCAATCCTGAAAAGCTCGTTTCGGAACAACGATGGAGAATAAACCCAAGCGCTGTTAACGGCAGTTTTTATTACTGCTCGTTTAAAAATTGGCAAATAAAATTCGGCATTTAGCTGGCCACTGTATTGCGTGGTGTTTAGTTGCAGATTATTATATACAGCATCATTAATACCGCTGTTCTTTTTTATTTGCCTTGTTCCGGCAGCGGCTTTTACGGTAAACGAAAATCCTTTTCGGGGATTGAGACGGTAATCTAATTTTTCTGATTTAAATCCTAATCCGTATAGGTTAGTAGTAATATCAGCAAAAGGAGGCAATACGGTTATAAACTCCAAACCTTTGGTGCTTAGTAAATTAGTTTGCTTGCGATTAACAAAAACTTTGAAAAAGTTTCCACCTTGTAATTGATATTGGATTCCTACATCGGGGTTCACTTCTAAAAAAGTGGTGTCTTTTCGGTAAAGCTTAAAATATACATCGGCACCAAATGCGGTACGAAAAAGAAAAGGCACATTCAATTGTGTTTGTAAATCTTGTGTATTGCTTTGCAATCTGCGCCAGTTAAGCGAAAACAATTCGCCAAACGATGCCACATTCATCAATTTCAGTTTAACATCACCGGTAATAATTGGCTTTGATGTATTTTTATCGGGCAGCAAGCCGATAATGCCATCAAACATGCTTGCTTTTTTCTTTTCGAGATTTAAGATAATCTTTGTTTGCTTATCAGTAAACTCAATTGTAAATGGTTTTGATTCTTTGATAAATGTAAGTTCGCGGATACGTTTTGCAATGCTTTTTACTTTTTGTTCGTTGTATAAATCTCCGGGCGAAATGCCAATTTGCCTGTATATTACTGCTTCCGATACATTGACCTTCCCTTTTATAATTATGCTGTCTATTTTTATCAGCTTGTTTTTTTTCAGGTTAAGTACTGCGCTTAATGTAGATTGATTTTCATACTTAATACTATCTAACTTAACCGATGCAAAAGGGTATCCGTTGTTTTCGCACCAAATTAAAATGCGCTGATGCAGCTTTGTAACCTCTTTGTAGTTAAGCTGCTTTTGTGCATACATTTTATCTCGGTAACCAATGTTGCCAAGTATTTCATCGGCAATATTTCCTTTGGCAAGATTTGCCCACTTATATTGATTGCCAATGTGAATAAAAACTGTTTTTGTATTCGAAACGATTGAAACGCTATCTGTACTTGCTTCCAAATAGGCATTATCAAAAAGCAAAGTAATTAGCTTGTTTATTTCTTGTTCTCTTAATGCTTCGGTTTTAAAATCTTTTTGGTATTTTATTTTTTCGAGAACCGGGTTGTTATCGGTAGCAATAATTTTAAGCGCAAAATCTTGCGCCAAAACTAATTGGGGAAATAAGATAGCAAGTATGAATACAAGTTTATTCACAGATACAAAACGTGCAAAAGCACAAAATATTTGTCTGTTAAAATTAAAAAACTGATTTAACTCCGACTAAAACTTGCGCTTGTTTTTGTTTTTATTCTTAAATCGGTTGTTGCCTTGCCTCTGATTGCTTCCAGTGCCTTGCGATTGCTTAAATTTATCTTTTCGCTCGTTTGATGAGCCATCAAAGTATTCATTCATCAACTCCTGCACATCCTGAAAAGTTTTTTTCTCTTCAAAATCGTTCTGATTGTTTTGCTTTGGCTTATTGTTAAATCCTCTGTTCTCGTTTCTGTTCCTATTGCCACCACCCCTATTATCATCTCTGTTTCGGTTACGGTTACCTCCAAATTTATTTTCTCCGCCTCTTCCTCTGTTTCTGTTTCCGCCATTTCTATTGTTACCAAAACCGCGATTACCGCCACGTTCTTGCCCATTCCCATTTTCGCTATGGTTATCAGCATTGCGTTCAGCTTTGCTTTCAATTTTCATCTCAAATACTTCTTTGCTTATTTCTCTTTCAGGCAAATTCTTTTTTAATAAGCGTTGTATTGATTTTAAGTCTCCTCGTTCTTCTCTATCGCAAAACGAATAAGCAACACCTTCGTTTCCGGCACGACCTGTACGGCCTATGCGATGAACATACGTTTCACTCTCATTTGGCAATTCATAATTAAACACGTGGGTTATATCATCCACATCTATTCCGCGTGCTGCTACATCGGTTGCAACCAATACTGTTGTCTTGCCTTTTTTAAACGCATCAAGTGCTTTTTGACGATTGTTTTGCGTTTTATTTCCGTGTATCGCATCAGCATTTACACTGCCTCTATTAAGTGCTTTTGCCAAATTATCGGCACCACGCTTGGTACGTGTAAATACAATTGCGCGTTTAATGTTTTCGTTAGCTATAATCCATTTCAATAAGTTAACCTTTAGTTTTTTGTCAACATGGTAAACAAATTGTTGCACTGTATCAGCTGCAGCCGAAACTGCTTTAACTTCCACACGCACTGGCTGGTTTAAAATACTTTGTACTAATTGACCAATTTGCGGTGGAATAGTAGCCGAAAAAAACAGCGTTTGTCTGCCTTCGGGCACTTTTGCAATAATGCGTTTTATATCGTGTATAAAACCCATGTCTAACATTCGGTCAGCTTCATCTAATACCAATATTTTTATTGAGCTTAATTTAATGATGCCTTGATTTATCAAATCAATTAACCTGCCCGGAGTTGCTACCAATACATCTACTCCTTTTTGCAGCGCTTTTTCCTGATGATATTGCGACACACCTCCGTAAACTGATGTGTGTTTTATGTTTGTAAATTTTCCGTAAGCCAAAAAATTCTGACTTATTTGCAAAGCAAGTTCACGTGTGGGTGTAAGTATTAGTGCTTTAATGCCTTTTACATTGCGCATTGATTCTTCGCTCAATCGCTGTATAATAGGAATTGCAAAAGCGGCAGTTTTGCCGGTGCCTGTTTGTGCACTTGCCAATAAATCTTTTCCTGCTATTGCGTGGGGTATTGCTTGTTGTTGAATAGGTGTAGGATTGGTATATCCTTCTGCTTGTAATGCTTTTAAAATAGGGGCATTAATCCCTAAATCTTGGAATGATGACATTTGATTTTTTTACGTTTTAAACACTTAACTATACCTACTACCTGAAAAACGCATTTTTGTTTTATGGGAGGCTATAAAGGATGTGCTTCCTGTCGTGTGCGACAAGGTTTTTCCTCAGCACATAACGGCACAAAGATAGTTTAAAATTCCTGATTAAAAATTTAATAATTCTTTGGGGTGAATTTTAAGTGCTTTTGCAATACTGTTAAGTGTACTTATTGTTGTGTTTATTTCGCCTCTTTCTATCCTGCCAATCTGATTAATAGGAATATCCGCATCATAAGCAAGCTTTTCCTGTGATAAATCCTTTAAATTTCGCAATCGTTTTAAATTATTGCCAAACTTTAAAATATACGTTTTGTCTCTAATATTTATCAAGCTTGCAAAGCTTCACCTGATGACAAAAAAAATAAACACATATATGTGTTATTTGATATTTTATTATAAATTTGGCTTAAATCAAAAAAAACATAAACACATGAAAAAATTAATTTTATCAGTTGCCATAGCAGTAGCTGCCTTAGCAACCACATTTTACTCGTGCAGTAAAGAAGAAATGAA
>JAGVMA010000051.1 GCA_020054095.1 Bacteroidia bacterium | reverse complement strand
GTAGGTTCTGTAATAGTTGCTGTTCCTGTAATAGTACATCCATTAGCATCGGTAACTGTAACCGTGAACACGCCTGCGCATAAGCCGGTAGCGGTAGAAGCAGTTCCACCGTTAGGTGCCCAGTTATATGAGTACGGTGCTGTTCCGCCACCTGCAATAACCACAGCTTGTCCATCGCACGAGCCAAAGCACGTGGCAGGGAAACTTGCCATTTGCACCGTTAATTGTGGCGGTTGCGTTATGGTTGCAGTTGCCGTTCCGGTACATCCCGAAGCATCGGTAACAGTAACGGTGTAAGTTCCGGCACATAAACCGGTTGCAGTTTGCGTGGTTTGGTTACCTGGATTCCACACGTAAGTATAAGGTGGTGTTCCGCCCGAAGGAGTTGCGGTAGCAGTACCGTTACAAGCATTAAAACAAAGTGCGTTTGTTACAGTGGTAGCTACGTTAACCGGCACTGATGTGCTTGTAAGAGTAACGGAAGCTGAAGTTGAAAAACATCCTGTAGCATCAGTTACATAAACAGTGTAAGTTCCGGCACAAAGCCCTGTAGCTGTTTGTGTTGTTTGTGGCGGAACGGTTGTCCAGCTATAAGTGTAAGGTGCTTGTCCGCCAGTGGGGTTAACTGTAGCACTTCCGTTACACAAATTACAAGTGGGTGCTATGGGTGTAATGGTGGCTGTTAGTGATGATGCAGGGCAAGTGGTGCAAGTAGTAGTTCGGTAATATAAACCCATTACTACCCAATTGTAACAATCATTAGTTCCGAAATGCTGATAAACGGCAGTGTTTTGTCCGTTTGTAACTGTGGTAGGCACTTCATCATAATTCCACCAATTCCATGGAATGTTAATAGGGCTTCCATTCCAATTACCTGTGATACCGTTTAATTGCCAGTCGCCTGTCATGCAAAATGCACGTGCATAAGTAGAATTAGCACAAGCTGCAATGCCGGTCATTGTTTGCGAAGTGTTACCTCCAATACCTACTAAGCAGCCATCGTGGATAACCATGTGGCCTTGATAGTTTGCAGTAGGATCGCTGTATATTATAAAAAGTGTTGCACCATCTGTATCTTTTTGTGGTGTCGGTGGATTTGTTGGAAATCCGCTGATGATGTAGTTTCCGTTACCGGTAATAGCTGCCGTAACATCCACACGGTAAGAAGAAGTACCGCCATAACCCCAGCATTTATCTGGGCCTGTTCCTATTGTAACAGCAGGAATAACAAATGTTTGGTTAGCCGGATTAGTAATAGTTACGTTAAACGCAGTAGATGTTCCGCTCATGCTTGAGTATAAATATGCACGCTCTACCACAAAACATGTAGGCATACCTGAAATGGTGTAAGTAGCAGGTTGCGGTGTTCCGTTTAAAGGGCCTCGTCTGCCAAGTCTGCGTGTAGCTTGTGTATAGTTCAAGCCACATTTACTAAAATTATAGGTTTGACCTAACGAGCCACTTCCATTTTGCGGATCTGGATTATTAGGGCCATTAAGAGTTGAGTTATCAGGGTAGCCGCAAGCACCCGGCTCAGGAACAAATGGTGGGCTTGATTGGGTTGTTTGCGAAAAAACAATGCTACAACTAAAAAGGGCAGTAGCAAAAAGGGCAGTAATTTTGTTATTCATATTCAGGGAGTTTTAATTATTGAACTTGCACTAAGATATAGACATTAGTAAAGCCAAAAAAGTTGCACTGAATTAAACAAAAAAATGAGGCGAATGCTATTGTTTTAGCGGCTCCCGCCTCATCTTTACAAATTAAAGTTTTGTCGAAAAAAAATAGCTATTCAACCCAGCTTTGGTAATATTTACCATCGTCAATTTTAAGCGCATCTTCGGTAACTTTTAACGGGCGGAAGGTATCTACCATCACGGCAAGTTCTTGAGTTACAGTTTGCCCTATACTGCGTTCCATTGCACCGGGTGCCGGACCATGCGGAATTCCTTTTGGATGCAATGTAATATGCCCCTGCTTTATATTGTTACGACTCATAAAATCGCCATCCACATAATAAAGCACCTCATCGCTATCAATATTGCTATGGTTGTATGGTGCCGGAATTGATTGCGGATGATAATCGTACAAGCGCGGACAAAATGAGCAAACAACAAATGTGTTGGTTTCAAAAGTTTGGTGCACGGGTGGTGGCTGATGCACCCTGCCCGTTATTGGCTCAAAATTGTGTATCGAAAATCCATAAGGGAAATTATAGCCGTCCCAACCTACTACATCAAATGGGTGCGATGCATAAACCACCTCATGAATCATTCCCTCTTTTTTTATTTTAATGATAAAATCACCTTTTTCATCGTTTGATTCTAAATCGGCAGGTAGTTTAAAATCGCGTTCGCAATAAGGCGAGTGTTCCAGCAACTGGCCATGCGAATTCTTATAACGCTTTGGCGAATAAATGGGGCTAAATGATTCTAAAAAAAGCAACCGATTATCAGCCTCATCAAATTCAATTTGATAAATCATTCCGCGCGGAATTACTAAATAATCACCATATTCAAATTTTATATTGCCCATAAAAGTGCGAAGCGTTCCGCTGCCCTTATGGATAAAAAGCATTTCATCGGCATCGGCATTTTTATAGAAATAATTTTTCATGCTTTGGCGCGGTGCTGCAAGTCCGAGTAATACATCGTTATTCACAAGCATGTATTTTCGGCTGTCTAAAAAATCATCTGCCGGTGCTACTTCAAATCCTTTTAGCAAAAGTGCTTTTATGTTTTTTTCAATTGCAATTTTAGGAGCAATGCTGTATGATTTTAAAATTTCTTTAACCTGCGTAGGGCGATGAACATGGTACAGCAACGATGACATGCCGCTAAAACCTTCGGTGCCAAACAATTGTTCGTAACGGTGTTTGTCTTCAGCGCTTTTAAATATAGTGTGGCGTTTTTGCGGAAAACTGCCCAGTTTATGATAGATTGGCATATATTAAGTGTTATTATTAGTTAGTGATTGGTTAAAACAAACGAGTGCATATAGAAATTCACTCGGGGTTACGTTTTGTTATTTCTTTAATAGAAATGAAAAATGTTTTTTTACTTACCTTCACTTGCAAATAAATTTGTGTTATCAAATGTAGTTTTTTTTGATTTCACTTTATACACAATCAAATGAAAAATATTTTACGATACTTTATTCAAGGATTAATAATATTAGTGCCGGTTACCATTACTTTTTATATTTTACTTTATCTTTTTAATAAGGTGGGTAACCTGCTTGGTTTTATGGGCATTGCCGTTCACCCGCTTGTTGACCCATTTATTGGTACCTTTATTTTATTGCTGATTATTGTGGTAGTCGGCATGATTGGGTCAACTATTATTGTGCAGCCATTTTTAGTTTTATTCGATAGAGTTATGGAAAAAACACCGGTTGTAAAAACTTTTTACACATCGTTAAAAGATCTAATGCAAGCTTTTGTGGGCAGTAAAAAGAAATTTAACAAACCTGTTTTGGTAACTATAAATAAAGAAAACAACATACAGCAAATAGGTTTTATAACACAAGATGATTTAGCCGAACTACATTTACCAAAAGGTAAAGTAGGAGTTTATATGCCTATGTCGTATTCTTTATCCGGAAATTTTATAGTTGTGCCATCCGAAAACATAGAAGTAATTAATGTGCCTGCGGGCGATGTTATGAAGTTGATTGTATCTGGCGGAGTTACCGAAATTGATGACAAGTAAATATATTTAACAAAACCTAAAACCTATGAAGAAAATAATTTTAATGCTTACACTTCCCACATTAATGTGGGCGCAAAAAACAAAAGTTACCGAAGAAAAAGAGCAAATAGGTGGCGGCAAAAACAATGCATTGATTGTTACCATCATTGAAGCAAGTGCCGATGATATTGAAAAGGAATTTAAATCTTTGCTAAAAGATTATGATGCGAAAGTGAGCTCGAAAGATGGCGGTCTATTTGCCGACAATGCTTTAATAAAAGAGATGGGAAATAACCCGATAGATATATACGCAAAGGTGGTGAAAGTAAAAGATGGCGAGCACAAACTTATTGTTGCTTTTGATTTAGGCGGTGCTTTTCTTAACAGTTCAGAGCATAGCGACAAATACAAAGTTGCAAAACAAATACTCACAAAATTTGCAATAAAAATGCAAACCGAAGCCATTAATGAGCAACTAAAACAATCGGAAAAGGCGTTGGCAAAATTACAAGATGAGCAGAAGGATTTGGAAAAGAAAAATCAAAAAATGAAAGATGACATAAAGGAATATCAGGAAAAAATTAAAAAGAATGAAGAAGAGATAAAGAAAAACGAAGAAGACCAAGCAAAGAAAAAAAACGAATTAGAAAGTCAAATAAAAACAGTGAATAGTGTAAAAGATAAATTAAAGGCAGTGGACTAATATAAAAATACTTTTTTTCTTATTTTTTGTTCAGCGAGTTAATGTCATTGATTATTTTGTTTTTGACAACATTATGATCAACTTTTGAATATCCAGAAAAATATCTTTCTATTTTGCCCTTTTTGTCCAGCAGAAAAGTATGAGGAGAACTATTAAAATTAAGTTTTCTGTAAGTATTTGCATCATTTTCATACAACAATGTGAAATCATATTTAAACTTTGTTTCACCAAATTTTTTAAAATCTGAAAACGAATCGTAAAGACCACAATTTATTGCAACGATTGCCACATTTGTATCCCTTAAATATTGTTTTTGAAGTTCATCGAGAAGTTGAAATTGAAGTTTACATGCTCCGCATTTAATATGCCAATACTCTATTAAAACTATTTTCCCAAGAAATTGGTTTTTATTTATTGATGACGAGTCAATGGTAAGAAAATTTTCATTTAACTCAATATTGTAATTTTTTATTTTTCCCTCCTTACTTAATTTTATGGCGTTAAATATATATTCTGGTAAAAAATAAAAAACAGAAGAAGATATACAGAAAACGATAATTCCTAAAACAGAAACCATTGATTTGCCTTTAAGAAATACTCCCGTATAAAACCCGAAAGTAATGGGAATACAGATTAATAAAAAAATGTAGTTCCATGGCAAAGTAAAAAGTACAAAAAAATATGTGCAAGAGATTGCCAATAAAAGGTGTTTGTGTAAGCGTGGAAAATTCTCAATAAAGTACCCTAAAATCAAATATAGAAAAGCAGCTAATTGAAACGATAATATTTCATTTTTAAATGCAAATGAAATGTTTGTTACAATCGCAAAAAAGAGTCCTAATAAAATTGAAATGAAAATTTGCATGAAAGAAATAGGCAGTTAAATGTAATTAATATTTAACTGCCTATGATATTACTGAATTGTGCAATTGTCGTAACAAGCGGCATAGCACATAGTGCAATAATTAATTTCAGTGTTTTCATTTTTTGTTTTTTTTAGTTTCAGCTAATCTATGAAAACATATTAATATAACACATATATGTGTTAAGTATTTTTTTATCATTCACTCAGTTTTGTCTGAGTGATAAAAATAAGAGACAAGACCTATATTAGAAATTTTGGAATGAATTTAAAATTAATTCGCATTGGCAAAGGTTTATCACAAGAAACATTAGCTTATGAGGCAGATATACCGATAAACCAGGTTGGCAGAATTGAACGAGGTGAGATAAACACCACTATCAGTACAATTTACTCGATGGCTAAAGCATTAAAAATTCACCCAAAAGAATTACTAAATTTCTAATATTATTCAAATGAATTGTTCATCTCAGCTACATAGCTGCAATATTATACCCAAAAATCATATTAAAGAAAAACGAGCCGCCTTTTAATCCCGGGCGCTGGCCAATTTCAAATTTGTATGATACAGCCGATCGCATTGGCTTTTTCTTTGCCCAAGTTAATCTCCATCCTAATCGTTTTTTTTCTTCCGAATCAATTTTCCATTCGTTTGTTTCACCTGCATTTTGCAACATATTTGATAATTTTATAACCGGAGCAAATAACAAATCAATATAAAAATCGGTGTAACCGGTGTGGCCGGCATTACCATAACCATCGGCATTAATCCACAAGTTTTTTATTTTTTTAAACGAAAATCCTGCTAACAATACACCCGTAGTTATATGACCATAGGTGCCACCCGGCAAGAATAGTGTTGTGTCCTTCCCATTTTTTGTACCCACTGCCGAAAGTATTGAATCGTTATTTGCAAAACTGCTGACTGCTCCGGCATTATAGGTTGATGTTAGTGAATAGAAACCTGCATGCAAGGCAATTATTTTTCGCAAACTACCCGGCACCGAAATATATTTACTGCTGGAGTAAGTATATCCACCATACGAATAAGAGTTAGATGACAGAACCACATTCATGTACTGGCTTTTTACTTTATCTGATAAGTGAAAAGCAATGTGCGGTTCGATGTAGAAAAACTTTTTGAATTTTCCGCTTTTAGACACCCATTCAGTATTTTCTCTCGTATTTAATTCGCCTAAATCTAAATACGCTTTGCGTATATCGAGATGGATAGAGCCAAGTCGCCCGAGATGATAATCAACTCTCGCTCCGGCTCCAAATTTTAATGAATTCGCACCCCATACATCCATCCAATATGGATCAATGTGCACACCTAATTTTTTAATTGCGTAAGGGTCGTCTTCGGTTACTTTGTAACTAATGTTTTGTGCATTGGCACTAATAGCTGCAGCCAGAACAAATGCCGCAACCATTAACTGTTTAATTGTTTTTTTCATGATGATAATTATGTGGTTAGTAGTAAGCAAAACTGAAAAAAAACAGCACTCGGTTTTGTGAGTGCTGTTGTGTAATTTTAAATACGTGCTGGTACGTACTATTTTTTCAGGATAGTAAATTGCACCCGCCTGTTTTGTGCTTTGCCTTCATCAGTATCGTTAGTTGCAATTGGTTTTGATTTTCCATATCCGTTAGATTTTAAGCGCTCTGCATTTACTCCTTTTGATACTAAATAATCATAAACAGATTTCGACCTGTTTTTAGACAGTGTTAAATTACTAGCATCGCTGCCTACGTTATCGGTGTGGCCTTCAATTTCAATTTCAATATTCGGATTGTCGGTTAATATTTTCACCAAATTATCTAACTCAACAAACGATGCAGGCAGTAAATCAGCTTTGCCGGTTTCAAAAAAGATATTATTTAAGCGCACGGTTTGCCCCACTTCGATGGGAACCAAGTACAAATCTTTTTTAATTTCTTTGTATTCTTTCAAGTTAGTTAAATCCATATTTTCGTTAACAGCTATGTAACCCACTGCCGATGCGTTAAACGAATAGTTGTTACCGAAAGGAAGAATAATTTTATATCCATCGGCACCGTTAGAAACCGCAGTACCCATTTCTTTGCCGCTTGGCAATAATTGGTAAACAATGTTAGCGGCAATAGGTTCGTTCGTTTTTGCATTAATTACTTTGCCAGATACCAATACCACCGGATCGGGCTTAACTTCTTCGGGCAATTTCATGCGGAAAATATCTTCGTTACCAATTGAATTTTCTGAGGAAACAAAGTAAGCGTAGTCGCCTGATGACGAAATGGTGTAATACGCATCCCAATTTGGAGTGTTTACCTGTGAGCCTAAGTTTACCGGTTCGCTCCAGTTTGTCCAAGTATCGTCTAAGCGCTTGGTCATAAAAATATCGTTATCACCATAAGTTGAAAAACCGCTTGTTGAGTAATACAATGTTTTTTCATCGCCAGCTAAAAAAGGCGAAGTTTCTTTTGCTGCGGTATTCACCATTGGACCTAAATTTTTTGGTTCAGAATAACTGCCATCGCTTTGCAACACGCTCACATAAACATCTTTTGAGCCATAAGTATCATCACGCTCCACAGTCATTAAAATATATTTACTGCTATTGCTCATGCAAAATTCGTTGTAATCGTTTTTGTTGTAATAATTTTTCACATCCACTTTTGTGGGCGAATTCCAAAAACCACGCGAATTTTTTGTACTGAACGAAACTCCTTTGCCACCATCTTTTTGGTAAACACCACCTAATAAAACCTTGTTGCCATCAGGTGTAACCGATGCCACAAAATTTGCTTTTTCATTATTAAGTGGCGAGCCCATATTTTGAGCATCTGTCCAACTACCATCAGCATTTTTAGTACAATACCAAATATCTTGGCTTCCTTTATTTTGCGGATGTTCATCGCGCACAAAGTAAAGTGTGTTTCCATCGGGTGATATTACTGGCAATAGCTCCGTGTAAGTAGAATTTACTTGCTTGCCCAAATTTTCTTTTTTCGATACAAAGTTTACATCTGCAGTTGTGTAAGGTTTTGGCACATACTCATCGGTAGTTGCCGAAATGCCTATAGCATCAATAGATGCAAATACATTTGCAATTGCTAACGATAAAATAACTTCAACCTGCACCACTTCAAACTCCGTTTCTTGCTCAAGTTTTATTGATAACATACGACCCTTTTCGGCAACTACTTTAAATGGCTTGCTTTTGTAAACAGTTTTTTTCTTGCCATTGGCATCGTATAAATTCACTTTCAAAATCATGCCCGCATTGTAATTTTCTGCAATAATTACTTGTTTAATTTTCATGGGCTTATCGTAACTTACTTTCACAAATTCTTTTTTGCCACCCTTGGTACTTGGCGCCCATGCACAAGGGCTATCATCGCCTTGTGGCATAGAATTGGGTTTGCCCAGCACCTGATTAGCACTGTATTTAGTTGACGAAAATTGTGTGGAATAAGCTACCACTTTACTTGCCCATTGCACATTTTGTGAATTTGCAATTACTGTCATAAGTAAAAATGCAAATGCAAAATAGATTTTTTTCATTTTTATTTTTTTTAGGTTAATAAAATAAGGCGAGCCCGCTAAGGCTCGCCTAACCACATTAATCAATCGCCACAATCCAAACAGCGGTAAAATAGGTTACTCATATAAGAATACAGAAAGAACTATAGCGTTAGCTAATGTGGTTAGCGGAGCAAAGGAGCAACTATTCACAAACACATAAAACCCGAAAAACTTGTTTTCTTACTCTTAATTATTTTCTTTGTATTACAGAATGAGTCAGCTATATAATTTATTACAGCATTTATCTGCCGAACAAAAAAATAGTGTTCGTGGGATTAAATTAAAAGGAAAAGAAAAAACCGTTTTCGATTTTTTTTACGATTGCGCTAATCAAAATGCAGATGAAATAGATGCCGCAGGTGCAGCCAAAGCCTGCACCGTAACAGAAACTCATTTGTACAAAATAAGTTCATTGCTTATTCGCAAGTGCATGGCTTCGCTTTATAAAAACAACACAAATGATGCACTTCACTTTTTAAAAAGTAAAAATCTTTACATCCTATTACACCACGAGTTAAAGGCAATAGAAAAAGAAACTGCGCCTGAGCAACTTGAAAATTTTTATTTAAAAAGCTTTCATTTGTTAATTGATGTTCCTTTTAAGCACTATAACCAGAAGGAAATAAATAAATATGCTCAAAAGTATTTATCGGTTAAAAAAAATAAAACTGCTGGTGATGAATTATATGTGAAATTCCACCTGCTTTTTGCGCACCTTAATATTTCGGCAGCAGTAAAAAACCCTAAAAAAGCAGCCGGCATTTCACTTGTTGATTTGCAAAAGCACGAAAAAAAAATGGGCGAAAGCAATCACTACTTGGCACGCTATTATTTATACCGTTGCTTTTGTAGTTGGTTTACATTTTATGATAATAACGACAAGCAGGTTCTTTCTTATCTAAAAAAAGCAATAGCGCTAAAAAAGCATATTGCCTATTTTTTTGAAGTTGATATTGCGGTGTTTCTTCAGTTGCTTTATGCTGATGCCCTTTTTACATGTGGCAACAAAAAGGAAGCTTTTGAAATGTATTCGCAAACGCTGCGAGATGGTGTAAGCAAAAACATGTATGGCTATTTTTATCACTACGAGCAATACGCACTACTCGCCATCTTACAAAAAAATTACCCCGAAGCATTACATATACTAAAAACGATTTTCGATCCTGAGATAAAAAACAGAAATGACATTTATGCCACCAGGGGGGCGCTCGCTTACGCTAAGTATTACCTGGCAACCGATGATTATAAAAACGCTTTGGCGCAAATTAACATTGCGCGCACAATAAACGAGAAAATTTTTTACTTACCATTCGACATACAAATACGCGTACTCGAGAATATTTATTTTGTGCTAACAAACGATGCTGAGTTTGCTTTTCAATTAACACAGCGCAATATAAAATTCCTTAACTCGCAGCAGGACAAAACAATGCTTGCCGATTATGTATTACTATTTAAACTTATTCAATCTGTGATAAACAAAAATTCAAAATCAAAAAAACTAACTGAAAAACAAGAAAAAGATTTTAACAGAATAGTTAAACAATACAGAAATTTGTATGCAGATGTGATAGATAAGATTTTTTGAAATTAGCCAACCCAAACTTTTGCCCCCTCAGAACAGTTAGCGCACATGGCTATTTCTTTTCGCGATTTAAAAAGTTGATTTCTAAATTTTTGGTATCGGCTACCGGTCCAAATTTCAGTAAACGACTGTTGATTCAAATCGCCCATCGCATGATTTGCATCTTTATCAAAACAACAAGGCACCACTTTTCCATCCCAAGTTATAACGCATGAATGCCACATTTTCCAGCAACGATTGTTTTCTACTGCCTCTATTTTATTTTTATTGCTGTACCTTTTGTACTTAGCATTTACCGGAAGCAAGTCATCGGCATTTTCAAAATCGTAAATCTGTGCACTTTTTAAAACATAATCATTTGCTCCACTTTGCTTGGCAAATTTTATAAAATCGTCCACTTCATTTTCATTATGTTTGAAAACAATGAATTGTAAAACAACATGCGGATTACTTGCCTTCAATTGCTTTTTCCATTTTGATAAATTAGCAATGCCCATTTTTACTTTTTCCAAATCTCCACCTATGCGGTACTTTTTATAAGTTTCATCTGTAGCGCCATCTATTGATATTATAAGGCGATTAAGCCCCGATTGAATAGTTTTCTTTGCATTTTCATCGTTTAAAAAATGAGCATTAGTGGAGGTGGAGGTGTATATTTTTTTAGCAGAAGCGTACTTGACCATATCGGTAAACTGAGGATGCAAAAAGGGCTCACCCTGAAAATAAAAATTGAGATAAAGCAGGTGATGCTGCGTTTGGTCAATAATTTTTTGGAATAAATTTTCATTAATCATCCCGGTAGGGCGAGTAAAATCTCGCTTGCCACTTATGCACTGCGGGCATCTTAAATTACAGGCAGTAGTGGGTTCTATTGAAATACTGTAAGGTAAAGCAGGCGTAGCGCTTTCTCGTTTTAATTTAGAAATGTAAAACCCACTAATAAGTTTTGATGCATTAACCGATCGCTCGAAATTTAAGTTTCGTGCAAAATTTAATGTATTAGCTAAGTTCATCATCTGAGATTATACTGCATTAAAAGTACAATAAAATAAATCGGTTTTAGGCGACTTATTTTACAGAATTTACGGGCATTTGTTTTTAAACATTAATTTACATAGATTTGATGGTCATTTCCCCACAAAACAAATACTAATTTTACTCAACCATGCGCACTATTTTAAGTTCAAAATTATTAGTAATGGCATTACTAATAATTTTTTGCCGGCAAAACGCACAATCACAAATTGTAATTAACGAATGGTCGGCCTCCAACACAAGCACTATTCAGGACAACTATGGCGATTATTCAGATTGGATCGAACTTTACAACACAACTGGTTCGGCAGTTAACATAACGGGCTTCAATTTAAGTGATAACGTAAACAATATAGCTAAATGGACGTTCACATCAGGTACCATTCCTGCTAATGGCAAATTGCTTGTTTGGGCTTCAGGTCAAAATATTATTGCAGGATCTAACTATCATACCAATTTTAAATTAACACAAACCAAGCCCGAAAAAATTATTTTGTCTAATGCTTCAAGTGTTGTTTTGGATTCGTTTACTATGCGTCCGGCACAAAATAATCATTCGCGCGGACGAGTTACAGATGGCGCAACAACCTGGGGCGTGTTCACAACACCTACTCCAAATGCTGTTAATGCGAATGTTATGCAAGAATATTCTACCAAACCAACGATGAGTGTAAATGCAGGTTTTTATACCTCCACACAAACTGTTTCAATCGCCACTCCCGACCCAAATACTACTATCTACTACACCACCAATGGTAATGTGCCTACCTCTTCATCTACAATATATTCAGGGCCTATTACTGTTTCGGTTACTACTGTTTTACGTGCCGTAGGTATCAATAGCAACACCAATATTCCCTCAAGTTTTATTGAAAGCAACACAATTTTTATCAACTCATCGCATACCATACCGGTTATTTCATTGTTTGGAAACCAGGTGCAAACATTACTTAATGGAACACAAATAAATGCAATTGCCGGTATTGAATATTTCAATGCTGCGGGGCAAATTAGAGCCGAATCGGAAGGAACCACAAATGAACACGGGAACGACTCGTGGGCTTACAGCCAGCGGGGTATTGATTTTATTTGCAGAGATGAATATGGTTACAAATATGCGCTTACAGATCAACTTTTTCCGGCCGTAAGCAATCGTAACGAATTTCAACGCTTGGTTATTAAAGCAGGTGCAAACGATAATTATCCCGATGCGCCACCAAATCCACCAACATCAACCGGAGGTGCTCATATTCGTGATGCTTATGTTCATACCCTTTCACAATTAGCG
>JAGVMA010000018.1 GCA_020054095.1 Bacteroidia bacterium | reverse complement strand
ATTTTGAGAGGTAGTTTTATTCATTGTGTGCGCTGTCACACTGAGCATGTCGAAGTGTGATTGTGTGTAGCTATAGAGGTAAAGTTTATTTTGAGAGGTAGTTTTTCAATTTTGCATTACGCTTATGCCGCTTACTATCGCGCTTGGTTTTTTTTCTCATGTTTTTTTCGAGGGCTTGTGTTAAATCCACGCCTGTTTGGTTAGCTAAGCATATAAGCACAAATAAAACATCGGCAAGTTCATCACTTAGTTTTTTACTTGTGTCGGTTTTTTTAAATGATTGTTCGCCATATTGCCTTGCTATTATGCGTGCTACTTCGCCCACTTCTTCTGTTAAAATAGCCATATTGGTTAGTTCAGAAAAATAGCGCACACCGTGCTGCTTTATCCATTCATCTACTTTTTGCTGTGCTTGATTTATAGTCATAGTTAAAAGTAATATTTAAAAATAAGAAAAATTGCAAACGTATAGTCTTCGACATACTCAGACTGACCCCGCGCGCTGTCCTATTGAGCTTGTCGAAATATGTGTGATGGCTTGTACTTAATATAGATAAAAATAAAAAATAGTTCGTACAATAAAATCAAATTTCAATTTTCACTTCTTCGCCCAAAAACTTAGGTGATGTGTGCAAGAGATAAATATCGAGCACACATTTAAACTTTGCAAAATATTCGCGCATATTAGTTTTAAACGAATATTTTGCCGGAACATCTTTTGCATTAAAACAAATAGCATTAATATTGTTTTTTTGTGCAATAAATACTGCTCGCTGGTTGTGAAACTCTTGCGAAATAATTGTAAAACTTTTTTGCCCAAAAACTTTGTTACATCGTATAACGGAATCGAATGTGCGAAAGCCGGCATAGTCAAGCGTGATGCAAGTATCGGGCACACCTAAAGCTATTAGTGCCTGCTGCATATCAGTAGCTTCATCGTATTCTTTAATGTGATTATCGCCACTCACAATAATGTGTTTTATTTTTCCGGCTTTAAATAGTTGTGCTGCTGCCTCAATGCGGTATTTAAAATATAAATTGATACCGTGCTTCGCTGTTTTATTGGCACCCAAAACCAAACCTACATCGCGCACCGGAATGGCATTTACATCGGCATATAATTTATCGGCCGATGTGTTCACAATCCAATAATTAGAAAATGTCATCGCTACTATAATAAGAACTGCAAAGAGCAGCATCCATTTTACAATTTTATTTTTGAGAAATGTGTGCAGCGTTTTCAATTAATTAGCGATTAGTAAAAATTTCGATTAAAACGAACACCGAAAATAGCACACTTGCAAATCCGTTAATGGTCATAAATGCAAGATTAACTCGGCTTAAATCAGTAGGTGAAACTATAAGATGCTGATAGGTGAGCAAGGCAATAAACAGCCCGGCACCTATCCAATAAATAATATTAAAATGAGCATAATACCCGGCATATAAAACCAAAATGGCGCAACATAAATGCAAAAAATTAGAAACCCAAAGTGCATTTTTTTTGCCAAGCATTGCAGGTATTGATTTTAGTTTTTCGGTTTTATCAAATTCTTCGTCTTGCAATGCATAAATAATATCAAAACCACTTACCCAAAATAAAACTATAAACGAGAACAAAAGTGGCAACAAATTAAATTTACCCGTAACTGCCAAATATGCACCAATAGGTGCCAATGATAAACCAACGCCTAGAACCAAATGGCATAATGCAGTAAATCTTTTGGTATAACTATATCCCAAAACAACTAAAAGCGCAACGGGAGAAAGCAAAAAACAAATTTGATTGATGAAAAAGGTAGTGGTGATAAACAGCGCACAATTTATAATCACGAATAACAAAGCATTTTTTGCAGAAATAATACCGACCGGAATTTCTCGGATTGCGGTACGTTTATTTTTAATATCGAAATCTCTATCGGCATAGCGGTTAAAAGCCATAGCTGCACTGCGCGCGAAAACCATACAAAGCACAACTAATAAAAATAATTTCCAGTCAATGGTTACTATCTCGTTTTGTGTTGTAGCTAAAAAAAAGCCAATTAAAGCAAATGGCATTGCAAAAATGGTGTGGCTAAATTTAATGAGCGACAGATAACTCTTCATTGCTGTAAAATTAACTAATTTTACAATCGTAAAATTTATGCACGATATTATTTCATCACCGGCCAATACTAAAATCAAAAACCTTGTTAAGCTTATTGAAAAATCGGCTGAGCGCAAGGAGCAAAATTTAATTGTGATTGAAGGCAAGCGCGAAATTGATTTGGCAATTCAATCGGGTTTTGAAATTGAAACCATTTTTGTTTGTACTGATATTGCCGGTGAACTAAGTTACCCTAACCAACAAATAATTACACGAGCTGTTTTTGAAAAAATTGCCTACCGCGAAAATTCTGACGGGCTAATTGCTTTGGCCAAACCAAAACACTTATCATTAGCCGAAATAAAACTTAACGCTAACCCGCTATTAATAATTTTGGAAGCCGTAGAAAAACCCGGAAACCTTGGCGCCATTTTGCGAACAGCCGATGCAGCTGATGCCGATGCAGTTATTATTTGCGATTCAAAAACGGATTTGTATAATCCCAATACAATACGTGCAAGCATTGGGTGCATTTTCACCAAACAAGTTATTGCTGCCAATACGGATGAAGTTTTAAATTGGCTAAAAGGAAAAAACATCACGCCCTACTCTGCTGCACTAACGGCCACAAAAAATTACACCGAAACCAATTTAGATAAACCCTGCGCCATAGTAATGGGCACCGAAGCTGATGGCTTAAGCGAAAAATGGCTCACCAATGCCGAACAAATTAAAATACCAATGCTCGGAAAAATTGACTCGCTTAATGTATCAACAAGCTGTGCCATTATTGTTTTTGAAGCGGTGAGAAAAAGAAATTTAACCCACTAAATTTTTCCTGATAAGTATCTAAAAAAGAAAAGTAAATTTACGCTAAGTGAAAAAAGCACTATTGTTTTTGTTTTTTTATTGCGCATCTTTTTTAGGCGGCAATTTGTTGTTGGCACAAACCGATTCGGTTGTATATAGCAAAGAATTTGAATTCAAGGAGGGCATCTACCTTAATTTTGAGCAATTCAAAAAAAACAAACCCATTGCAAAAGAAAAAATTAAAAGCAATTACGATAAGTCGGCCATTGACTTTTTAAATAAAGTAGTTTCAAAATCGAGTTTCACTTATATAGATGAAGAAGGAAAAGAACAAACCATTAAAACCAAAAATATATGGGGCTTTAGTAAAGGCGTTACCATTTTCATCAACTTTGGTTACGAGTTTAACCGAGTGGTGGTAATTGGTTCGCTGTGCCACTTTTCGGCAATTATGCCCGTAATGTTTACAGCGCCCGTCCCTATGAGCAATGGTGTAAACCAAACAAATTATCAGATTAACCAAATGGTACTTAATCTCACGGATGGAAAAATTATACCATTTGATGTAAAAAACATGGAGGTACTTTTAAAGCCTGATGAACAATTGTATGCCGAGTTTATGGCATTAAAAAAGAAAAAAAAGAAGCAATCTGTTTTTATATATCTGCGAAAGTATAACGAAAAGCACCCCATTTATTTTAGGCAATAAGGCGCTTATTTCGGTTGCTGCCAATGGTTAAAATTTACGATATTCGCACCTCAAATAAACAGAATAAAACAACAGTAAAATTTATTAGAATTAACCATGAGCGAAGGCAGACAAATTATTTTTTCGATGGTGAAAGTGAGCAAAACGCTCAACACCGGAAAAACCATTTTAAAAGACATTTACTTATCTTTTTACTACGGTGCTAAAATTGGGATTTTAGGTTTAAACGGTTCGGGAAAATCTACTTTACTACGAATTATTGCAGGACTCGATAAGAGTTACGATGGCGAACTACACCACTCACCCGGCTACAGCATAGGTATGCTGGAACAAGAACCCAAATTAGACGACAGCAAAACGGTAATTGAAATTGTTCGCGAAGGCGCACAAAAGCATGTGTCTGTTTTAAAAGAATACGAAGAAGTGAATAATAAATTTGGCGAAGAAATGAGCGATGATGAAATGACAAAACTCATTGAACGCCAAGCGAGATTGAATGATATTATTGAAGCGCAAGATTTATGGAACCTGGATAACCGCTTGGAACAAGCCATGGAAGCATTGCGATGTCCCGAAGGTGATACTCCCGTGAAAAACCTATCGGGTGGTGAGCGCAGACGCGTTGCACTTTGCCGCTTACTTATTCAAGAACCTGATATCTTATTGCTCGATGAGCCTACTAACCATTTGGATGCCGAATCGGTTTATTGGTTAGAGCAACATTTGCAACAATACAAAGGCACTGTTTTAGCAGTAACGCACGATCGTTATTTCTTAGATAATGTAGCCGGTTGGATTTTAGAACTCGACCGTGGTGAAGGAATCCCATGGAAAGGAAATTACACCGAATGGTTGGTGCAAAAACAAGAACGCCTGCGCCAAGAAGAAAAATCGGAAAGCAAAAGACAAAAAACGCTTGCGCGAGAATTAGATTGGGTACGCCAAGGAGCAAAAGGCCGACAAACAAAACAAAAAGCCCGCTTGCAGAATTATGAAAAAATGCTTGGCGAAGATGTAAAAGCAAAAGAAGATAAATTGGAAATTTTTATCCCAAATGGGCCGCGCTTAGGAACAGATGTGATTGAAGCCACAGGAGTTGCAAAAGCATTTGGCGATAAATTATTGTACGAAAATTTGAATTTTAATTTGCCTCCTGCCGGAATAGTTGGCATCATTGGCCCTAACGGTGCGGGTAAAACCACCATCTTCCGCATGATAATGGGCGAGCAAAAAGTTGACAAAGGAACATTTAAAATTGGCCCTACTGTTAAAATTGGTTATGTAGATCAATCTCATACGGATATTGACCCTGAGAAAACAGTTTACGATGTAATATCGGGCGGAAGCGAATACATTAATGTGGGTGGCAGGCCGCTTATTTCAAGAGCTTACATCTCTCGTTTTAATTTTAATGGCCCCGACCAAGGAAAAAAATGCGGTGTATTATCGGGCGGTGAACGCAACCGCTTGCATCTTGCTCTCACTTTAAAAACCGAAGCCAATGTGTTATTGCTCGATGAGCCTACAAACGATTTAGATGTGAACACGTTGCGTGCTTTGGAAGAAGGTTTAGAAAATTTTGCCGGCTGTGCAGTTATCATTTCGCACGACCGCTGGTTTCTCGATCGTGTGTGTACGCACATCCTCGCTTTCGAAGGCGACTCGGAAGTATATTGGTTTGAAGGTGGCTACAGCGACTATGAGGAAAACAGAAAAAAACGCTTGGGCGATGTAGCACCTACTCGTGTTAAATACAAAAAACTAACTGTTTAAAATTTATAAAAATGAAAAAACAAATTCTATCTCTTTCAGCAATAGCAGTAACAGTATTGCTTTGCTCGTTTACTATTGCCGATGTATGCGACACCTTATTATTTTTTAACGAAGGTGCAAGCACCACCATGACATCGTATAACGATGATGGAAAACCTACCGGTTCAACAAAAACCAATTACAGCAAAGTAACAAAAACTGCAGTCGGAACATCGGTAACTGCTACGCAAGAAAATTTTGATAAAAAAGGAAAATCAACAACTAAAAGTGAGTACACCATTAAATGTTCGGGTGGCACACTTTTTTTTGATATGAAAATGATGATACCACAGCAACAACAAGAGCAGTATAAAGATTTTGAAATGACAATGGATGGTGCTGATTTAGAAATGCCATCGAAATTAGAAGTGGGCGCAAATCTTAAAGATGCTCTTATTACTATAAAAGTAAGCTCAAAAGGAACACCAATGCCAATGATGAACATGAGCATAAGTATCACCGACCGTAAAGTAGAAGCCTATGAATCGGTAACAACAGCAGCCGGAACATTTATGTGCTATAAAATTTCAGAACATTTTGAATCTAAAACAATGTTCTCGATAAAAGGCAAATCAATTAACTGGTTTAGTTTTGAAGCAGGTAATGTGAAAACCGAAAGCTATAAAGACAATGACAAATTCATGGGCAAAACCGAATTAACCGAAATTAAAAAATAATTTTTTTCTGAAACCATCTATTCCAAGAGGCACACGCGATTTTTCACCAATAGAAATGGTGAGGCGCAATTATATTTTTGATACCATTCGCACTGTTTTTCAGCGCTACGGCTTTTCGCCCATCGAAACTCCGGCAATGGAAAACATAGAAACGCTTACCGGAAAATATGGCGATGAGGGCGACCAGTTGCTTTTTAAAATTTTAAACTCGCGCCAATTCGAATCAAAAAATAAAGAAGAATTAAAAAAAGAATACGAGCGTTCACTCGAAAAAAACATAAACTCACCGCTTTTAACCGAGCGTGCTTTGCGTTATGATTTAACTGTTCCATTTGCACGTTATGTAGTGCAGCACCAAAACGAAATTACATTTCCATTTAAGCGCTACCAAATACAACCTGTGTGGCGTGCCGATAAACCACAAAAAGGCCGCTACCGCGAGTTTTTTCAGTGCGATGCAGATGTGATTGGAAGCAACTCGCTGCTTAACGAAGTGGAAATAGTGCAAATGATTGATGAAGTATTTTCTGCACTCGGAGTATCGGTTACTGTTAAAATAAATAACCGAAAAATTTTAACCGGCATTGCCGAAGCAATTGGCGAAACAGAAAAAATAATTGACATTACAGTTGCCATTGATAAACTTGATAAAATTGGGATTGATGGTGTTATAAAAGAATTGAAGGAGAAACAAGTTGCTGATGCTGCAATTGAAAAACTAATACCACTAATCAATTTGCAGCTTGGCGGAAAAAATTCTAATAACGAAAAATTAGGAGTTTTGATAAGCTTACTTACAATTTCTGATGCTGGTAAAAATGGGCTAAACGAATTGCAGACAGTTATTAATACTATTTCTAAACTCAACATAAAATCTGAATTACAGCTTGATATTACACTCGCTCGAGGTTTAAATTATTACACAGGCGCAATATTTGAAGTAAAAGCTAACGATGTGCAAATGGGCAGTATATGTGGCGGTGGCCGTTACGATGATTTAACAGGAATTTTTGGCTTACCAAATATGTCGGGCGTTGGTATATCATTTGGTATTGATAGAATTTTTGATGTGATGAACGATTTGAATTTATTTGATAAAATAAACAACACTTCGCAAACCACTAAATTAATGTTCGCTCACTTTGGCGAAGCCGAACGCGATTATTGCATTGCCCTCGCTGCAAAAGCAAGGACTGCCGGCATAAACACAGAGATATATCCGGATGCAGTAAAAAAAATAAGCAAGCAATTTGATTATGCCAACAAAAAAAATATTCCTTATGTGGCTGTGGTGGGCGGTGATGAAATGCAAACGGGAATAATAAGTTTAAAAGACATGGCAAAAGGTGAGCAAGAAAAACTTGCCATTGATGCAATTATAAAAAAACTAAATGAGCACATTTAAAATATCAGCCAATTTACTCGACATTACTACTATTGAAGAAATTTTATCTTTCAATAAAAAAATAGAATTATCGGCCGATGCAATTGAACGTATTACCAATTGCAGAACCTATTTAGATAAAAAGCTAAAAAAAAATAAAGAGGCAGTTTACGGTATCAATACCGGCTTCGGTTCGCTATATAACAAAACTATTGCCGATAAAGATTTAGAACAACTGCAAACAAATTTAGTTCGCTCACATGCTTGCGGCACCGGCAAAGAAGTTCCGCAAGAAATTGTGAAACTGATGTTGCTGCTTAAGATACAATCGTTAAGCTACGGCTATTCAGGTGTGCAGTTAAAAACGGTTGAATTGCTTGTTGCGTTTTTCAATAACGATTTGCTTCCCGTTGTTTACCAGCAGGGCTCATTGGGTGCTTCGGGCGATTTAGCGCCCTTGGCACATTTATCATTACCACTAATTGGCGAAGGCGAAGTATATTACAAAGGCAAAAAGCAAGCTGCCGATGTTGCACTAAAAAAAATAAAATGCAAACCCATTTCGTTTAAAGCAAAAGAAGCGCTGGCGCTTTTAAACGGCACGCAATTTATGAGTGCTTATAGCGTTTGGTGTGTTATTCAAGCACAAAAATTAATTGAAATGGCAAACCATGTTGCAGCTGTTTCGTTAGATGGATATGATGGCCGCATTGAACCATTTGATGAATTGATTCAAAACATTCGTCCGCACAGAGGTCAAGTGATGGTGGCGCAAGAAATAAGAAGACATTTAAAGGGAAGCGAAATTATAAAACGCAAAAAGAAGCACGTTCAAGACCCCTATTCATTCAGATGCATTCCGCAAGTGCATGGCGCAAGCTGGAATACAATTGAGTATGTGCAAGAAATTATTGTTACCGAGATAAATTCGGTTACGGATAACCCTACCATTTTTCCTGAAGAAGACAAAATAATTTCGGGCGGAAATTTTCATGGGCAACATTTAGCATTGGCATTAGATTTTTTAGCAATAGCATTAGCCGAGTTAGGAAATATTTCGGAGCGCAGAACCTATTTACTTATTTCAGGTCAAAGAGGTTTGCCATCGTTTTTGGTTGCCGAACCAGGACTTAACAGCGGCTTTATGATTCCGCAATATACAGCCGCAAGTATTGTATCAAAAAATAAAATACTTTGCACACCTGCATCTGTAGATTCAATAGTTTCGTCAAACGGGCAAGAAGACCATGTGAGCATGGGTGCAAACGCTGCCACCAAATGCTACGAAATAATAGAAAACATTTTCACCATCATCGGCATCGAATTATTTAATGCCGCACAAGCATTAGAATTTCGCAGGCCATTACAATCATCGCCATCCATCGAAAAGCTACATTCATCATTTAGAAAAGAAGTAAAGTTTATTAAACAAGATAAACTGATGTATCCGGAAATTGAAAAGACTGTATCGTTTTTAAAAATGTATTTTTAATTCATCGCGCTTTAATGAAACGCATCGTTTTCATTTTAATATCATTCGTTTACACATATTCGTTTTCGTGCGAATGCCCGCCTTACGAAAAGCTAACCAAACTATACACCAATAAATTTGATATAATTTTTACAGGAAAAACAGATAGTGTTAAAAATCAAATTGCCTATTTCACAATTGAAAAATTATTTAAAGGCAGTAGCATAAAAAATATTTTTTTACGTTCGGCCGATACCATGCATTGCTCCATGGCTTTTAACACAGGCGAAACCTGGCTTATATATGGTGAGTATTTGAAATACGGAGAACTTACGGCAGATATTTGCAGTCGCTCGCGCAGACAAATAGCTGATAATGATTTTTATGCAACCACTTTGCTTACAACCTTTAGCGATGACGAAAATTATCTTGAAAAAAATTTAGGATTGCAAAATTTTGCAGAAAACAAAGAAAGCGAACAATACAATCGTGAGCTAATTCACCCCGACAGGTACTCAATGCTTCTCCTCATTTTGTTTTCGTTTGCCGGTTTGCTGGTGGTTTATTTTTTTATCCGAAAATATTTATAAACAATTTACATTTGAAGACTAATAGCTGAATGAAATAAAATCGCATTTCTTTTTCTAATTTTATATCGCTGATGTTACTCATTTACACACATAAAACAACAAACAGAAGTAGATTTATACTTCATTTTATTTTCAGAGATGTACTGGGGCTCCAACTAAAAATCACAAACGATGTAAAAGAGTTTAATAATTACAATGATATAAAAATATCGTATAGCTCACAACCAATAGCCGATGAGTTATTTTTCCAATCGCGTAACTTATTATTTGAAACGGGAATTAGCGAACAAAACATCACCGTATTTGATTTTAAAAACACGAAAGCATTTTTCGCTACCGGAAAATTATCAGCAATGCCTTTCGATATTTTTTCGGCTGCATTTTATTTAGTGAGTAGGTACGAAGAATATTTGCCGCACATTAGAGACGTTCACGATCGTTTTGATGCAAAAGAATCACTTGCTTTTAACAATAACTTTTTGCACCAACCCGTTGTAGATAGTTGGGCAATAGAATTAAAAAATATTTTAAAGCAGAAATTTCCTCAGCATAATTTCCCAAACAGAAGTTACAAATACATTTCTACGATTGATATTGACAATGCTTTTGCATACAAGGAAAAAGGATTGATAAGAACCATGGGCGGATATTTGAGAGCGCTGAAAGATCTCGATATATTTGATTTGCGAGAACGCACTGCGGTATTGCTTGGTAAAAAAACAGACCCATACGATACATATAGTTTTCAGAACGAAATAAAAAAGAAGTATTCGTTGAGCACAATTTATTTCTTTTTGCTCGCTGATTATGGAGTGAATGATAAAAATGTTCCTGTTCATAGCCACAAATTTCAGTCGCTAATAAAATCAATTAGCGATCATTCAGAAATCGGCATTCATCCATCTTATGGTTCAAACAGTAAACCCGAAAAACTGAAAAAAGAAATTAGCCGACTGTCGGTAATCATTCATTCAGAAATTATAAAAAGCCGCCAGCATTTTTTAAAACTTGTATTTCCTGATACGTATCGTAATTTAATTGAGAACGATATAAAAGAAGATTACAGCATGGGCTTTGCATCGGTACTTGGTTTTAGGGCAGGCACTTGCACTCCGTTTCATTTTTATGATTTAGATATGGAATTAGAAACTAAACTAAAAATTTATCCGTTTGCGGTGATGGATGCCACACTGCGCTACTATTTAAAAATAAATGCAGAAGATGCATTAAAACATATTAAAGCAATAATTGATGAAACAAAAAAGGTAGATGGTTTATTTATAAGTCTGTGGCACAACGAAAGTTTGAGCAATAACAGACATTGGAATGGCTGGGCAAAAGTGTATGAAGAAATGGTAAAAGAAGCAACTGCATAAATTGATAAAGTATTTAACACACAATAATATTGACAAAAAAAAATGGGACGATGCTATTTCATCATCTCAAAATAAATTTGTTTATGCATGTAGTTGGTATTTAGATGTGGTTAGCCCCAATTGGGATGCGCTTGTGCTGAATGATTACGAAGCAATTATGCCTATCACTCACCGAAAAAAATACGGCTTTCAGTATTTGTTTCAACCATACTTTACACAGCAATTAGGAACTTTTTCAAAGCAAAAAATCACAGAGAAGATTTGCTGCGATTTTATAAACGCAATTCCCAATCAGTTTCGATTAATTGAAATAAACATCAATAATCATGTAAAGCAATTGCTGAATGGATTTGTGATAAAAGAAAATAAAAATCATGAGCTTGATTTGAATTCAAATTATGAAAAACTTTACGCTGCATTCTCTGATAGCACCAAACGAAACATTAAGAAAGCTGAGAAGAATGGGATTGCAATTGATAAAGCGGGAAAAATAGAAACAGTAATACAATTATTTAAAAAAGGTAAAGGGCAAGAAATAAAAAGCATGAAAGATGCGCATTACAAAACCCTGAATCAATTAACAAATATTCTTAGTGAAAAAAATGCAATAAATATCTGGATTGCAAAAAACGCAAGCGGAAAAATAATTGCCGGAGCTTTATTTGTACAATACTTCGGGCGAATTATATTTCTTTTTTCGGGCAATAGCGAAGAGGGAAAAGAAAAAGGAGCCATGCATTATTTAATAAATGAAATAATAAAACAATACAGCGGCACGCCTTCCCTACTCGATTTTGAGGGATCTAACGATATAAATCTTGCAAGGTTCTACAAAAGTTTCGGCTCAAAAGAATCTGTATATTTACAAGTAAGAAAAAACAACCTGCCAAAATATATTAAGTGGCTAAAAAAATAAGAAACTATGCTAATCGAACTTGGCAAACAAAATTCAATCTTTAATCAATTTATAGCAGAACTAAGAAGCAGCGCTGTGCAAAAAGACAGCATGCGTTTTAGAAGAAATTTAGAACGGATAGGAGAAATTTTTGCTTACGAAATAAGTAAAACATTAAAATGGAAAAGCGCGGCAGTTACCACCCCACTTGGCGAAGCAAACATTAATTTGCTGGACGAACAACCCGTGTTGGCAACAATTTTAAGAGCAGGATTGCCACTGCACCAGGGTTTATTAAATTATTTTGATGGGGCTGAGAATGCTTTTATTTCGGCCTATCGTAAGCACCATAAGGATGGCAGTTTTGATATTCAACTGGAATATTTATCGAGCCCCGATTTAACTAACAAAACTTTAATACTGTGCGACCCCATGTTGGCAACCGGGCAATCACTTATACTCACCTATAAGCAACTCATGCGCAAAGGCCGGCCGGCACACACACATTTGGTAACAGTTATTGCAAGTGCCGAAGGTGTGGAATATGCTAAAAAACATTTACCGGAAAATTGCACACTATGGGTAGGCGCTATTGACGAAGAACTTACAGCACAATCGTACATTGTGCCCGGATTAGGCGATGCAGGCGATTTAGCATTTGGTGTAAAACAATAAAAGATGTCGTGGGAAATTATTTTTAGTTTAGGAATACTGGCAGCAACAAAATTTTTATTTGCACCGTTTGTTGCCGAAGGCGTTTTTCAGATTGGTTATTTTGATGCGATTTTGGTAACCACCATTGGTGGCTTTGTAGGCATAATATTATTTACTTTTTTTGGCGAAGGAGTTATATGGCTTTCGGATAAAATAGTTTATGGTGTAAAACGATTGTATAAAACTGCCGAAGCAATAAGCAGCGAAAATGCAAACAAAAAAAAATTTACTGCTAAAAACAAATTAATTGTACGAGTAAAAAAACGATTTGGGTTAATAGGCATTTCATTTTTAACACCCTGCATCATCTCCATCCCATTTGGTTGTTTTGTGGGAGTTGCTATTTACAAAAGCAAAACCAAAGTAATGATATACTGCACCGGTTGGTTGCTATTTTGGACAGTGGTGCTTAACACACTCGCACAATTTTTCGGCTTCTCAAAATATTTTATTTGATGTCAAAAAAATACAAGCATATTTTTTTCGACCTCGATCGCACACTCTGGGATTTAGAACGAAACTCTGACGAAGTGATGAAATTGCTTTTTGAAGAACGTGAGCTAAAAAAAATTGGCATTCCGGATTACGAATCGTTTAACAATACATACAAACCAATAAACGATAAACTGTGGATTTACTATCAGCGTGGCGATATTGATAAAGCCACGCTGCGCTTTGCGCGCTTTCATAAAACACTACTAAAATTTAAAATCAATAATCCCAAACTTGCTGTTACTTTATCTGAACTTTACACGCACCACACTCCACGAAAAGGAAATTTGGTAACGCATTGCAACGAGTTGCTCGATTATTTAAAGCAGCACAACTACAACATTCACATCATCACTAATGGCTTTGAAGAAATTCAGCACATAAAAATGAAACACTCGGGGCTTACTAATTATATTGATAAGCTAATTACTGCCGATGCCGCCCAAGCAATGAAACCCGACAAAATAATTTTTGATTATGCGATGAAACTCACCGGAGCAAAATCAAAAACAGAATGTATTATGATTGGCGACAGTTACGAGCACGATATAATAGGCGCTGCTAATTATGGTATGGATCAGGTTTACTATAACCCAACACAAAAAAGAGCAGGGAAAAAGTGCACGCACGAAATTAGTTCGATGAAAGAGTTGCTCGCTGTTTTTTAATTAGTGCAACACTATTTTACCCGATTTAACTTCACTACCATCGCTGATGAAACTGTAAGCATAAACGCCCTTAGCCATTTCAGCGCAATTAATTAGAGTAATTAATTCATTAATGCTCACTTGCTTCACCACTTTGCCAAGTATATCGGTAATACCTAAATATTGCCTTGGCTTACCGTTTGCCCAACTATCTTAGCTTTAATCGAGCATTTTTCATTTGGCCATACCAAGCTGCCGAACAATCGCTGCGCTGTACCTACACTGCACTGCAGTTATTGTTGTTAACAGCACAGTTCCATTATCATTTCCATCTGATTTGTAAACAATTGTTCCGGCTGCTGCCGAAATAATTTCTACATCGCTGCTATCCATTTTGTTAAACGAAAAGGGCCACAAAAAAAATCGGTGCCGGCATGTTTATATCCGCTTTGCGTATTGTAAGTGCGAGTGCCACATGTGTAATCGAGCAATTGGGGAGGAAAATCCGGACTATGATCTACCTTCACCAGATATGGAATAAAGTCCATACACATTAACCCCTGTGCGAAATTGCATGACCAATTAAGCGATACTTGCTGTGTACTGTAATTAGCTGCAATTTTTCATTGCGTTTCAGCTACAAAATATTTTCAACTATTTTTTGTTTTATTACACTGCGCTGCTCTTGATTTAAGCACTAGGTATAGTTAGATCCCATGCGGTTCAGAAACTGTTTGAGCCACCGAAAGCAAAGGCAATAAAAAAGTACTGTGTAAAGTTTTTTCATCGTGTGAGGAGATTTGTACTTACTAAAATAAAAAATCCCCCGATTGCTCGGAGGATTTTTTTCAAATCATAAAATTTAGCAGAAACTAATTGCCACCCGTTGTAGGTGTAGGCGAAGTAGTGTTACCGTTGTTAATGCTGGTATTACCTGTTTTAGTATCGCCTTTAGTACAAGTTTTTGTACCACCGCCTTTACAACAAGTTTTAGTGTTGGTAGTGGTATTAGTGGTTGTAGTAGAAGTAGTGCTTGAAGTGCTGCCATCTTTTTTGCAACATTGGCTATCTTTTTTGCTCGATTTATCTTTCTTTTTGTCTTTTTCTTCGCCACCGCATACTACTGTAGCTTTATTAGACGATACCATTGCAGACACCGGAGCTGCAAATACAAAAGCGGTAAGAGCCGCTACTAACATTAATTTTTTCATGGGATTTATTTTTTAGGTTTAATTGATTTTAGAACTATATACAACAAATGTACCAAAATAGTTTTGCAATCCACAACAAAAATTGTTAAAAAATGTTATTGGCTTGCGAGATGCGGCTTACTGGCTTGCTGGTTGCGAGTTAGGGCCTACCGTGTGCTGTAATGCTGGCCTGGCAGTGGCAAGCATCATGTTCCGTTTCAAACCAAAGTGTACTGATTTAATCTAAAAAATTAGAGACATTTTCATAAGTTTAACTCAAGAAAAACAGAAAGAAAAGGGAAACAAATCAACAGCAGCCAATGCCATCGGCAACTTGAAAGATTCTACTCCTCTTTCCGATTTCTTTAAACGAATCAATTTCAGAAAGGAAAGAGTGTAGGCAATTTCTGCAACAGCCCGTAAACTGGCGGTCATCATCTGGAACATGGTTACTAAAAAAGCTCCCTACATCAATCCCGAAAACTATCTCTTCCTCGACCAAAAAAGAAAACTTGCTGTACTGCTTCGCATCAAAAAGCAAATTGATCAATTCGCTCTCACTGACAAAGACCCCGGCTTTACAAATACCTGATTTCTATGCACCAAGGGAAACGTCAGTTAGAACCCTATGACGGACAACCTCAATTTAGAACCATATTAAAACTTTGACTTTTTTTGTAGTCAAAGGATATAATCAAAAAAAAATTATGAAAAATAAAATCTTACTCCTTATTCTTGCTTTTTTGTAAGCATCAATTTATTTAGTCAAACAGTTATTAGACGTGTAAAACCAAGCGACACTGACCCTGTTATCACGACCTTTAACACAGACTCAAACTATATATATATCAATAATAGTGTAGTACCAAAAAACATTTTAGTAGTTTATTTACCCGGAACTAATTCAAGACCTAAAAGTGCAACCTTTTTTGGCAGTGCTGCTGCCCAATTAGGTTTTCACTCTATTGGTGTTATGTATCCTAATGGCCAGACAGTTGGTGGCCTTTGCACTAATTCTTCAGACGCATATTGTTACGAAAATGCCCGAAGAGAAACTATTGAAGGTATTGATTATTCTCTGAGCGTATCCGTTGACACTACCGCATGTATTATTAACAGGATAAAAAAATTGCTTGTGTATTTAAATAACAACTATCCTTCAGAAAACTGGGGGCAGTATTTAGACATTAGCGGTAATATTAGATTTGACAAAGTAATTATTGCTGGCTCCTCGCAAGGAGGAGGACATGCTGCACTCATCGGGAAATATTATCTTGTAAAAAAAGTGCTTTGCTTTTCATCTCCAAAAGATTACAGCACTTTTTTTAATAGTCCGCCCTTGTGGCTAAGTTCTACGGGCTGGCAAACATCACGTGATAAGATTTATGGATTTAATCATACGCTGGATAATTATCCAATGACGCTGCAGATTTGGGATAGTTTAGGTATTGATAATTATGGCTTGCCTATAAATGTTGACACAACAAACTCTCCTTATAACAGCACCAGACAACTTATAACATCATATCCAGTGCCTATTGGTAATGAACATGGTTCAACTGCTATAGACGGTTTAACACCTAAAATTTCAGGAGTACCAGTTTTTTTACCTGTTTGGAATTATATGCTCACAGATAATTTAACAACTGGCTTGCCCAATAACTCTTTTGACAATAATTATAGTTTACAACTTATCCCCAAATCCGACAAATGATTTTGTAACTCTTGAACTGACAAACGAGATTTACTTCATAAAAATATTTGACCAAACTGGAAAATGTGTTTTAGAACAAACTTCAAATACAGGTAAAGTTCAAATTAATTTAACAACCTTGACAGCTGGTTTATATTTTATCCAAGCATCAGGCAACAAAAAAACACTTACTGGAAAGGTAATAAAACACTAATGACTGAAGAGAAAGGCAGCACATAACACGCATCTTGCCTAAGCGGGTTGACGGTTTCGCATTTAGCTTAATTTTCTTAACTCTTAATTTCGTAAGCAGACACTTTTTCGGTTTCAAAACCCGCACATCGCAAACTTGCGGAACGTTACCTGTCTATTTCAGCGACCGTGTAACATTCAACAGACAAACAAAATAAATTGACAATAGAACAATTTACAGCAGAGTTTGAAACGGAACAATAGCGAAAATCACATAGACATTACAAAATTGACAAGCGGTTTGTATATTCTAATAATTGACCAAGTACTCAAAAATGCCTCTCGCAAATTCATAAAGCAATGACAACAGTAATAAAAACACCAGCAGGTAATTTTGCGGCTAAGTTAGATAATTGGAAAGTACAAACATACACCGGTTAAGGTTCTTTTAACAGATGAATGTCAAGAGTCTTTATTTGGGTCGCTCTTCTTTTTTATAAGGCACTAGCTCGGGCGGGGCGTTTTGGGAGTTGGCTCCGGCTCCCGGAGCATTATTATTAGTATCATAAGGTGATAAAACAGGTGTTTTAGAATTAACCGAAACACTATCTGATGGACTAATCGCTGACTTATCAGTTGTTTTTAAAACCGGTGCTGAAGTTCCATTACTATTGCTTTGTGCATTAACACCAAAAGCAATAAAAAGAAATACAGTAGAAAAAAATATTTTCATTTTTAATTTTTTATCTGTAAATAGATGATACCGTTGCGTGATGGGCAGGCTGTGTTGCATTGTATATAGCAATGCCATTTGTCCCAGCTCCAACCAAGTTAGCTCGATACTGAACAACAATAGTGTTTGCCACGTTAGCATTTACAGTTACATTTTTTGTAAATGCCACACTCCAAGGTGTAGTAGATAGTCCACTCCAAGAGTTATAGATACCAACTTTTTCAGAGGTACCTCCCACAGGTGCACCATTTACCAAAACCTGAAATTCAACAATAACATTTGAACCTGTATAGCCAAAACCAGAGGCAGTGAACTCAATATATGCAGTATTAACTGTTGGTGTAAATGTGATATTTATGCCTGGAAGATTAGCAAATACAGTTGAAGATAAAAGTTGATCTCCAGTCATAGTAGCAGATGTAATATTCGCTACAGGACCAGTAGGCCCCGTTGCGCCATTTACTCCAGTAGGACCTTGCGGACCCGTTGCTCCCGTTGCTCCATTAGCGCCTGTTAACCCTGTTGGGCCAGTAGGACCTTGCGGACCCGTTGCTCCCGTTGCTCCATTAGCACCTGTTAACCCTGTTGGGCCAGTAGGACCTTGCGGACCCGTTGCTCCCGTTGCTCCATTAGCACCTGTTAACCCTGTTGGGCCAGTAGGGCCTTGCGGACCCGTTGCTCCCGTTGCTCCATTAGCACCTGTTAACCCTGTTGGGCCAGTAGGGCCTTGCGGACCTGTTGCTCCCGTTGCTCCATTAGCGCCTGTTAACCCTGTTGGGCCAGTAGGACCTTGCGAACCCGTTGCTCCCGTTGCTCCATTAGCGCCTGTTAACCCTGTTGGGCCAGTAGGACCTTGCGGACCTGTTGCACCCGTTGCTCCATTAGCACCTGTTAACCCTGTTGGGCCAGTAGGACCTTGCGGACCTGTTGCACCCGTTGCTCCATTAGCACCTGTTAACCCTGTTGGGCCAGTAGGGCCTTGCGGACCTGTTACTCCTTGTGTCCCTTGTGCTCCAGTAGGACCGGTATCGCCTGTTGCTCCAGTTGCTCCGTTTGCGCCCGTTGGACCGGTATCGCCTGTTGCGCCCGTAACACCATTAGCTCCGTTTACTCCTGTTGGACCTGTAGGGCCTTGTGGACCTGAACTTTGGCACATTGATGTCCAGCCGTTTAATGTGGTATAATAAAAAAAGCAATCGAAATTTGTATCGTAAACCAACAAGCCATTGGCTGGTGTAGCTATAGCAGTACGCTGAACTGTGGTCATGCGTGGTACTAATACACCTTTATTGGTTGATAACATCTCCATTATCGAACTTGGATCGGGCGTGTTAGTACCCACACCTACGTTATCTTGTGAAAATAAAGAGAATGTAAAAAGAGTGAGAATTGGCAGTAATAGTTTTTTCATGCTATTGGGCGTTAAGGGTGTTAGTAATAAATACTTTATCTATATGACGAAATTAGTAAAATTTGGTTGCCTACCAAATTTTACTTTATAACCGAAACATGACCTACATACTCGTGCCTGTTACCTAAATTATCTTTAGTGATGACTTTCCACACGTACACATCTTGCTGAACAATGTCGCCATTGCCATTTACCTTACCATTCCAGCCTTCGCCCCATTTTTCGGTTTTAAATATCATCATTCCCCAGCGATCGAAAACATAGAATTCAAAATCGTTAGCATCCACATAATCGCCTTTCGGCATAAATACATCGTTTCTACCATCGCCATTGGGTGTAAATGCATTGGGTGCGAAGAATGTGTACTCGGGCAAAATCACTACTGTATTTTCAATTGTATCTACACAGCCGTATTGGTTAGCAACCAACAATGTAATAATGTATGCGCCTGTATCTAAATAAGTGTAAATAGGATTTTGGTTGTTTGAAGTTCCTGCATTTATATCGCCAAAACTCCAAGTCCATTGTGTTGCGCCTATTGAATTATCTGTAAAGTTGATGGTGCCATTTAACACAGTAGTAGTTTGCGGATCCATTGAAAATGCTGCAGTTGGGTTTGAATAAACTGTTATCATATTGTTCACCGTAGCACTTGCTGTACAGCCGTTATTATCAGTTACAAATAATGTTACATTGTATTGGCCAGGATTATCGTAGCAAATTAAACTTGTGTTTTGCACGATAGACGATGATGGGTTACCACCTGTAAATGTCCACGACCATGATGAAGCATTTGCCGCAGTGCCGTTAAATGTAACGCATAGTGGAGCGCATCCTGATGAATCACTCGAAGTAAATGAAACAACAGGTGGTGGCTGAATAATCACAGTTGCAGTATCTGTTGCAGTAGGTGTTGTGCAATTATCGTTAACAGTTACTGTGTAAGTAGTAGTAGCAGTTGGGCAAACTTGCACGGTTTGTCCGGTTAAATTACCGGGCATCCACAAATAAGTATAAGGACCACCGTTACCGCCTGCACCGTTTGCTGTTAAACTAGTACATGCGCCCGGACAAACAGTAGCTCCGTTTGCAATATTAACTGTAAGTGGTGGGCGCACAGTTACTGTAGTAGTTTGCAGATTTGTACATCCGTTAGCATCGGTAACAGTTACCGTATAAGTAGTAGTGCTTGTAGGGCATGCTTGTATTGATGAAGTATTTAAGTTGCCGGGCATCCATAAGTATGCATAGGCAGGCGTTCCGCCATTAGGATTAGCAACTAATGTGGTACATGTACCTGTACAAATTATTACGGATGGTATAGCCACTATAGTTAGCTGAACCGGTTGTGTTATAATAACTATTGCCGTATCAGAGCAGCCGTTATCATCTACCACGGTAGCGGTGTAAGTTCCGGCACAAAGTCCGGTTGCAATTTGTGTGTATTGCACAGGGTTAGTGCTCCATGTATATGTATATGGTCCTTGACCTCCAACCATAGTGGTAGTAGCAGTTCCATCGCATGCACCAAAACATGTTACGTTTGTTTGTGCAGTTATTGATGCCGTACCTCCTGCATTGTTATTTACAATAACTACTGCCGTATCGGTACAACCATTAGCATCGGTAACAGTTACAGTATACGTACCTGGTGGTACGTTTGTAGCGCAAAGTGTTGTTTGATTCGATGGACTCCAAACTTGAGAATAAGGAGGAGTTCCGCCATTAATAACTACGCATGCACTTCCATCGGGTAAACCGCAGTTAGCATTTGTTGAGTTAGTTTGCAATACCAATGCAGGTGGAGCGTTTACAGTTGCCGTTCCTTGCATGGTGCAACCGGCAGCATCTGTAACAGTAATAGTATAAGTACCAGCACAAAGTCCGGTGATGGCTGCAGTGGTTCCGCCATTGCTCCATAAATAAGAGAATGGTTGTGTTCCACCGTTAGGTATAACAATCGCTTGTCCATTACAGCTATTAGCACAAGTCATATCAAAGCCTGCCACGTTTAGTGTTATTTGTGGATTTACCGTAACCGTTACCATATCACTGCCCTGGCAGCCGTTGGCATCGGTAACATACACGGTGTAAGTAGTGGTTGCGGTGGGCGTAGAAACCGGGTTAGCAATGTTTGGATTATTTAAAAAAGTTGCAGGTGCCCAAGAATAGACAACGCCCCCAGAGGCATTAAGTTGCGTGTTGCCGCCATAGCAAATACTCACATCAGGACCGGCATTGGCTGTAGTCATTTGTGTAACGGTTACGGTTACAGTGGCAGTGCCCTGGCAGCCGTTGGCATCGGTAACATATACGGTGTAAGTAGTGGTTGCGGTGGGTGTAGAAACCGGGTTAGCAATGTTTGGATTATTTAAAAATGTTGCAGGTGTCCATGAATATGTTACTGCATTGGCTGCATTAGCTGATAGTTGTACGTTTCCAGCTAAGCATATTTGCACGTTGGATGGGTTTACGTTTACCGTAACCGATGATACGTTTACAACCACTTGATCTGTAACAACAGTGGTAGTATTATTACAATTGGTGTAAACTATTTGTGCAGTATATGTAGATGTAGTAGTTGGACAAACTTGAATTGAAGCAGTATTACCGATAACAACATTCGCACTGTTTAACCAAGAAATATTTGTAGTAGGCGCACCTGCCGGAGAAAATCTTCTGCCTTCGTTATTTACTGCCCATTGCGTAGGGCTATTACGGCCGGGTACTACTGTAGCCACAGTTCCGGCTGCGTTGTGTGTTGCTTGTATTGCACGTCCGCTATTCCAACCGGCACACAATGGTTTAGTTTGTATAAAATTATCAATGATGTTAGTGGTTTCGTATAAAATAATTTGTTGTGTAGCAGGTGTTCCGCATGAGTACATGGGTACGTTAAGCCAACTCACAGTCATTCTGCGGCAAGGTGCCGAACCGTATAATTGATAACGTATTGTTCCGCCCACACTTGGGTTAATATCTTGCCAAGGACCCATTATACAGTTACGTGGCGATGCGCCCGAACCATCAGGAACCGGATTTGTAATTACCCAAGTAGAAGTGGTGGCAGTAAAACCAACCCAACCGTTAGAGCCAATAATAAACTGGTTATACGCTGTGCCGTAAAAACAGAACGTGAATGGCAGTGTAAGTAATCCTGTTTGCGAATCGTCCGTTAAAGCTACTGTGGTGCCGACATTAAATGGATCGGGTGCATAGGGTATAACGGCCTGTGTGTAAGAAGTAGTTGCATTAGCTTGCAAATAAGTCATGTTTAATGTGGCGCAATTGGGCGCACATATAGTTTGGTCAATACCAGCATTAACCCAAGGGCACGTGGTTGACTGGGCAAAAAGTTGAGCTATTGCTTGTAGGTAGATAAGTGTTATTAAAACTATTCTTTTCATTTTTCCTTTGTGTAGGTTCCTAAGTATTCGTCTGCGAAATTAGTTTGAATCTCTATAATATCAAGACAATTATTAAAGAAAAAAAGTTGCTTGAAACCTAATAAAATAAGACAGAAGTATTGAGCGGTATTTTTAATACATTTGTCGAACAAAACGAACCACTTGTAAGCAAAATATTTTAACTTATAATAAAAAACATTTTGTGATTTTGTAGTTGATAGTGGTCTAAAATTCAATTTAATAGATTAAACAGCCAAATACTATTAAAAGTGGATAAGTATTTATGCGAATTATTTAGTTTCATCTCCACCCACCACCTAATGCCCTATATAGATTTACCTTCGCATTTAATTGTTCCATTTTAATTTCTACGAGCTCCATTTTAGACTGCAATACTTCTTTCTGTGTTAACAATACTTCGATATAATCTGATCGGGCAGATTTAAAGAGACTATTAGATATGTTGATCGATTGGGTAAGAACTTCTACTTCTTGTAATTTTATGTCATAACTTTTTAAAATGATTTTATTTTTATTCAATTGATTGGCCACCTCGACATATGCGCCTAGTATTGTTTGCTGGTAACTATATATTGCCTGAATTTGTTTTGCGTTTGCAGTAAGATATGCTGCCTTTATTGCACTTCTGTTTAAAAGTGGTGCTATTAACTCCCCACCCAAGTTATACAAAATTGATTGAGGATATAAAATAAAAGCAGGGTTAAATGCATTAAAACCTGCTGCTGCGTCAATTTTAAAAGAAGGATAAAAATTTGCTCTTGCAGTTTTCACATCTAATTTTGATGCAATTAATTGTAATTCAGACTGCCTTATATCTGGCCGATATAAAAGCAATTGAGATGGTACTCCTACATATAATGAGTCCTCAGATTTATTGAAAAAATTCTCTCTAATCCTTTTTATCGGCTGCGGGTATCTTCCTGCTAAATAGTTAAGATGATTTTCTGTTTCAATAATTTTTTGTTGAACTTCAAACTGAAGATTTATTGTATTTAAGAGTTGTGCCGCAAATCTATTAACTGCTAATTGGGAAACTTTTGCTGCATCTTTTTGTTGTTTTACAGTTTCTAAAGCATCTTTTTGAATTTGAATATTTTTATCAATAATGTCGAGCAAATTGTCAAGCCCAATTAATTGGTAATAGGCGCAAGCGATTTCAGCAACCAAATTGGTCGCCATAAAATTTTTTCCTTCTATTTTAGAAAGATAATTAGCAACGGCTGATTTTTTTGCATTCCTTAATTTTCTCCAAACATCTATCTCCCACGAGGCTACACCAGCAATAAAAAAATTTGGTAATGGTTCCGGAAATTTTGTTCCTGGTTTTATTTCTATATTATCATCTACCGCTCCATATCTTGTGTATCTTCCTTCTTTTTCAAAACCAGATAGACCTTTTATGCCCAAAAAAGGCAAGTACTCTCCTTTTCTATATCCTATTTCATATTTACTAATTTCAATTTCTTGCATCATAATATTTAGTTCCTGATTATTTTTCAATGCAGTATCTATTAGTGCTATCAGAATAGAATCTGAAAAATATTGTTTCCACTTAAGTTTGGCAATATTAGTAGTATCTAAATTATTGCCGTATGTCTGTGGTGTGTTTTTATTATCAAAATTAGGGACATTGTTAGGGGTTTTGCACGACAAGAGTAGATGTGATGTAACAATGATTGCAATTGTTATTTTTACTATTTCTTTCATTTTATGATATGTTAAACAGTTAGATTCATCATTAATTTAATGCAGCTAATTTTTTACACGGGAATATCTTCAGTCAATGGGTTTTCATCTTCTACTGCAATCATTTTTTTACCCCCTATTAGTTTAGCAAAAATGTAGTACAATCCGGGAATTATAACAACGCCAAACACGGTACCAATTAGCATACCTCCGAGTGAAGAACCGCCTATAGTTCTGTTGCCAATTGCTCCAGCTCCCGTTGATATTAGTAGTGGAATTAACCCTGCAATGAATGCAAAAGATGTCATCAAGATAGGACGGAACCTTTCTTTAGCACCTGCTATTGCAGCATCACGTAAAGATGCTCCTTGTTTATTTTTTTGAACTGCAAACTCTACAATTAATACAGCATTTTTACCCAATAATCCCACAAGCATTATCAATCCTACTTGGGCATATACGTCATTGGTTAGTCCAAATAATTTTAGAAATAAAAACGAACCGAATACGCCTATAGGTAAAGAAAAAATTACGGCTAACGGCAGCAAAAAACTCTCGTATTGTGCCGCTAGTACAAGGTAAACAAAAACAATTACTATTATAAATATATATATGGCTTCATTACCCTTCTTTGCTTCATCGTAAGATAAATCTTCCCAAGCTATGTCATATCCTTTTGGTAAGCTATTTTGTGCGGCTAGTTTTATTGCACTTATGGCATCGCCCGATGTGTAGCCATTAGCTGACGAACATCTTATAGATGCTGAATTATATAAATTATATCGTGTAATTTCATTGGGGCCTTGTGCTTTCTTAATTTTCATAAATGATGAGTACGGAACCATTTCGCCATTTTCGTTTTTCACAAATAGTTTTTCTAAGTCGGACGGGAATCTTCTATACTCAGGTGCTGCTTGAACGTATACTTTAAAAAAACGGCCAAACCTTATAAATCCTTGCTCATAGGTACTACCTATTAAAATGTTAAGGTTCTCCATTGCTTTGCCTATTGATACTCCTTTTTGCATAGCAATATTGTTATCAATTAATAATTCGTATTGTGGATAATTGGCCGCATAAAAAGTGAATAGCCCGGTTAATTGCGGTAGTTTTCGGAGCGTATCCATAAAATTTTGATTTATTTTATCAAATTCCTGATAATTATTTGATGCATTTTTCTCTATAAGTCTCATTGAAATGCCTCCCGAAGAGCCGAAACCGGGAACTGCTGGTGGCTCAAAAAACTCGACAACTGCGCTCATGTTTTTTGATTTCTCTTCTAACTCCTCCATAACTTGGTGAACAGAATGTTCTCTATCAGACCATTTTTTTAGATTTATTAAACAGGTGCCTGCATTTGACCCTCTGCCTTCTGTCATTATCTCATATCCGGCCAATGATACCACGGATTCAACATCATCTATTTCTTCACAAATTTTCTGCAGTTCGCGGGCTACACTATTTGTCATCTCTAATGTAGAGCCGGGAGGAGTTTGTATTATGGCGTAAATTGTGCCTTGGTCCTCACCGGGTACGAATCCCGATGGTAGTATTTTATTTAACCCTAAAATTCCTGCCCCAAATGAAATAAGGGCAGTAGATGTAACTATCCTTCGTGTTACAATTTTTCCTAGAACATTTATGTATTTACCAGTTAATTTTTCAAATTTCATATTAAACCAATCAATAGTTTTTTTAATAATTGTTTTTTTTCTTTTCGAATAAAAATCATTTTTGAGGATCATAGCGCACAGCACTGGAGTGAGTGTGAGCGCAACTACACCCGATATGATAATGGAACTCGCCATGGTTATTGAAAACTGCCTGTAAAATACACCCACCGGGCCAGACATGAATGCAATAGGAATAAATACTGCTGTCATTACCAATGTAATGGCAAGGATGGCTCCACTAATTTCGCTTACTACTATTTGAGTTGCATCGTAAGGTGAAAGCGATTTATTTTCGTGCATCTTTGCGTGTACGGCCTCAACTACAACTATTGCATTATCAACCACTATACCTATTGCAAGAACAAGTGCAAAAAGTGTAACCAAATTAATTGACAAGCCAAACGCTTGCATGAAAGCAAATGAACCAATAAGTGATACTGGTATGGCAATAAGTGGGATTAAAGTGGAACGCCAATCTCCCAAAAAAATAAAAACCACAAGCGCAACTAAAATAAATGCGTCTCTCAAAGTGTGTATTACTTGATCTGTGGATGCATCTAAAACCTGTGATACATCATAGCTTATTTTATATGCCATACCAGGAGGAAAATCCTTCTTTAGCTCTTCCAGTTTTACTTTTACTTGTTCAATCACTGTACTAGCATTACTTCCAACATTTTGCTTTAGCACAATTGATGCTGATGGTTTTCCATCTAAATTAGAATAGATATCAAAAAACTCTGTTCCAAGTTCAACATCAGCAATATCTTTTAAATGAATAATTTCGCCTGCATCGTTAGCTTTTATTATAATACTTTTATACTGTTCGGGTTCGTTATACCGGCCTTGGTAATTTAAAACATATTCTAACGATTGGGCATTTTTCCCCGAGCTTTGCCCCAACCTTCCAGGGCGAGCGATTAGACTTTGCTCCTGCATAGCTTCCATAACTTCTTCTGCTGATATATTATAAGCACGCATTCTGTCGGGCTTTAGCCACACACGCATAGCATAAATACGGCTACCTAAAATTTGTGCTCGTGCAACACCGTTCACCCGTTGTATTTCAGGAATCATTTTTGTGTAGCTATAGTTGTATAAAAACTTTTCGTCAGTATTTTTATCGCTACTATATAAGTTAATATACATTAGCATGCTTGGCTGTATCGGGGTGATGATAACTCCCTCGCGCTGAACAAGGACAGGCAAAAGTGGCATTACTTGATCTACTCTGGTTTTAACTAACACAACCGCACTATTAGGGTCTGTGCCGGGCTCAAACACTATTCTTAATGTTGCTTCACCTGCACTTGTTGCATCTGATGATATATAACGCATACCTTGAACCCCATTTATTGCTGTTTCAAGCGGTATTAGAGTTGATTTTGTTAATACATCAGCACTTGCTCCGGGATATGCTATAAATATGTTTACTGTAGTAGGTGCAATTTCGGGGAATTGAGAAATTGGCAGTTGTTTTAAAGCAAGTATGCCCATAAAAACAATTATAATGGATATCACTATTGCCAATACCGGCCTCTGTAAAAATTTTTTTACCATGGTTTTATTTTTCAAAAAAAATTTAATTATTCAGCATATAAATTCAGGTTTTCAAAAACCAATTGCGGGCTAATGAGTTTGAAATTTATCTTATCATTTTCTCTTACCTTGCGAAGTCCATCCAAAAGAATTCTTTCGTTTTCGTCCACCCCATCAGTAACAGAATAAAGGTGCGGCATTTCGTGCCCCACAATAATCTCTCTTGTTTTAACTAATCCGCGTTTATCTATTATGTAAACATATTTTTTATCAAGCACTTCAAATGCTGTTTTTTGAGGTATTAACAGTGCATTTTTAAGTTCATCTCGCATTAGTATATTACCGGTTTCGCCATGCCTCAATATACCATCTGGGTTTTTGAATGTTGCTCTAAATGCAATATTTCCAGTTTCACTATTAAAATCTGCTTCAATTGTTTCTACATATCCTTCTTCATCAAACACATCTCCATTAGCCAACTTCAAATGTACTTTTGCATGATTGTCTCGGTTGTATTTTTTCATAAAATTCAAGTACTCAACTTCTGGTACATTAAAATAAACCCACATCTGGCTGTTATCTGATAGAGTAGTTAATAAATCACCTTCCTCAACTAAACTACCTAACCGAACATAGAAGTGATCCATTATGCCATCAAAAGGTGCATGTATTTCTGTAAAACTCAAATGAGTTTGTGCCAACAATAACTCGGCTTTTGCTTTATCTAATTTTGCTTTTACAAGCGCCAGCTCATTTTTCGATACTATATTACTGTCAGATAATTGTTTTGTATTTTGGTATTCAATTTCTGCAAAACTTACTTCGGCCTGCACCTTTTGAAGCTCGGCCTTATAAATTGCTGGCATTATTTGAAACATTAGTTGACCCGCTTTTACAAATTGCCCCTCATCAACATAAATTTTCTGTAAATATCCCTTTTCAAATGCTCTAAGCTCAATGTGCTGAATTGATTTTATTTGACACACATATTCATTGGTAACTACTGTGTCTTTTTTCAAGGGAGTAGTTACCTGAAAAGTTGCCTTCGTTTCATCTTCAATTTCAGAACCGCAACTTGATAAAATGAAAAAAATCAATGAAAAAAAAAGATAGTGTAATTTGATATAAGTAATTTTTATTGTTTTCATGTTAAAATATAAATTAGCGTTTTTACTTAGCGAAAAAACATACGAATGTTAGTAATAGCAAAAAAGTACATTCATGGAAGAATATTCCATGAGCTTATAAAAGAAAAAAATACTATATCAGAAATACACAATCCCGAATGTGAATCGGAACTGTTTGAATAAAGCAACGTGAATATGCTAAAGAAAGGTTACATCCATCAATGTGATAAAAAGTAGATATTCCGAATAAACACGAAATGTGATTTAATGAAATACTATACTCGTCATCTTCCTCTGATTGATCGAGAAAGAAAATGCCAATACTAATCGGGGGAAAAGTATCGTTAATAGTCTCTGCATTAAATGACGCCCCTGTATTGATGGATGAAAAATAACTATTGGAAGAATTTGTGTAAGAAAAACGTGCATTTAGCCTACCAAAAGCAGAAGCAAAAGATACAGTTGTTATAAGAAATGTAAATAATAAAACCTTAAAATATTTTATCACACGCATTCTAAAACTTTTCACAATGATACAAATAAAAACAAATATTCATTGGATTTTTTTCAAAGTCAAATATTTGAGCGCAGTTGAATCGAATCAGTAAAACATAATATTCATACATTTGTCAAACAAAACACCCTATTCATGATAAATAGTATAAGAAACTGGTTCGAGGCGCAAGCATTTGGTGTGTGTAATTGGTGGGGGAAAAAATTAGGAATAAGTGCCACCAGAATACGTATGTATTTTATTTACCTCTCGTTTTTCACTTTTGGTTCGCCCATTATTATTTATTTCATAATGGCATTTGTGCTCGAACATAAAAATTATTTTAAACCATTCCGCAGCAAGCGACCCACTATTTGGGATATTTAATTTTACTTTTACAGCATGCAAAAAATTTTAGTTACCGGCACCAATGGCTTACTGGGGCAAAAATTAGTTTATGCTTTATTGGCTCGCACCGATGTAACACTTATTGCAACATCGCGTGGCGAAAACCGACTGATTAATAAAAACGGCTACACTTACCAATCGCTTGATATAAGCAATGCCGATGAAGTGAATGCCGCAATAGAAAAACACGCACCGCAAACTATTATTAATACCGCAGCCATGACCAATGTGGATGCTTGCGAAACACAGCGCGATGCATGCCGGGCAGCAAATGTAACTGCCGTAAAAAATTTAGTAGCTGCTGCCGAAAAAATGAAGGCGCATTTAATACACCTCTCTACCGATTTTATTTTTGATGGCATGAAGGGTGCTGAATACATTGAAACCGATGCACCTAATCCGCTTAGTTATTACGCACTATCAAAAGCTGAGGCCGAAAAAATAGTGCAACAAGCAAAAACAAAATGGAGCATTGCACGCACCATTATTTTATATGGTGTGGCCGATAATATGAGCCGCAGCAATATAGTACTGTGGGCGAAAGGCGCTTTAGAAAATGGACAAAAAATAAATGTGGTAGATGACCAATTTCGTTCGCCCACATTAGCCGAAGATTTGGCGCAGGGCTGCTTATTAATTGCCGACAAAAAAGCCGAAGGCATTTACCACCTAAGCGGTGCCGAAACCATGAGCGTTTTAAATTTAGTTTACCGTGTTGCCGATTTTTGGAATTTAGATAAAACACTTATAACACCCGTAAAAAGCAATACGCTTAACCAGCCCGCCAAGCGCCCGCCACGCACCGGTTTTATTATTACCAAAGCGCAAACGCAACTTGGCTACATGCCACACACATTTGAGCAAGGGCTTGCTATTGTTAAGAAACAATTAAGGGATTAGTGCAACACTATTTTTTGAGAATATACTTTATCTCCCTCCGTTAATTGCAGGTGATAAATACCTTTTGCAAAATTTGTTAAATCAATTTGTTTAGTTCCCTCTCCTTCATTTATGCTTAGCTTGAGGCATTGATTACCCAGTACATCATAAACAACCATCGTTGCTTTTGCATCAGTTTCTTTTTGCAATGTGAAAATGCCTGTGCTTGGGTTGGGATAAAGTTTTAAATCAGTTTTTGTTTCTTCTTCTTCGTTTACTGAAACCGGAATGTTAGATGAACACAGAAAAACATTTTGCACCAATGTATTTGAAACTTGTATGCTTGCAGGAGGAAAGCTAAAACTTAAATTATACCTGCTGCCGCCTGATGATACTATTAAACTTGGATTGGTTATAGTAGGTGCTATTGTTGT
>JAGVMA010000050.1 GCA_020054095.1 Bacteroidia bacterium | reverse complement strand
TGCAATAAAAAAGGCGATGTGTGCCATGCTGAAAAATTTATTCTACGATAACTGCTTTCTAATTGAACTAATGAATCTTCGATTTGTGGTGGAATGAAAAACTTTGATTTTAGTAAAAAGAGCAAAACGAAAAGAAGTTATTTGTGTTCTTCTTCTTGATACTTTTTTCTAAAAAAAGTGTCAGGGCACAATAATGCACGGCACTTTGGCTTCTGAATTTTATTCCTCCGTATAATTTAAATCTTTACTAAAACTTTCGGTGATATAAATGGTTGCAATAAGTGCAAGCAAAACAGATGCTGCTCCCACCACCATCGCACCGGCTATGGTGCCTAATGCAGGCGCAAGGTATTTGAACGAATTAGTGATAGGTATTACTGCACCGCGCACAAAATTAGGTACCGTGTTGGTTACCGTTGAGCGTATATTGGTGCCAAATTGCTCGGACGCAATGGTTACAAAAATTGCCCAATAGCCCGTAGCAGCGCCAAGCATAAAACAAATAAAATAATAATGCGCCTGACTTGCGCCATACATCCCGAATAAAAAATAGACAACCAAAATCACATTGAACACTAAATAAATATAAACCACTTTTTTTCTGCTCTTTAAAACTTGGCTGATGATGCCACTAATTAAATCGCCAACGGATAGGCCGATATAAGCGTACATAACCGCTTGTCCGTTTTTAATTCCTTCAATGCCAAATTCTTTCCCAAAAACATCTTCGGATAATGCAACCAATACACCAATTACATACCACACCGGCAAGCCAATTAAAATACAGCAGATGTATTTTAGTGCACGTTTTTTGTTTCTGAAAAGCATAAAAAAATCGCCCTTAGTAACGCCCGATTGTTTTACTGATTTAAACATGCCGCTTTCTAAAGTGCCCATTCGCATTACAAGTAGCATAAGGCCAAGCAAGCCACCCACCACATAAGCTACTTGCCAGTTTTGTAATTGCACCGATGTTATTTTGTAAATAATCTCAGAAAAATATGCGCCCTTATTTGCCACCAAAGATGCCAGCACAGCACCCAATGCGCCAAAGGTTACAATAATCATGGTGCCGTAGCCGCGTTTTTCTTTGTGTAATGTTTCGCTCACTAAGGTTATGCCTGCCCCTAATTCGCCTGCCAAACCAATGCCGGCAATAACGCGCACCATTGCATAAGCAGTAATATTATACGTAAAAGCATTAATAATATTAGCAGCCGAATAGAGCAGTATAGAGCCAAACAAAACAGTGATGCGTCCTTTTTTATCGCCCCACACTCCCCACAAAATGCCGCCAATCAGCATGCCGAGCATTTGCATATTAAACAAAAAAATACCAGTGTCTTTTATCAATGGCGAATCTTTGCCGAGAATAAATTCTAAGCTTTCACGCTTTACCACATTGAATAAAACCAAATCATAGATATCCACAAAATAGCCCAATGCGGCTATAGTTACCAGCATCATCGCTTTTCTATCCGGAAATATTTCTTTCAGCATTGGCAAATTATTTTTTAATTATTGCTAATAATTTTTTCGGGTCTTGCCTGTTATCCCAAAATGCGGTGATGATTATTTTGCGAGGATAAACTTTGTAGAAAATACTGAAATGCCCCATTGCCGATACGCGTGTGCTTTTAAATTCAGTTTCCTGAAATGTAAATGGATTTTTTTGTATTAAATCTATCCGCTCTTTTATCAACGAAACTAACTTAACGGCATAAACAGTTGATTTGTTTTTCTTAACCCAATAAATCAATATTGCTCTTCGTTGCAGTTGGGCGGTTTCTGTCCACGCTACATTTCTTTTAGCCATTTCAAATCAGCTTTGTCAATCTCGTTTTGCGAAACCATTTTCCCTTCTCTTATATCCACTTCACTTAGTTCAAGCATAATGGTCTGCTCTTTCGATAGTTTTACCTTGCCCTTATCAATACCACTACTTTCTATCAGATTTTTAAGTGCAGCTAAATAGCTTTTATTTGATATAGTTAGAAGCTTGTCAATAATATTATTCCGTATTGCATCTGATGCATTCATACAAACTATTTTTTTTCAAATATCGGTTTTTTATAAGAACAATAAAAATATATGATAAAACAATATTGCTATTTTTGTTCAGCCCAAAAACAAATAAGCTATGCAAGAAATAACAGCTATCGAATTAAAACGCATGAAAGATGCTGGAGAAAATTTTCAGTTAATTGATGTTCGCGAAGAACACGAATTTGAAATTTGCCAAATAGGTGGTGAGCTTATACCTATGGCCGAAGTGATGAACAACATCGAAAAAATTTCAAAAGACAAAAAAGTGGTTGTGCATTGTCGCAGCGGAAAACGCTCGGCTGCTGTTATACAAGCGCTGCAATCGCAGCACGGTTTTAACAATCTTTATAATTTAAAAGGCGGCATATTGGCTTGGGCCGATGAAGTGGATACAACCATGCCTAAATATTAAGCGTATAATTTCTTGTTAGAACTTTTTGAGCATATCATTAATTTAGACTTCGATTGGCTGTTTAAAGAATACGGCACCACAGTTTATGTAATTTTATTTGCCGTAATTTTTATTGAAACAGGTTTGGTTGCTATGCCCTTTTTGCCGGGCGATTCATTACTATTCACAGCCGGACTTTTTGCAAAACTTGGATACATGGACATTGGCTTTTTATTTCTACTCCTATTTATTGCCGCTGTTTTGGGCGATAATTGCAACTATTGGATAGGAAGAACAATTGGCTTAAAAGTTTTCCAAATTAAAATACGCGGAAAAAATATTGTGAAACAAGAGTACTTGGATAAAACACAATCGTTCTACGAAAAGTATGGAGTTAAAACAATCATCATGGCACGTTTTGTTCCGCTTGTGCGCACCTTTGCGCCTTTTGTGGCAGGCGTGGGCAAAATGAAATACGAGCGTTTTCTATCGTTTGATGTTTTAGGTGGCGCACTTTGGATTGGCAGCATGACTTTTGCCGGTTATTTTTTTGGCGAAATTCCCATCATCCGAAATAACATTGGCAAAGTAGCGCTCATCATTATTTTCATTTCTATTCTGCCAATTATTATTGAGGTAATAAAACACCGTATCGCAAAAAAGAAAAATGGATAACCGCACTTACGGATTAATAGGCTATCCTGTTTCACACTCGTTTTCGCAAAAGTTTTTTACCGAAAAATTTAACAAACTTTCGCTTGCCAATTATAGTTACGAAGTTTTTCCGATGAAAGACATTGCCGATTTTCCTAATCTAATTGAGCAATACAACACACTTTTCGGATTAAATGTTACCATTCCGCACAAGCAAAGCGTAATCCCTTTTTTAACCAATTTGCATGATACAGCAAAAAATGTGGGAGCTGTAAATTGCATAAAAATTAACCGTAGCAGTTCTGCCGTTACCTTAACCGGTTATAACACCGATGTTATTGGATTTAGACAAGCACTAAAACCATTATTAAAACCACACCAGCACCGTGCGCTTATACTTGGCACAGGCGGTGCTGCCAAGGCGGTAGAATATGTACTCCGTGAAATTGGTATAGAAGTTTGGCATGCATCGCGCGAAAAAAAAACCGAGCAAAAAAACACATTGCTTTACGAAGAAATTAACCAGCATGCGCTAAATGCTTTTATGCTGATGGTAAACTGCACACCACTTGGCATGTCGCCACACATAGCGCAGTTTCCTAAAATTCCTTACGAATACATCACGGATAAGCACCTTTGCATTGATTTAATTTACAATCCGGCCGAAACACAGTTTCTGAAAAAAGCAAAAGAACACGGTGCTGCTGTTGAAAACGGCTTAAGCATGCTTTATGCCCAAGCCCAAGCCGCTTGGGAAATTTGGAGCAACTAAAGTATTTAGCTACTTTAGTGCATCTTAATCCCGAACATATAATGAAAAAGCTCAATCCCTCTTATGCTTTAGCCTGTTTTTTAATTGCTCTTAATCTTAACGCACAGCAAATTGTTAAATCTGTAAAACCATTTTCGCATCCTTATTTTATCGAAAACTTGGGGCAGTTTAATGGCCGCGATAACAGCGCTGACTCTAAAATAATGTATGGCTCAATTAACGAAGGCGTGCAATATTTTTTCACTCCAAACGGATTAACCTATCGTATTGATAAATTTGAAAAAGAAACACCATCGTTTATCCGCGAACTTTTCATGAAAGGCAAAGAAAACGAAATGGTGAAAAAAGCATCGCTTGTAAATATGGAATGGGTGGGTGCTAATCCTAATTGCGGAATGGTGGTTACCAATTCAGTTAAAGAATACTTTAATTACTCTGACGAAAAGCCCGATGGCAAAGCAACTAATTACAATTTTGCAAAAGCGTATCAAAAATTGTTGTACAAAAACCTGTATCCAAATATTGATGTGGAATATACTTTCCATCCGGTAACGGGCATTAAGTACAATATTATTTTGCATCCCGGTGCCGATGCAAGCCAAATTAAAATGCGCTACTCATCACAAAAAAATATTTGGCTTCAAAATGGCGATATCCATTTTACAAATAAGCATGGCGAATATATTGACCACGCTCCTTCAAATACCTATTACCAAAACAATCCTTCTCAAAAAATCATTTGTTCGTTTAAGTTATCGGGCAATACGGTGAGTTTTAATTTAGGAAATTATAACAGCAACCAAACTATCGTTATTGACCCCTGGACTGCTGTGCCCACCGCCATGAACAACACCACTGCTTACAACTGCGACCAAGATGCGCAAGGCAATGTTTATGTTTTTGGAGGTTCAAATACATTTATGGTCCAAAAATTTGACAACACAGGCGCGCCATTGTGGACCTACAATCCAAATTATTTTTCTTACATCGGTGATTTAAAATTAGATTTTGCTGGCAACGCCTATATATGCGAAGGATTTTCTTCGGGCAACCGCGCAAAACTTAGCCCTGCCGGAACTCTACTATGGAGCAACACTGGCGGTCTTCCCGAAACTTGGACCATGGCATTTAACACCGCAAAAGATACACTCTATGTTGCCGGACACGATATGCCCGGGAACAACACACAAGGTATGATTGGCCGAATAGATTTAACAACCGGAGCTATTGTTACAAGTTTTGTTTACCTGAATGAGTTGCACTCCATCTGCACCGATCCGTTTGGCGATATTTATGGCCTTTCTACCGGATTGATTTTACAAGGAAGTCCGCCAAGCCAGTTTTTTAAAGTGCGTGCTAACCTCGTTGCCGATTTTCAGACGAACAATGGTTATGCTATTGACGAAACCACTCCTAACTATGCCAACGGAAGCGTGCAAGGTTCTAACGGAATTTGTGCCGACCATTGCTTTGCTTACACTACTGTGGGCAACACGCTCGATAAGCGTTGCAAATCTACAGGCGCAATTGTGAGCACCGTAAATCTTACGGGCGGCACACTCGAAAATAATTCAGGCATTGCAGTTGATAGTTGCGGAAACATTTATGTAGGCACATCATCATCCGTAATAAAATTTGATAACAACTTAAATGTGTTGCAAACTGCTAACACCACCGGAAATGTTTACGATGTGCAAATAGGATTGAACGGAGAAATTATTGCCTGCGGTGTGGGCTTTGTGGCAACCATTAATATGTCGGCATGTGGCCCTGTATCATCTACAGGAGCAAGCGGCAGCGTGAGTGTAACAGGAGTAGGTTGTAATAACTTGGGCTCGGCCACCGTAAACTTCGCACAATGTGGAGGCAACTTAACTTATTCGTGGAGCAACGGACAAACCACTCAAACAGCCACAGGCCTTTCGATGGGAACTTACACGGTGGTAGTTACTGCCACAGGCGGCCAGTGTAACACCACCGGTGGCGATACATTAGTAGTTACCATTGGCCCTTCAAATGGCGGCCCTGTGGTAGCAGCAGCCACCACCGTTAATTTGCAATGCTTTGGCGGAACCACCGGTTCGGCAAACATTACCACATCAAGCGGAACAGCGCCTTTCACTTATCAGTGGAGCAACAGCGCCACCACGCAAAACGTAACAGGCCTTGCAGCAGGCAACTATTCTGTAATAGTTACAGATGCTACCGGATGTACCGATACTGTTTTCTTTACACTTAACCAACCACCCGATTTGGTTTTAAATACAGGCGTAGCACCTTGCCAGCTCGAACAAAATAACGGAAGCACTTTTGTAAACGTAACAGGCGGCAACCCCGGATACACTTATGTGTGGAACACCGTTCCGCCACAAGCTAACGATACTGCCACCGCAATAGGCCCCGGAGCTTACATGGTATATGTGATAGATAACAATGGCTGTGCCGATTCTGCACTTGCAATTATTGACGAGTGCCCCGTAGATTCTATTTACATCCCCAATGTGTTTTCGCCCAATGCCGATGGCACCAATGATAATTTCTTTATTTACAACAAAGGATACAACAACATTAAAGTAGATATTTATAACCGCTGGGGCGAGTTGCTACATACATTTGATAGCGTTACCCAATTTTGGGATGGCACACACAAAGGCAAACGCTGCTCAGATGGAACTTACTTTTTTGTAGCACATGCCGAAAAATACAATGGCGAACTTAAAACCTATAAAGGTTACGTACAACTGATGACTAAGAAGTAGTGGGTTTTTTCAGAAGCGCAAGTGTAGTGCATTATTGTAATCGCTGTCACACTGAGCCTGCCGAAGGAGGGGCTATGTAGTTTAGCTTTTGCCTTTTTGTTCGCTTAATCTCCCTCTCCTGCCTGCACTGAGCCTGTCGAAGTGGAGAGGGCGGGGCAAGGATGTTTGCTTTTTGTTTGCACAAATTTTCAATCCGTCATTGCGAGCTTGCCTGCCATTTGCCATCCCATCTTGATATCACAATTTGTGATTTCAAGTTTTGCCATTCTTGCTCATTCAATTGAAACATAAAATCAGATGGGAATCTAAATTTGTTTCGGTTTACTGCCTGATTTAATATCCGGGTTTCCACTTGATAGAGTTCTGACAAATCACTATCTGTCATTATTTTATGTCCTCTAATAAAGTAAATTTTGTTCATCACAATCTCATCAGCTATCATTAATGCGGCTTCCTTTTTTGTCATACTAACTATGCTTTCATGTAACGTACTGCTACTTCAACTTTTTCAAAAGTTCTTCGCACTTCTTTTTAGCATCTTTTGCATCGTCATCATCGGCACTTAGCTTAATGGCATTTTGCAGCCATTGCTTGGCATATTCTTTTTTGCCCATGTCGTTATAGGTAACGGCAAGTTCATATTGGTGCAAAATATATTTTGGCTCGTAAGTAATTGCATTCTGGAATGCTTTTACTGCATCATCGTAAGAACCACCTTTTGGCACACCGCCATAAAATGTATTTATCATTGTTTTTTCTATACCGCTAAACCCGGCAATGGTGCGGTGCCAACGGCCAAGTACGTGATAAGCACCAGCATGTTTTGGGTTTAATGATAAACACTTATCTATTTCGGCTTTTATCAGTTTCGCATTCGCAATTTTCACACTCGAGCTTGCGTTTTCGTTTATCCTGCCCAATGCAAGTGCATACACATAATGTGTTTCGGCATTGTTACCATCCAGCTTAATTGCTTTTTTTGCCAAGTATTCTGCCGTGCGGTAATATTTCATTTTATCTGCCTCCACGGTTAGTTTAGCACCACACTTGCTGTAAAAATAACTTGCGTTATACACATAGTTCACATTTGCTGAGTCTGCTTTCAGCAGTTTTTGAAACACACCAAGCCCTTCAGTGTTTTTATATTGGGCTTTGTACACAAGTCCTTGCTTGTATAGCTCATCATTTGTTTGCGCCATTAGCATTATTGGCGTTAGGAGCAAAAATGTTAGTTGTAGGATTTTGTTTTTTAACATGGGTTTTTGGGTTATGGGTTATTGATTGCTTGTTACTTGTTACTTGTTGTTGGTTGCCACGCCTTGCGTGGTGTTCCACTTGTTACTGTCCCGAAGCATCGGGAGCTTGTTGCTTGTTGTTTGTTTTTAGTTAATTCCTATTTATGTCACCCTGAGCTTGTCGAAGGGTGTTACGACTATTTTTATATTAATGAAGTCTGAGCGGAGTCGAAGACTTCAAATTTCCTTGTTCCTTGTTCCGCATCTCATATCTCATATCTCAAGTCTGGCATCTCACATCTAAAACGCTCTGCTAATACCAATAACCCATCGAAATTTAAAATGACTATCGTCCACAGCAGGTATTCGGTTTAAAAACAGTGGCATATCAAAACGGATAGTTAGTGGGTCAACCATTTGCAACACGCCCCATCTTTTAATCGTAAGAGCAGTACCCACTCCGGCATCTATGCGCGGGAATCCAAATTTCATTTCACTCTTGCTGTTGTAGTAATTGATGATACCTGCATCGACAAATAAATAAGTATTTATTTTAAATGTACGTTGTACATGCGACACAAAGCGGTAAAGCTTTTTGCTCTTGTAAATAAATTTAGGCAAGCCCCATTTAAACAGCTGGTCAAATTCTAACTCGGCATTTAATGCAGCACCACTTGTGCCGGTGTGTGTAAAATACACATTGCCATCTTCATCTTCCTCGGGCGATAAATAACCGGAATAACCGCGCAATCCTAATCCGCCACCGGCATTAAAATTATTAGTGTTTGCGCCATAGCTCGCCCATTCGGGCATAAAAAATCCTTGCGAGCGAGTAAATTTATTATCCATTTGTTCTTCGGTATTGGCTCCTGCCAAAAATAATTTCGATTCAGGTGCCCAGCTTGTGCCGCTGCCATATTGCACCACAGTGCGTGTGTTAAAATTTAATTTTTTGCCAAGTTTGTTTTTATTTATCACGGTTAAGTTTATGTATGCATAAGCAAAATCGCTTTCTAAAGTGGATGATCGCAAACTTAAATTAATATCGCCCGTGCCATATTTGTAATTATATATATGCTGTAATCCTACGGTTACAGTATTGTTTAGCTTATTGGTTTGCCACATTTCGGTGTTAAGCAAGTAAAGTAAATCGGTACTGCCTTTCCGTATCATTGATTTATAAAAAGCATAAAAGCGATTATTGCCTTTCAGCATTTTCTTTTCCCAACCTACCATGTATGCTTGCAATCCATCAAGCGATTTGGCGTTTAGCCATATTGCCGAATTTTTACTCCACTTATCAGTAGCAGTTTTGTAATTAAACCTGTACGATACATTATCAAAATCATTGATGTGCGAAATACTATCATCAATACTAGTTTGCAGATTTTGTAAAATGCCAGTATTAAACCACACATTGGCATCAAAGATATGGCGGTAGTTTGCAAAATTTCCGTTAACGTGAAATCCGGCTTTAAGTCCATCATACCCATTGTACCATAAATCGGGGCGCGAGTAAAGGCGATAATGTTTCCAGCTTGGCGGGTTATATACTTTTGAATCGAAACTATAAATTAGCGGAAATTTTTTTCGATTGTTCAGCATGTTTACATCTGCCATGCGGCCCGATGGGTCAATTACCACATCTTCAATTCCGCCCGGAATGGTAATAGTGGCTTCGTATTCGGGGTTTAGTTTGTCCCAGCCAAACCACTTAGGTAAAACTTTTGCATTGGTTTGTTTTATAAAATCATTATTCGGGATATGAAAATTATAGACAGAATCGTTTTTCCCCATCACACTAAAATCAATTGGCATTTGCATCCGCCCGGTACGTTCAAATGTAATTATGTATTGATTTTTTTCTTTCCCCTTTTTTATACATTTCACGCTGTAGTCAATGGTTTTAGAGGTTTCAATCCACTGGTCGAAAAACCAGTTTAAGTTAGTCTTTGTGTATTCAATAATTGCTTGCCTGAAATCTTCAACTTGCGGATGACACATTTTCCATTTGTTAAAATAATGTTGCATAGCTTTTAAAAATAAATCATCGCCCAGCACATATTGCAAATTATATAACATGGTAGCCGTTTTCATATACACCTGTCGGTAGCCGCCACCATGCCGCATAGCGCTGTTAAAATAGGCGGAGTGTGTATTAAGTGTGGTTTCATCGCCTTGTATGGCATCAAAAATATAGCCGTTATATACTTCGGTGTTACGAACATAATCGGGTTCAATAAAATTTTGCAAATATTTAGATTTTGGAACACCAACTACTCGCTGGTTGCCAATAATTTTTTCGTAAGCCCAGTTGGTTAAAAATTGTGTGAAACCTTCATCAAGCATAGCTCTGTAGGTTTCGTTACTGCCCACCATCCCAAAAAACCAATTGTGTCCAACTTCATGTGCAAGCAAATCAAAATAATCGGGCGAATGTCCGCCATCCAATGTAAGCATTGGGTATTCCATTCCATCGCGCGCATCGGCCACCACCATTTTGGGATAAGCATACATTCCAAAATCTTCAGAAAAAACCTGAATAACTTTTGCCGTAAATGGTGCTGCATCTTGCCAGCCGCCTGCATTCATCTCTTGTGCAATCGAAACAATTGAAATGCCATTCCAGATTACTTCGCCTAAGCGATAAGTTGGGTCGCAGGTCCAAGCAAAGTCGTGTACATTTTGCGCATAGTATTTCCATGTTTTGCGCTGTGTGCTATCATAAGGTATAATAGTAGAAGGCGCAGAGCCAATAGGTTTATTAGCAAAATTTTTGATGTCTAATTTTTGACGCAAATCATCGGGCAACACATCGCCTTTGTTAAGCAAAGTTCCGGTGGCTTCTAAAATCATATCATTTGGCAAATTAAGCTCCACATCAAATGTGCCGAAATCACCATAAAATTCTTTTTCCAAATGTTGGTCAGTATCCCATCCTTGCTTGGCATCGTAAACCGAAATGCGCGGGTACCAATGCACACCATCGTAATGTTTTAATTTGCCGTAGCTGTAAAATGCTTTCATCCGCTTACGCATATTGGTGTTAAGCTGAAAGCCGGATTTAAACTCAATGTAAAATTTTACCGACTCGCCAGATTTTAATGGCTTGCTTAGATACACTTTTAATATTGTATTGTCGAGTTCGGTTTTTAAATCTTGTCCATCGGTTTGCATCTTTGTAATCATAGTGCCTAAGCCCTGCTTTTCGTTTTTTCCGAATTTTGGGAAAATTTTATTGGCATGGTTCAGGTCTTCGTAATACGAACCGGGAGTGAATGCATTTTGATAAAGGTGAAAGTAAACCACCGTTAGCTCATCGGGCGAATTGTTGTAATACGTGAGCTCTTCGGTAGCTGAAATCACATCGGTTTTTTCATCCAGTTTCGCCCTGATTTTGTAGCTCACATCTTGCTGCCAGTAAGCAGCGTGTGGTTTACGGTTTTTCCAGTAATGTGGGTTATTTGCCGAAAAGTAGTCACTTGGAGTTAATTGGCTGTATGCTAAGGTTGAGAAAAGTAAGAGTGAGGCAGAAGATAAGTACTTTAAGGTCATCGTTGTTTTTTAGTTACGAGCGAAAATACAAAAATGGAAGAAAATCCGTGGTCTTATTTTTTTTGTATAATAAACATTAAATCTGGACCGAAACGAATTTTTCCTCCTACAAATTTTTCTATTTGTCCAAATCTGAAAAAGATATTTCGTAGTATAATTCGTTTCCAATCTAAAATAAAAGGTGATTTATATTGATAATAGTAACCAACATGCTCTGCCCAAATTGGTGAGTGTATTGGAATTGGAATAAAAAAAGATTTTGTTTTAAATCCACATTTATTTATCATGCTTTTAAAAGTTTTTGGAGTGTAATGCACAACATGCTCGCAGCAATCCCAAATATTCATACTTGCGGTTTTATTTAGCAATTTAGAAAGCTTTAATTTAAAGTGATTGTAGTTGCCATTGGGGACTTTTATTGCAATAATACCATCGTCTTTTAAAATTCTTCTGCAGTTATTAAGTAGTTCTTGCGGATTGGTAACGTGTTCAAATACATCAATCAGCGTGATAACATCGTAGTTTTTATCAACTAAGTTGGAGTTTTCTAAAAAAGAATTGTGAATTTTTAAGTTAAATTGTTCTGCGGCTATTTTAGCTAACGATGGACTGGGCTCTACTCCTTCTGCTTCAAAACCCATGCCTGCGGCTTTCGATAAAAAAAATCCCATATTACAGCCAACATCTAGTAGCTTACCTGCTGGTTTTATTTTTTTATTTTTTTGAGTTCGTATTCATAATTAGCGTCACGATGGTGTTGCTTTTTCCTTTTGAAAATTAGACGAGCTTCATTAAAAAAAATAGTTGCATCACCAAAGTAATTTTCTTGTGTATTTTTTGCTCTTGGGTTTGTGTATATTAAGTTGCACACTTTACATATAACAACAGACAATCCCCTTTCGTTTCCGATGGTATTAAAGTTATTACTCTCACAATATGGGCAATTACAAACTTCTCTTTCATTCTCGTTGTAATAGTCTTTCTGTAATCCGCCATGTATATAATCTTCTGATTTTAGCAATGTCATTTTTTTTATTTTTTAGTTTATTTTATCATCCAAAACCTCAAAATTTATTTCTCTTCCTTTTTTTGCATCGCGAATACTTGCGTTTAACTCAAATCCTAATAATAAAATTAATGAGTTGAAATAAATCCACATCATTATTACAATGAGTGTGCCTATGGAGCCATACAGTTTGTTGTAAGACCCAAAATTGTTTACATAGTATGCGAAACCAATGGATGCGATAATTGATAAAATGGTTGCTAATGTGGAACCTGCCGATAAAAACTTCCACTTATTTTTTTTTGAAGGCCCTAAATAATAAATAAACGACACGGAAATGAAAAAGAGAAAAAACAGCGTAAGCCATTTTCCCATATTCAACAGATGATAAGTTACGCCACGATGTTCAAACATGTTGCTGAAAAAATATTCGGAGGCAACCAATATAGAAATGGCAACAATAATAAGCGATGTGGTGATGATAACAAGTAATACCGAGACTAATCGCTGGGTCAACCAGTTACGGGTTTCCACAGCGTGATAAGTGCTGTTAAATGCGCCTATCATCGCATTAAAACCATTGGTTGAAAAATATAGTGCAAGTATAAACCCGAACGAAAGTAGGCCGCCATTCGGTCTCGAGATAATATCTGTAATAGTTCCTTGCACTTCTGTAAAAGCAGCTTCGGGTATAATGCCTCTGAGTAATTCAAATAATTTTACCTGAAAATCGGCTATAGGTACATAAGGAATAAGCGTGAAGAAAAAAATGATAGATGGAAAAATGGCTAAAAAAAAGAAAAAAGCGAGTGATGATGCTCGGGTTACTAATGCACCGTGCTTTATTCCCCTAAAAAAAAATTTACTTACATCATACAGGTCAATGCCATCAAAACCAGGCAATACAATTTTTTTTGTGAGCGATGAAATCGCTCTGACTGGTTTTGATTGTAGTATTTTTTTTGCAAAGCTCATTTGAATGCTTTCAAACTCATGTCTATACTTTTAATATTGTGCGTAAGCGCACCAGATGAAATGTAATCTACTCCGGTCTTAGCATAAGCGCGTATGTTTTTTTCTGTAATTCCTCCAGATGCTTCGGTAATGTATTTGCCATTTACAATTTTCACGGCATTTTTTATTTCTTGAGGTGTAAAATTATCTAACAAAATACGATGCACTTTACCATAAGCCATAACTTCTTTTAATTCGGCTAAGGTTCTTACTTCAATTTCTATTTTAAGGTTTTTCTTTTTTGTTTTCAAGTAGTCGTTGGCGTGTTTTATGGCATTGGTTATTCCACCGCAATAATCTACATGGTTGTCTTTTATCAAAATCATATCATACAAACCAATGCGGTGATTTTCGCCACCGCCTATTTTTACTGCCCACTTTTCTAATATCCGCATGCCGGGCGTGGTTTTGCGCGTGTCTAATAATTTTGCACTAGTTCCGCTGCAAAGTGATGTTAAGTAATTTGTTTTTGTGGCAATTCCACTCATGCGCTGCAAGCAATTAAGTAATAGGCGTTCGGCCATTAAAATTGCTTGTTCGTTTCCTTCAACAGTAAAAGCTACATCGCCCTTTTTTACTTTTGTGCCATCGGCAATAAGTTCATTTATTTTTAATGATTTGCTTACTTCTTTTGCAATAAGTCGAGCTAAATATACTCCGGCAAGAATGCCGTTTTCTTTAATAATTAGTTGTGCTTTACCTTTTTTGTTAGCGTTTATTGTAGCTAATGTAGTGTGGTCGCCATCGCCAATATCTTCGGCTAACCAAAGTTTAATGGATGAAACTAACTGTTTCTGCGAAATGTAATGAGGTAGGTTACTCTTGGTTTTCAATTCTAAATTGCTGTATTATAAAACTATCGCCTTGCTTTTTTAGCAAGTAATATATTTTATAAGTACCTGCCGCAGTTGCATACGAACCGATGGCAAATTTAGCACCATTCTTTGAAATTCCGTTGTGATTAATGTTGAAAGATTTAGGCGGATTTTTACTGAAAAAATCTTTTATCAGCAGCTCGGCCTGCGATTTGCTGTACACATCTTCTTTGTCAAATATTTTCATATCCACACTTTCGCCAAAATATTTTGATATTTCTTTTGTGTTGCCCGACCGTATGTGTCCGGCAATTTCTTCCATAACATCGGCCATGCTTAGTGGCATCATGAAATAAAACAGAAAAGAAATTAATGTGGTTTTCATTCGTGTGTTTTTATTGTTATTTCGTATTTACATTTGCAAAAGCAATAATCAAGCCAAAACATTTTCTGCTAAATTAACAAACTAAAGATGAAAATAAAACTAATAGTGATTGCCAAAACCGATAAAGATTACCTAAAATTAGGAATGGAAGAGTATTTGAAAAGGTTAAAGCATTATTGTAATGTGGAATACACCGAATTGAATTCAGGCAAAAAATACCGCGGCATTAATTCGCAAAAGGATGAGGAGGGAACCCAAATGTTAAAAGAAATAGATCCAACAGATATACTTGTGTTACTTGATGAAAATGGACAGCAATTTTCTTCGTTAGATTTTTCTAAATGGATTGCCAAGCGGCAGGTGGCATCGGTAAAAAAAATAGTTTTTGTCATTGGCGGGCCTTATGGCTTTTCGGATTCAGTTTACGCTCGCGCAAATAGTAAAATTTCGCTTTCACAACTTACGTTCTCTCATCAAATGGTACGCTTGTTTTTTTTAGAACAATTGTACCGCGCGTTTACAATAATCAAAGGTGAGAAATACCATCACGAATGATTTTCCCATTTCCAGGCGGTTTCCATCATTTCGTCAACAGTAAATTTTGGTTCCCATTTAAGTAAGTCATTTGCTTTTGCTGAGTTAGAGTAAATGGCCATTACATCGCCTGTTCTTCGTTCGCCAATTTGGTAATTCACTTTCACTCCGGTAGTTTTTTCAAATGCCGAAATCATCTCGAGTACAGTAATTCCATTCCCCGATCCTAAGTTAAAAAGTTCGTAATCGGTTTTGTTATTAGCGTTTGCTAAAAATTCAAGTGCTTTTACGTGTGCATTAGCAATATCTGAAACATGAATATAATCGCGGATGCAAGTACCATCGCGAGTTGGGTAATCGTTTCCGTGTACCGTAATCTGTTTATTATTTTTGGTGTACTTTGTTATTACAGGCACCAATGCACTTGGCGGATTTATTGGCGATTCACCAATTTTGCCTGAGATGTGTGCTCCTACCGGATTAAAATAGCGTAATGCAACACATTTTATTTCTTTGTTTTCTTTCGCAAAACTTTCCACCATTTTTTCGCCCAGCAGTTTTGTTTCAGCATAAGGCGATTGTGTTTTATTTAGTGGTGTGGTTTCGTTAACAGGCAGTGTATTTATATCGCCATAAACAGAACAAGATGATGAGAAAATAAAACTACGAACATTGTATTTTGATGCACAGTATAAAATGTTTTTCAGCGACTCCATGTTATTTTGAAAATACAGGTCGGGTTTTTCCATTGATTCCGGTACCGATTTTAGTGCGGCAAAGTGAATAATTGAGTTTATTTTTTTTTCTTCTACAAACAGTTTTTCAAGTTCGGCTGCGTTGCATAAATCAATAGCGTGGTTTTTTATTTTTTTTGTTGTGATGCCGTGTATGCGAGTAAATGCTTCTTCAGTTGAATTAACAAAGTTGTCAATACTTATAATACTGTTATATCCCTTTTCAATAAGTTCAATAATAGTGTGTGAACCAATGTAACCGGCACCGCCTGTAACTAATATTTTTTCTGCCTGCATAAATGCTTAAATTTTAACTTTACAAAAGTAATCTTTACTTATTAATGATACTATTAGATTTATCATTTGCCCTTAGCTTTTCAGATTTGTTGGTAACTCCATTAGTCATTATCGGGGTATATATTTTCGCAATCAATTATCAAAAAAAACAATTGCTTAAAAATGATGCGTATAATTACTTTTTACTTGGAATATCAGCAAAAATATTTGGAGCAATGGCTTTGGGCATGGTTTATAACTTTTATTACAAAGGAGGCGACACTTTAAATTACTATCAAACGGCTTTAACTTTCTCCAATCTTTTTTATCAAAACCCACTTGATTACTCTAATGTATTATTCGGGGACAACTCTAATGAACAATTAAGTGCATTTAATTATGCTACCGGTTGGCCATTTTTTTGGGATGATAACTACACATTTTTTGTATCTAGAGTAGTTTCTGTTTTTGTTATCATATGTGGCGGCAGTTATATTGCATCATCTATATTATTAGCCGTAGTTGCATTTAGTGGAATGTGGAAATTATATTTGATTTTTTGCGAACAATTTCCAACTATAAAGAAAAAACTTGCTATCGCTATTTTATTTATGCCCTCTGTAGTTTTTTGGGGATCCGGAATTTTAAAAGATACAATCACAATTTCGGCTGTGGGCTGGTATTCTTATGCCGTGTATTGTTTAATTGTAAGAAAAGAAAAATATTCATGGCCCATTTTTCAAATTTGTTTAAGTTCTTTTTTTATATTGAGTATAAAACCATATATACTTTTTGCAATATTTCCCGGTACACTCATTTGGCTATCTTCTCAAAAATTAGCTCGAATGAAGAATAAGGTTTTTAAGTTTATTGCCGCACCTTTTTTATTAATATCGGCAGGTTTTATTGCGATATACTCATTAGAAAAATTTGGAGATTTACTTGGAGTATATTCTATTGATAGCATATCTGAAAGGGCATCATTAGTTAATCAAGATTTAAAACGTGATTTTTATAACGGAAATTCATTTGATATCGGTGATTACGATGGTACATTTTCCGGTATGCTATTGAAAGCTCCATTAGGAGTCGAGGCGGCATTGTTTCGTCCCTACTTGTGGGAAGTTAAAAACCCAGTTATGCTGATATCTGCAATAGAAAACGCTTATTTGTTTTTACTTACTGTATTTTTGTTGATTAGATTAAAATTTTTTAAATTTTTCAAACATATTCTATCCCACCCGCTACTCCTATTCTCTTTTTTATTTTCAATGTTTTTTGCCTTTTCGGTTGGTATATCTATATCAAACTTTGGAGCTCTTGTTCGTTTAAAAATACCTTGCATCCCATTTTTTGTTGCATCGGTTTTTATTCTCAAAAACTATTATGATGTTGGCAAAATCAGAAACAAGTGAAAATTACAATGATTCGTATATTTTATTGTAGGCCTGCGCTCCATTTTCTAAGCTAAAGTAAAGTTCTGCTAAATGGCGCAGTTTTCTTCTTGCCGTCATCATATTAATTACGTTCGCAATTTCATCATCCGTAAATTTGTTTAGTATTAAACCGCCCTCCGGGTGTTTTTCGGTTAGCAAATTCATATCGGCTATATTTAGTGCTGAAACGAATGGCAAGTCGCAGGCCCAATATTCTGCAAGTTTTGTAGGGCATCTGCCAATTGATGAAAACTTGTTGTCGTAAAAAATTAGCCCTGCATCTGCTGCCATTAAATAATTATTTACTTCAGCATAATCGCACGATACAGATTGAATGTTTTTGTTTTTAAGTAAACTATTTTCTATTTTAGTATTTGTAAGCAACAAAAGTTTTGTTTTATTATTTTGCTTTGAACATTTTTCAAATAGACTAAATATCAAATCACTTCTGTAGTTACCTCCAATAGAGCCACAGTAAATAAGAACCAAATCTTCTTTGTCGTAACCTAATTTTGCTCTATAACTTCCTCTTTTCTGTTCATCATAAGGTTTAAACACATCAAGGTTAACACAAGTAGGAATTACATTAACTGTATTTTTTACATTGAAATCACTCTCAATGTATTCTTTCCCTTTTTGTGTGAGAGATATAATCACATCGGCATCTGCAAAAAAGTTTCTTTCCTTTTTTTTAAAGTATTTGTAAACTGATTTGTAAATAAACGAGCTCCAATCCCCCGCTTCTTTTTTTTCATCTGCCCACCAGCCGCGCATATCAAAAATAAATTTTATACCTAATTCTTTTTGCATTGCCATGCCAATTAAAGATGCGATATAGCTTCTGCAGTGAACTATTTCAATTTTATTTTTTGAGACCAATTCTCTTGCCAGCTTTTTTGCTTGCTTTATATTTCTCCATGTAGATATTAATGGTGGCCTCTTGCTATAAATTAACGGATGCCAAGTAATTTTTTTATCTGTAATTAACTTTTCAATTTTGTTTTTTTTTTTCGGTAAACAAATCCGACTTTTCAAAACTAATGATGTGAAATTGGTGGCCGTATTCAGTGAGTTTTATTAGATAAGGTAGCACCTGCGACTGACCTAGAGGATCGGTCATTCCATCATAAGATATATAAAGAGCTTTTTTAGCCATTATGCTTTTCTAACCATTTGTGCAATACAATTAACTGCCATACTCGGTTATACAAATAGTCTTTTCCGTTTTTATATGCGTTCAGCAGCTCTTGCACTTTTTGGGGATGGACTACATTGTGTTTTCTAATCACTTTTTCATTAAGGTAGTCGGTTATTAGATAGTTCAAATCTGATTTTAACCATTTGCTTAATGGAACAGAAAATCCTTGTTTCGGCCGGTCGAAATATTTTTCTGGTATGTACTGATATAGTATTTGTTTTAAAAGATATTTTTGCACTCCATTTTTTATTTTTAAATCAGGTTCAAGATTAATTGCACATTCAACAACTCGGTGATCAAGATATGGAACTCTCGTTTCAAGGCCATAATGCATACTTGCTCTATCAACTTTGGTGAGTAGATTTTGTGGTAAATAATAATTTATGTCAAATATTGCTTGCAGCTCTTTAATGTCAAGCTTTCTGCTGAATTTATTTTTTAGATTATTTTGGCACAAATAATATTCTTGGCCTGATATTGCCGTGTTAAATGAAATTTTATCGGTAGTCAGTTCTGCTATTTCACGTTCAGAAAAAAAATATTGCTCTTGCGAGAAGATGTGAGAGTGAAAATGATTTTTGTTGTTTTCAAACAAATGAGATGCTCGTTGGAAACGATTACTCATTTTTGAAAAACCGTATCGCAAAGATTTTTTTAATAATTTAATTGCCGGATTATTTAATCGTTCGGCCCAATTATAAAAGCCATAACCCATAAATAGTTCATCGCCACCTTCGCCCGAGAGAGTAACTGTAACATTTTGCTTTGCAAGTTTAGATACAAGTAATGTAGGAATGCCCGATGAATCTGCGAATGGCTCATCATAAGTGTCAAAATAGGTTTCAATTAAATTGATAGCGTTTTTATATGAAACGATAAGCTCATGATGTAATGTGCCTAAATGGTTAGCAACTGATTTTGCGTAGTCCGATTCATTAAACTTCGCTTCTTCAAATCCAATTGAAAATGTATTAATCTTAGTGCCCGATAATTGTTTTGCTAATGCGCTCACCAAACTCGAGTCAATGCCGCCACTTAAAAATATTCCAAACGGAACATCGCTTTTTAATTGATATTGCACCGAACTTGCCAATAAGTCGCTAAGTAGAACAATTGCTTTTCGCTCATCGGTTATTATTTCTTTTTCAACTTTTTCTTCAATACTCCAGTACTTGTTAATTTCCAATGAATTGCCATCGAATTTTAAAAGACTGCCCGGTGCAAGCTTTTTTATTTCCGAGTAAATGCTTTCTGGCTGTGGCACAAACCCGATATTTAAAAATGTAGCTATTGAATTATAATTAATATTTAACGCTATGCTTTTTATTTCTTTTAGCGCTTTTATTTCGGAAGCAAATGCAAAATTTTTTCCGTCAAAATAATAATGTAAGGGTTTTATGCCAAGCCGGTCTCTATATATTTTCAGTTCTCTTTTTTCCTTATCGAATATTGCGATGGCAAACATTCCATTTAGCCGGTGTATAAAGTCATCACCATAATGCGAGTATGCTTCTAAAATTATTTCAGTATCAGAATTGGTAGTAAAATTTATACCTGTTTTATATTTTAATTCATTTGCAATTTCATTGTAATTATAAACTTCACCATTATAAACAATTACATATCTGCCACATGCCGATGTCATTGGCTGATTGGCATTGGTTGATAAATCAATGATACTTAATCGTGTGTGTCCTAAATTACAATGTTGAGATATGAACACACCATCGGCATCCGGCCCGCGGTGTTTTAGCCGTTGAGTCATTTTTCTGATATCGCTATCAGAAAATTTATTATTTATTGAGTATGTTCCTGCAATGCCACACATATTATGATTGGTAGAATGAAAGCAGTTGGTTTACATGGTTATCTATACTATATCGTTCAGCTACTCTTACTGATTGTTTCGACATTTCATCAAGAGTTTTTTTGTCGGCTAATATGCTGCCTATTATTTTTTTTAATTCAGCAGTTGATGATAATGAAAAATATTTTGCTGCATCTCCTGCGGTTTCTTTGAATGATGGAATATCGCTCAGCACACAGGGCATGCCTGTTTTTAGTGCTTCTATAAGTGCTACTGACATTCCTTCTTGCGTTGAGGGCATTAGGTATAAATTATATTCATTCAACAATTCAGGTGTGATGGCTTGTTGTTTTTTGATATTTATTTTTGTATTTGTTTCCTTAGCAATACTATTTATTTCCTGTTCTTTATTTCCATTGCCATAAATATCAAAACATATTTTAGCGTTATTTAACTCTGCAAGCGCTTTTACTGAGAACTCGTGATTTTTTGGTGCTCTCAAATTACCTATCGAAACTATTTTTAACTCGTCAGAGTTTTTTTGTGAGTAAATATTCTTAAAACAGTTATCCGCAAAATTGGGAATTACTTTAAAATTATTTTTTATCTGAACACTACAGCATATCTCATCTTTTATGGCATTAGAAACAAATATGGTTTTGTATCTATCATTATACGTGAACTTGTCCGCAGCGAGCCATTTTTTTGAAAAATCCGCAGATGCTTTGGTGTAAAGACTTCCATGATATGTAAATGCTAATTTGAAATTTCGTTTACAAGCAAGGCGCGATACAATCATTGATTCAAATAAGTGCGCGTGAACAATATCCGGTTTTATTTTTTTCAAATAACGCTTTAAAAGTTGTGCTTTAAAATAAAAATTCCATCGGGTTACACTTAAATCAATATGCGTTACCATACCCGAAATTTTGTCAAATAATTCTCCTTTGCCATACAATGTAACAAGGTGCTGTTCAATGCCTTTTCGGTTAAATTCAATAATAACATCGTGCAGTAGCTTCTCTGCTCCACCAACTATCATTGAGTTTATAACATGAACAACTTTCATTTCCGAACAGATTTATTAATGCAATACGCAATAAATTTAAGAGGAAATCTTTGCAGTAGTATCCAAAATATTGAGAAATCAATTTTTGTGCGATCACCAAGTTCGTTTCTGAAAAACAAATTTTCGGTAAGTAAATCAAAATTTATTTTTTTGAAATTTATTTTTTCTTGACAGCCATAAATTTTCATTGTTAAATTTTCGGTTCTGTATTTTTCAGGAAAATATAACTGCTGACCAAGTTTTAAGAACAACGATTGGTATATCGCTCCTTTATCATGCCTGAACATGTTAATTTTGTTTACTGATTTTGCGGCAATATGCATAGTTACGTTTGCTACCGTATTTTCAATGTAATTTATTCGCTTAGTTCCATTATCCATAAGGTATTGCAGCCATAGGTGATGATCCATCATAAAATGCAATTTGCTGTTTAGCGGCAAATATTTTTTAATAGCTGCATATTTGAAAAACGTGGCCGGTTGCATAATATGTCCGCTACTTACTATTTTTTCTAAATTTAGATTTTCGCCCGATGTTTGTTTGCAGATTATTTTTTTGTCAAAATGTAAATTTGCTTTTCCACAAACCACATCCGATTTGTATTTATTAAAACATGCCACAACTTTTTCTAAGGCATCGGGCTCAAACCAATCATCGCTGTTAAGCCAGATAAGTACATCGCCAGTAATATGTTTTAGCCCTTTGTTTATCGCGTCAGTTTGTCCATTGTCTTTTTCCGATACCCAGTATTTAAGATTATATGCATATTTTTTAATTACCTCAGTGCTATCATCGGTGCTTCCTCCATCAATAATTATGTACTCAATGTTATTGTAAGTTTGGTTTAATACCGATTGAATTGTGCGCTCAATATATTTTCCTTGATTAAAAGATGGGGTTATGATGGAGAATTTAATTGTGTGGTTCATGAGTGCAAATAAAATCCTGCATTTCTTTATTTGGTGTAGAGTTTATAAGTTTGATGTTGTAATTTAATGATTCTAATAGCGTGAGGCACTTTTCTTTTACACCCGGATTGTGATTATTATGAGTGGCAACAAATATAGTGGGTGTAAATTTTTTTATTGTTTCAGTAGCGCCTTTTAAAACATCATATTCTGCACCCTCAACATCTATTTTAATGAAATCTGGAGGTGCTACCTTATTTTCATCAATTAATTTGTCAATATAACTGCACTTAATTTCAATTTTTTTACTTGTACCATATATTGGCGAATTGCTTATATATGTATTTGCTACATAATTACCCGAGTCGGTAAATTGTAGAATACTTTCTTTATCAGATAGTGCAATGTCAAATGCAACAGTATTTCTTATGTTATTTTCTTTTAAATGGTCGTTTATAAATACTTGGTTTTGTGGTAATGGCTCGAATGTGTATACCTTACCAGTTGAACCGCATAGTTTTGATAAAACAAGTGACATGTAGCCGGTGTTTGCTCCTATATCGTAACAAGTATATTCTTCTTTTATCGCTTTTTTCAAAATTTCAATAGTACTTGGTTCATATTCTCCTAATACATAACTATTGTCCATTACTCCATTCCGCCACAAATAATTTTTTATTACCCCACTTTTCACTCTACTGTATTTTAATGGGAATAATTTTCGCTTTAGTTCAATAAACATAATTTCAACTATCCTCATTGCTCAAAATATTTTTTTATACAAGTGATAATGTAATCTTGCTCTTCTTCTGAAATACTTTGAAACAGTGGAAGCCGGATAATAGTTTCACTGAACATAACAGCATTTAATAATTGCCTGTTATCGTGTTTGTATTTAAAATACGAACTTAAATGAAGTGGTAGGTAGTGAAATACAGCCCAAATTCCGTTCTCTTTTAAATATTCTATCAAATTATCGCGGTCGGTTTTGTTTTTACAAACGAGATAAAAAATGTGTGCATTGTTACTTGAATATTCCGGTATATGAGGTAATTTTAAAAATCCAGCAGTTGACATCGGAAGTAAATTGTTGTAATAACAGCTCCAAATTTTTTTTCTTATAGTATGTATGTTTTCTATGTTTTCAAGCTGAGCGAATAAAAATGCAGAAATAATATCAGATGGGAGATAGGACGAACCGATATCGACCCATTCGTATTTTGATGCTTCGCCTCTGAAAAATTGTGTTCTGTTAGTACCTTTTTCCCTTACGATTTCTGCACGTTCAATAAATCTTGTATCATTTATTGCTAACATACCGCCTTCGCCCGAAATGATATTTTTGGTTTCGTGAAATGAAAATGCAGACATGCATCCGAAGCTGCCCAATGGCTTTTCTTTATAATATGATTCAATTGCTTGTGCTGCATCTTCGATTAAATAGATGCCATGTTTTTTACAAATTTTATTTAATTCATCCATTTCACATGCATTTCCGGCATAGTGAACAGCAACAATCGCTTTTGTTTTAGGAGTAATTAATGATTCAACTTTAGTTTCATCAATATTCGGATGATATTCTTTACTATCTGCAAAAACAATTGTTGCTCCTCTTAGTACGAATGCATTGGCTGTGGAAACAAATGTAAACGAGGGCATGATGATTTCATCACCAGATTGTACATCAAGCAATATTGCTATCATCTCCATTGCATCGGTGCAGGAAGTTGTTAGAAGTGCTCGCTTAAAGCCGTATTTTTTTTCAAAAAAATCGTGACACTTTTTTGAAAAAATACCATCGCCCGATATTTTTCCCGAACTTACAGCTTGTAATATGTATTCCGTTTCTTTTCCAGATAAATGTGGTTTATTAAAAGGTATTTTCATACTTGCTACTTATGAAATCTTGTTCTGACTTTATTGAATGGAAATATTTGATCCTTGCTATTATAGCGAATGACATTGTTTATTTTTAAAATGCCAACTTCACAAATAACATACGGACAACCATCAATAATTTTAAAAACTTTGCCGGCATCTCGTATTTCAAAGTTTATATCTTCAACTACCTCACAGTCGTTTATTATTACTGTTTCACCATCGTAATTTGTTGTAGCGCCTTTATATGGATAGCCAACCGCATCAACAAATCTTTTTATGTACTCTGCACTTTTATTCCAGTCAATATAATAATCTTCCTCGTCTCGCCATATACTATAGCTTGCGTTACTTTCGTTTTGTTTAATTTTTTCTATTGTTCCGTTTTCGGCAATTTTATGAAAAATACTAACTAATAAATTGGCGTACAAATTTGCAACTAACTCAATTGCATATTGAATTTTTATTGGATATGTAATAGAAGTGGTTAATTGAGCAATTATATCACCCTTGTCATATTCTTCGGTAGCAATTATTGCCGTTACACCTAGTTGCTTTTCATTATTTATGAGTGAGCTCACCAGTGGTGCATAACCTCTATATCTCGGTAATATAGAGTCGTGGAAAACAATTAAACTTTTCTCATTTTTGATTAACCATTTCCATCCTATAGCAATTCCGTAATCTGCTTCTTGTTTGAATGAATCATTTTTATCATAAAACTTTACAGAATTTTCGACACATACATTTTTTATTTCGTCATAAAAATCATTTATCATTCCCTTGTCGCGAGCCGACATGACAAATTCCAGTTGAGCAGGTTTTATATTTTGTAATAAATGTTTTAGGGATATTAGTCCTTTTTCTCCCATTATATATAATGCAATGAGGCTCATTTTCTTGTAGTTATTTCTTTGAAAATTGATTCAAATTTTTCTGCTTGTACCACTTGTTTGAGATTTTTTAGGCCAATTTCTCTCGATGAAATTGACATTTGTTTAAGTTCAGTTTCGTTCAAATTTAAGATATATTTTATTCCATGTGATAAGATGTTGTTGTTTCCAAGCTCGGCTAAATAGCCATTGTCTTTGTGCTTGATAAGTGTAGGTGCTATGCCCATTTCAAAGCTAACTACCGGCAAGCCAGACATTACCGCTTCATTTATCATCATAGGTCCAGAATCTTCGAGCGATGCAGATATGAAAAAGTCTGAGGCTTGATATATTTCTGCAAGTGATTGTTCGTTCATCGAAACTCCTATTGATAAAAAATTGATATTTATTTTTTTAAGTTCGTCTTCTGTCACTTTATTAAGCTCTCCAAATAAAATGACCTGTAATTTTCCTTTTTCTCTATCAGTTAGCATTTTTAGTGCTGATACAATGTTGCTTAATCCCTTTCTGTTATCAGCTAATTTTGACGCACCGATTAATGCGATTGTTTTATCTGGAGCAAAATTCATTTTCTTCTTTAGTTCATGTTTCTGTGGATTTGGCTTAAATATATTTTCGTCAATTCCTATTAAAATACATTTGCTATTGGTGTTTTTAAATATGCTACTTTTTAATACTTGATTGTGTAGCCATGGAGTGCTCGCAACGATGGTTAAATTGCTATCAGATAAATATTTTTTTTTGAATACCAAATTTTTACTTGCCAAATCAATATGTGTTGTGTTTGATAACGCGGGGCATTCGTAACAATCCTTTTCATATCCTTTGCATGTCCATGCATAGTGGCATCCCCCTGTGATAGGAGCCATATCGAGAGCGTACCAAACTATTGGTATTTTAAATTTGTTAGAAATTTCAGAGATATTTTTTGAGTTTAAAAATTGAGATACCCAGTGTGCTACTATAACATCCGGTTTAAATGTTACAGAACTGAAAATTTTTGATGTTTTATAAAGCGTACTTTGTTCAGTTTCATTAAAAAAATTATAATCGCTTAAAATTTTCTGTTTTCGTAATTTATTTTTTAAACGAAAGCGAATAGACTCTTTGATTTTTTCAAAAAGGGAATGGTTGTATTGAAACACATCATTATCGTTAATTCCTTTGAGTTTGGTAATTATTTTCGAGTTATGACCTCTTTTTTTAAGAGCCGAGTGAAGTCGCTTTGTTGCAATCCACGCACCACCATTATCAAATGTAGATATATGCAATATGTTGTACTTCGCATGTTGCATATAGTATTATTTTTTAGATGAAATTTTACTCAACTCGTATTTTATTTTTTCTTTTATTTTTATTCCGATTGGTGGTTTTCCTAACCGTGTGTAAAATTTCTCCATTAGCTGTCTGGCTAATATTGACTCTATGAGTGGAATTTTTTCAATCGAAATGTTATCTGCTGTTTTTTGATTTGCATATATTTTTGTCCACCAGCCTTTTGAGCAGTGTATCCCGGAGTCGTCATGCCCGATATTTTTGCACAACGACTGATGAGGGTGAAGGCAAAGTCCGTTTTTCAAAAATACACTGGCATACCAACAAATATCCCAGTTCCAGTTCTTGTGTTTTCTTTTTTCAAAAACCGAGAGTTGCACATTTTTTTCAATAGCTATATTGTTCTCTAATAGTAAATCGTATTTAACGGTGTTGTTTAGTGTAAATTTTGCAATACCATCATTTGCTTTTATTTTTTCATATAAGTATTTCGAATCTGCGTTAAAATGTTTCCACTCTCTTTTCCATGTTCCCCAGCCCCAACAAGAGGTGGAATTATAGAAAAATGTTTTTGGTAGTTTTTTTTCTACAGGAAACATGTAGCCCGAAACATGCATAACACGCTCTTCGTTTTCATACATATTTAATGCATCGTTCATGTACTTTAAAAATCCAATTGAGGTAACAATATCATCTTCGAGCACAATTATTTTTCCTTGCTTCTCAATAATTTCTGTTATGCCATCAATTTCCATATTGCCTATTCCATGGCTTTCTGCTTTCTGAATAATTGTTACATTCTTACACCAGTTTTTACTTTTGATTATCTCTCTAACGTCAGCAATTTTTTTTTGGTCTTCAATAGTACAGTTCTCTCTTGGACCATCGGCAAATATGTATAGATCTGATTGGTCGGCTAAATTGTTTTTAGAAAGTGCCACCAAAGTTTCAAGCGTATGATCAGGCCTGTTATATACAAATAAAACGATTGGGGCGTATTTCATTGCAGATAAAGGTAAAGTATAATGTTTATTTTGGCAAGTATGGGTTACTTGGCAAGTGTATAACCTCGAAACCGTTTTTTTTCATTTTCTGCTCTAATTCAGTGCTTGGTTTCTCTTTAAATATTATTGCAATTATGCCTGAATATTTTTGTAACCCATATTTTGATTTAATATCGGCCCATTTAATTTTTCGTTTTACCTTTTTAAACAAAACAGAATTACTTGTTGCCTCTTCGTGTTCTACACCGGCTTCATAATAGTCGTTAAAATAGTATAATGCAATTGTTGGCAACTGAATGCCCAATGCGATTTTTTCAATCTCCCTTTTCGAAACTGCATACACATAGTTGCCGCTATCTTCAAAACGCCAATAATCCGTGTGATGAATTGGCTTGCCGATGATTTTTTTTAAAAATGATTTAACACGATACAAAAATAGTTGCAGTCCGGTTAACGGATATATTTCATTTGGTTCAATTAAAACAACACCTTTCTTGGAAACTCGTATCATTTCATATAGTGCAATGTGTGGACGAGGGAAATGGTGATAAGATTCTTTGCAAAAAGTAAAATCGAATTCATTATTTTCAAAACTTAATTTTTCAGCATTTTCAACTTTGTAATTACTTATTATGCCAGCTTGCTTAGCTTGTTCTAATAAGTGTGGCGAAATATCGGAGGGAAGAATATCAAGTGAGGGTTCTATTTTTTTTATTTTTATTGAATCTAAGCCAAATCGTCCATCGCCTACGGTAAGCCATTTAGAGTAATGAAAAGACTTGAAAACATCAGTTAATGGCTTGTACATTCTGTTGTGCCGCCAATAGTCAACGGTGTCTTCATTAAACCATGATTTATAAGTTTCTTTAAGTTCTTTTGATTCTCTACCAAAGTGCTTTTCGTGAAGAATGTAACTCTGCTCATTAAAGCTACCAATGTCTATCTTCATTTTTTACCGATTTAACTTTAACATTCTAAAAATAGTTAAAATAGACATTAATATTTTATTTTTATCGGTAATTTTTTTTACGTGATAGTAGTTGATAATTCTATTGATTAAATACCAATACGCACTTTTTGTTTGTAAGGACTTGCTCTTAGTGTTTGATTTGACAAAGGCAGAAATTTTTTCAGACAATTTTTTATAGGAATATTTTCCACCTTCAATAATGTCTCGGTGTGCATTGTTAACCAAACGTGTTTTTTCATTATCACTGTTCATCAACTTATGCACCTCGTTAATATTGCTAAAATCTTTTTTGAGCTCAAAATAATGCTCATTAGCTTTTAAAATACCATTGTAATTTCCTTCAATAAGTATTTGGCATGTTTTAGTGGCGCAGGCTTCCAAGTGCCGTGGTGATAATGCTATTAAGTTTAAATTTCCATCCATTCCTTTAAAACAATTTGCTTCATATTCGTCATAATATGCTTCTGTGTTTTTTGATTTGAATGTAACACCAGCTTTCATTACTTCTCCTTTTGGGTCATGCACAGTAGAACCACCTTCTACGCTAATAGTGAACTCGCAGTTAGCCAAGAATTCAAACCAACTATCACCATATAGCGTGTCTTCAAATTTTACTGAGATATTATGAGATATGTTTTTCGATTTACACCAGCTTGTAAATACTTCGGCTATTTTTGTTTTCAAATAGCCATGTTTACCAAGCCATGGTGGCGAAGTGCTTGCTCGGTATCCTATTTTATACTGCCTGTTTTTTTTCTGATTTAATATTTTATCAATCGTAGTTAATGTGCGATCAGATAAATAACCGGTTAATATTTGTTCAAATTTCACTTTTCTTCTGTCAACTTTGCTGTATATAGTTGGCCACTCGGTTGGTGGTGCAACCGAAAGAACATAGTCAATATTGAAGTCGTTTATAAATTCATTTAAAACATCGGTAAAAATCCATTCATCTTGTGGCATTACAATTTTTAACGTATCTCTTTTTGAAAAATATTTTATTCGTTCTACAATATTTTCTTTAAAAAAGGTCTCCCCGTTCCATCTTCTCGAGAGTAATAGTGTGTCAAATATAATTGCATCGAAATTTATTTTTTTTAGATAGGCAGGTACAGTGCCGGTATCTACATTAAAATAAAAGCAGCGCACATCGGCATATTGCTTTAAGAAAAACAGGTGGTCGCGCAGAGTTGTTCTTAGCGGATAATATGCATTGGCATAAAGAACTAAAACGAGCGGCTTATGCTTCACGATTATATTTTTTGTGTTAGCCATTTTAATTCAGGCCTTATTACACCACCATAATTGCCGGAATAGTCGCGCTTTAAGATTCCATCATCAATAGCGTCAAGTGAAATAACTGTTGAAGTGAAAAACACATCGCTATAATGTGCGCTGTAACCAATTAGTGATAAATGGTATTTTCCATTGTTGAGTAAATTTTTGTAAACAGTGCAGCGCTTGTAATACGTGCCTTTTGATAATGGCTTACTGCCATCTTCTTCATTGTTACTAATTGAACTGAATACAGTTTGACCATCAGCAGCAGAAAAAATAAGCGATAGTTTTGGATAGCTATTGTCCTCTAAAACTTCAAATCCAATTTCAACAATAATTTCTTCTGAAATATTGAATGATGTAGATGTTGCTCCTGTTGAATCATATAATTTTATATAGTTTAACTGAAATGATTTGTTTGATGAATTTTGCTTTTCTTTCCAGTAGTAGGTATGTTGGTTGGCTCCTTTGCTGAAATAGGAGTCAATAACATCGGCACAATTTCCTTGTTTTGCAATTTTACCATCTTCAATCAATATTGCTTTTTTGCAAAGTGTGTTAACTGCGCCCATGTTATGACTAACAAATAAAATAGTGCGACCACTTTTTGAAACTTCTCCCATTTTGTCAATGCACTTTTTCTGAAATTCGGCATCGCCCACGGCAAGTACTTCGTCAATTACTAAAATTTCGGGTTCTAAAAAAGCGGCTACTGCAAATGCTAATCGCAGCTGCATACCGCTGCTGTAATGTTTTAGCGGTGTATCAATAAATTGTTCAACTCCCGAAAAATTTACTATCTCGTCAAACTTCGATTGTATTTCTTTCTGTTTCATGCCTAATAGCGAACCGTTGAAATATATGTTTTCCCTTCCCGAAAGCTCGCCATGGAAACCGGTACCTACTTCGAGCAAACTTGCGATTCGGCCTCTTGAAATTATTTTACCCGATGTGGGTGGCGTTATTTTTGAAAGTATTTTTAATAATGTAGATTTGCCGGCACCGTTTTTACCAATTATCCCAAGTGTTTCACCGGGTTGTACAGAAAATGAAATATCTTTAAGTGCCCAAAAATCTTTTTTGTTTGTAGAAGCCGGTTTTAAAAGATTACTTAATGCGCCACTTAATGTTTGATAGGGTTGCTTGCTGCCTTGTATTGCAAATTTTTTTGATATGGATTGTATTTCTATTATTGGTTGCATTATGCGATGTCTGCAAAGTAGTATTCTGTTTTTCTGAAATAGATAATCCCTGTTACAAAAACCATGATGCTTATTGCGCTTCCGCACAAAAACAATTCGGCTTGTGGCATTGTGTTGTTAACAGCACTGTGCATTAGCTCAACCGACAATGATATGGGATTAAGATAGATGATGTAACGTACTAAATCGTTTTTTATAATAGAAAGAGGATATATTACAGGGCTAACGAATAGCAATAACTGAATTAAAAAAGGAAGTATGAATTTAAAATCGCGATATTTTACAGTTAGTGCTGCGAGCATGCTCCCCAAGCCAACAGTTGTAAGCAAAGCTATTGCAATTGAGCTGATGAAACAAATACAAAAGTTAGAAATGGAGATTGGAATGTTGTAATAGATAATTAAAACTGCAAACAAGAAAACAGAAATGAGAAAATCAAAGAGCGAAACTGCTATTGCAGAAAATGGAATAATTAATCGGGGGAAATATATTTTTTTTATTATGCCCGCATTCGATACCATTGCAGAAGCAGATGTGTTAATTCCGGAAGAAAATAAATTCCATATTAATAAGCCGGATAAAATAAAAATGGGGTAGGGCATGTTTTCTGATGGAATACGAAGTGTTTTCCCGAAGAAAAATGTGAAAATGAACATCATGATAACGGGCTGCAGAATTGCCCATGCCATACCTAAAATTGTTTGCTTGTATTTTATTTTTATATCGCGCCACGCAAGCATGTAAAACAGTTCGCGATACTGCCATAGTTCTAACAAACCAATGCTGAAATATTTTGGGGCAGTTATCTCGTAGTAGGTCTTTTTATTTGTATCTTGCATGGGTAACTGAATGCGAATTTACCGATATTATATGCGAGTTGCATTTATTTTAATAATTTTTTTTTATGGTGTAATTACACCGGCTAGGTGTCAGTTTTCACCATCAGATATTAGCGGATTGCAACTTTGGCTGATTGGCGATAGTGTAAATGAAATTTTTTCAAGCATTGATACAGTTTATGATTATTCATTAAACGGAAATCATGCTGTACAAACTGTTTCTGCAGATAAACCGGTTTCGGTAACCTCTAACTTAAATGGCCATAAAGTTATTAGGTTTGATGGTGTTGCCGATCACCTTAGTTTATTAGGCGCTTTAAATATCCAAACGGTATTTTATGTTTTTAAATATTCAGGTGGCTCTGTGGCATTTAGTTACCCAACATTAATAGGTTCAACCGATAATCCTCCAAAATATGTTTCGTTAATTGAAAATAATACTGACTTTTTTAGAGTTTCCGGTGAAACATTTTGTACAAATTATTTTATTAACGGAAATAATACAAATAGTTTAACTCCACTTATGGCGGATAAAATTTGTATGGGTACCAGAACTACTAATCAAATTTTGTCAAATGCTCAAATAGGTACGAGTTACGCATTTCATCCTCAAGCTGTATTTTGGGGCGATATTGCAGAAATAATTGTTTACAACACTGCTCTGACAACTATTCAGCGGCAACAGGTTGAGCAATATTTAAATAATAAATATGCACCGCCTGTAAACTTGGGTGCTGATATTAATGTGAATTATGGATTTTGTGATACAACTTTAAATGCAGGTTCGAGTTTTACAAATTACTTATGGTCAACCGGTGCTACAACGCAAACTATACAAGCAACACAGCCAGGCAGTTATTGGGTACAAGCCACAAATATTTTTGGATTTATATCAAGTGATACAATAACGGTTTACTACCCCGATTTTAACTATAACGGCAACACTATTGTTTGCAACGGCAGCCAGTTAACATGGAACACCGCTTTAAGCGCGAGTGATTATAGTTTTCTTTGGCAAGATAATTCTACCACCAATCAATACACTATTTCAAGTGGCGGAAATTATCAAGTAACAGTTACCGATTCATTTGGTTGCTCAGCATCATCGCCTGTTACAATCATTACTCAAGATAATTATCCCGGCACAATTTCACTTGGCAGTGATACCACATTTTGCCTCGGTGGCACTTTGCAGCTTTCAATTGGACAATTGCAAACGCTAAGTTATTTATGGTCAACCGGTGCTACTACAAGCAGTATTGTGCCTCCATCGCCCGGAATTTATTGGGTGCGCGGAACAAATGTAAATGGCTGCACAAGTACCGATACCGTTTCGGTTACCATTTCAGGTGTTGCAGCCACTGTAAATTTTACTGCAGTTAATTTTTGCGAAGGCGATTCTGTTCAATTTACCGATACATCTATTCCGCCAATGGGCGATTTTATAACCAACTGGAGTTGGAATTTTTCTGATAATCCAAATTCAACTTTGCAAAATCCGAAACACCTTTTTGCGGATTCAGGGTTTTATAGCGTAACACTCGTGGTTACAACCAATATTGGCTGCGTATCGCAGCAAGTACAACAAGTGCATATTATACCCAAACCACAACCATTATTTAGTTCTCAAAATTTATGTGCTAATCAGCCCACAGCATTTATAAGCGGAACTAATTATTTTGGTTACGGTTATTTTCCATCGCAATGGAATTTTGGAGATCCAAGCACAGGCCCATTAAATTCATCATCACTAACAAACCCAAGCCATTTTTTTAGTGCTGCCGATACATTTTATGTTCAGCTTACTGCTACCAATAATTATGGCTGCACCGATTCTGTTACCAATCAAATTATTATTCGTAATGCGCCAAGCATTGGTTTTACTAATACTTTAGCTTGTAGCGGACAACAGGTTTATTTTTCTGATACATCTACAATTGATTTGCCTTACACGATAACCACACACTATTGGGATTTTAATAATTCCTATTTTTCGTCTTCTGCTTCCGATTCCACTTCTTACCTTGGTTCAGGCGGATATAACGTGCAGTTAATTGTAAGCGCTTCAAACGGTTGCATTGATACACTGCTAAAACCAATTATTGTATATGCGACACCAAATCCGGTTTACACCATAAGCGGATTATGCCAGGGCGATACTACTTATTTTACCGATGTATCAACCGTGCAAGGTTCCACCATTAATTCATGGCAATGGATTTTTGATGGAGCAGATTCTTCGCTTGTGCAAAATGCAAATTATGTTTTTAATACTGCGGGTGTTTACTCGGTGTCCTTTTTAGTTGGCGCTGCCAATGGTTGTTACGATTCCATCACATCTCAGTTAACAGTTAATCCCAAACCACAAACTTTATTTACAATGAACCCAAATGGCGGAGCAATTCCGTTAGTTGTAAATTTTAATAATCAAACAGCCGGAGCAACTGCTTACAGTTGGGCTTTTGGCGATAATAGCTCAAGCTCCCAGTTTCAGCCAACACATGTTTACACGGATACCGGAATAGTAAACGTAATACTTTACGCAACAAATACATTCGGTTGCACATCGGCCGATACACAACTACTGCAAATTTTATCGCGCATTATAAATGTGCTAGTTACCGATTTGCATCCCGTTTTAAATTTCGGCTATCTTAACCTCTCGGCTGATATTACGAATATAAGCACCGTAGATTTATACGATTTAGATATGCTGATGAACGTAAATGATGTAACCGTTTTGCGTGAAAATTATACCGATACTTTTCCTCGCTTTGCTACAATAACTTATCAATTTAGTTCGCAGGTTTTTGTTCCCGATAACAATCATTATGTGTGTGTTGAAGCAATTATTCCGAACCCTGATGTAGATGTGGAAGTACAAAACAATAAACTGTGCGAAGCAATTAACGTAGAAAATTTCTTTGTGGGCGATATTGTTCCTAATCCGACAAACAACGATGCTTATATCCCAATTTTAATTCCATTTGATGATGATTTGGTGGTGGAAATATACGATGCATCGGGCAAAAAGGTAAACGATATTTTTAATGCTTATGTTAACAAGGGACTTCAGCTAATTAAATTAGATATTGCAAATTATAGCAAAGGAATGTATGCCGTGGTTGTTAGATTTTTAGACAAGCAACAGGTTAAAAAACTGATAAAGAATTAAGCGAATGATTGAAATTGTTTTTGCCACTAATAACAAAAATAAAATTGCTGAAGTATCAAAAGTATTGGAAGGAAAAGTAAAATTATTATCCTTGGCAGATATAAATTGCATAGCCGAATTACCCGAAACTACAGGCACAATAGAAGGAAATGCTTTGCAAAAAGCAAAACATGTGGCAGCAAATTTTAATGTGAATTGTTTTGCTGATGATACTGGTTTAGAAATAGAGACATTAAACGGAAAGCCCGGTGTTGATTCAGCTTTTTATGCCGGCTCACAAAAAAATGCCGATGACAATATGCAAAAAGTGTTGACTGAAATGTTGGGCAACAGTAACCGAAATGCACAATTCAAAACCATAATTGCTTTGGTGCAAAATGGCAACGAGTATTTATTTGAAGGCATAATTCACGGGAAAATATTAAATCAAAAACAAGGCACAAGTGGATTTGGCTACGACCCCATTTTTATGCCTAATGGCTATAATAAATCGTTTGCTGAAATGAGTTTGGCTGAAAAAAACAATATATCGCACCGTGCAATTGCAGTAAAAAAATTAGCACAATTTTTTGAATAAAATTAAGCAAATAGATTTTTTTAGAGGCGCAGCAGCATTATCTGTAATGCTCTCGCACTATTTTGCCTGGGTGCCAATAAGTGAACCGTTTTTTAATGGCATAAAATTTATTTACGAACGGCTCATTAATCTGTTTCAGCAACCAGGCGAAGGCCACCCTGGCGTTATCTGTTTTATAGTTTTGAGCGGATTTTGTATTCATATTCCTTATGCAAGTAAACAAATTACAGCGCTAAATATTAAAAACGAGGTAAGGTATTTTTATACAAGACGCTTCTTTAGAATTTTCCCGCTTTATTGGATTTCAATCTTGCTTGGTATTCTTGTTTTTTACATCTCATTAAACACATCACTTGCTCAGTATATTCAAACTATTTCGGCAACCGATTCCGATCAAATTACTTTGTTAAATCTGTTGCAGAAATTTTTTGCTTTCTCAGAGTTTAATATCACAAAATATTCAAACACCTATCTTGCTAATGCACCTTTGGCATCGGTAGTTACCGAAATTTGGCTGTATCTTTTTTACCCTCTGTTTTTTTATTTTTTAAGAAAAAATGGTTGGAAATTTGTATTTGCAATTACAACAGTATTGTATGCTGCCGTGCCGGTCTATTATTTGTATGCTGGTGCCGAACCATTTTATAACTGGTGGTTATTTTCTGTTTTTAACTATTATATTATTTGGGCAATTGGCGCATTTATATCCGAACTTGTTTTCGGCAACATTAAGATTAATACAGATAAAATTTTGAAATTATTTTTTGCTTCATTACTGCTTTACGTTTTTTGTTTCTTTTTAATGCGCCACGCAGATGCCGCTTGGCTTAAATATATCCGAATGTTGCTTCTTTCAACCACATTCGGGTTCTTTTTGTATTTGGTAATTAAGCCAGAGTATAAATTGAAACCGAATTTACTCACACAAATATTTTCCCCATTTTATAATATACTTTCCTTTATTGGAAATATCTCTTACAGCATATATGCTATACACGCACCGGTTTTGTTTTTACTCATCACTTTATTTTCAGGTTACGGACAGTGGCCGATTTTTTCTTTTCCTATTTTAATTGTTGTTTTATCTTACTTCACTTATTTGATTATTGAAAAGCCAACACATGAATTGGGTAAAAAAATGACCAAAAATTTTTAATTGCCTCCTATTCTACTTTTTTATTTTGTATTGATTTTGAATTGTAATTGGATATTATTTTATCGAGCACATATTTTTCGTTGTGTTTACTATAATATAGCCCGCCAATTCCACCCATTGCTGCGCCTATTGCATACAAAGGTGCAGTGTAAGGCAAAAGCCAGATAAACGATGCAGTTCCATATATCATAAAAGAAACAAATGCTGGGACTACAACTGTGCAAAGACCTGCCATTGCAAGCATGCTCCCATCACTTTTAAATAGTTTTTTGTATTCATTAATTGCGTCAGGGCACATTTGGCTCAAATATTTATTTATCAATACTGAATCGCAAATTGGAATCCATTCATTGGCATTTTTAAATCGTAACCCCACAAGTAATGTAAAATTGCCCGTGCCATCTCTGTTTTCAGTGTTATATGGTCTGGAAATGTAAATATTTAAAAATTTTGGCTCTATTTCATCACTTAGATATTCAGGGTTAAACTGCCTCAACAATGCATCGGTTTGTGGCACTGTATCGGTTTCTTTGTTTGCTGATTTGTTATCTACCTTATACTCAAAGTATTTTGCACCCGAAAGCGGATTGTAACTTGTATCTGTATAGGCAATTCCTTTGTAAACAAGGTTTACATAAAAGTTATAACGCTGATCAACTTTAGCTGATGCAATTAATGCAATTACAGAAAAAAATAAGATTGTGATTTTTGTTTTCATGTTTTGTTGAAACAAATTTGAACCACAAAAGCAGAAAACGATAACGGCAAACTAAGGTGCTATAGCTAACTCAAGCAAATATTAATTGGTTTATACTTTTTATAGGATAACATTTTGTGCTTTTAGTACACAACCATACAAATGGTCAGCTCTTTTGCATTTTTCGCAAAACAATCAAAACTGACTTGCGATATATGCTATTTATTTATGAAAAGATTCCTCCATCATCATCCCAAAAAACTGAGTTAAATCCATGCCGGCTGCCCTCACTTGCTGCGGAATAATACTTTGTTCGGATAAACCGGGAACAGTGTTCACTTCAAGCATAACGGGTTTATCGTTTACAATTATAAAATCAATACGAGCAAAACTGGTGAGCCCTAAAAACGCAAATACATCCACCACAATTTTCTGAATTTCGTTAGTTATTTCCGGTTTTATTTGCGCAGGAGTAATTTCTTCCGAATCGCCTTTGTATTTTGCGTTATAATCGAAAAATTCATTTTTACTTAAAATTTCAGTTATCGGTAATGCCAATATTTCGCCCTTGTATTTATACACTCCGCAAGTAACTTCTCTGCCTGCTAAAAACGATTCAATTAAAGCTTCGTTATCGTGTTCCAATGCTTTTTCAATTGCGCTTTCAAGCTCAGCGGTTTGTTTCACTTTAGTAACTCCAAAACTCGAACCGCCATTATTGGGTTTAACAAAACACGGAAGCCCCACGTTTTTTATTATTTCTGCATAATTGTAATTTATGCCTTTTCGTGCGATGAATGATTTTGCACAGTTTATTTTTGCTTGTTGCAGAAAAGTATTACAAGCCCATTTATTAAATGTAATGGATGCTTGTAAAGGTTTCGGCCCTGTGTAGGGCAAGTTAAGCATCTCGAAATACGATGGCATTAAACCATTTTCTCCCGGGCTGCCATGTATGGCATTAAAAACACCATCAAAAAAATGTTTCGTGCCGTTTTGTATATACGAGAAATCATTCTTATCAATCGCTACTTCATTTCCATCAATTAAAACCGACCAATTAGTTTCGGAAATTTTCACAACGAATGCTGTATAAATACTCGAGTCGAGGAATTTTTTTACAACATTGGCACTTTTAACAGATATTTCGGCTTCGGATGAATAACCACCCGAAATGATTGCGATTTTTTTCATTTTTTTATAAAATTTTCATCATAAAAGTATAACGGAAATGATATTAGTTATTTGTAAGCAGAAAAAACTATTAACAAATTGATGCACATTTTTTTGTTTTAAACCTTGGGACGATTTTTGAGTCGAAACGTGTATATGGAAATTAATCACACATTGCATTTGCTTAATAGAGCTGCTTTGGGCGCTGACTATAACACATTAAAGAAATGCAGTGCTTTGTCGCGCGAAGCTTTGGTTGATAAATTGTTTAACGACAGCAAGCAGTTTGCTCCACTGAAAATAAAAGTGAATGGCTTGCCCGATAAAAAAGATTTTAAAAACCTGTCAAAACAAGAAAAAAAAGAATTAAAAAAGAAACTGAAAGATAAAGTGCGTGAGTTAAATACCGATTGGTTACAAAAGCTAATTTCGGGAGAAGAAGCATTGCGCGAACGAATGACATTTTTTTGGCACAACCATTTTGCCTGCCGCGATGATAATCCTATAACACTTTTAGAGCTCAATAATTTACATAGACAATATGCTTTTGCACCTTTTAAGCAGTTGCTTATGGCAGTTAGCAAATCGCCATCTATGCTTTTATTTTTAAATAATCAGCAAAATAAAAAAGAATACCCAAACGAAAATTTTGCACGTGAGCTTATGGAGTTATTTACAATTGGCAGAGGAAATTATACCGAACAGGACATAAAAGAAGCTGCACGCTCCTTTACAGGATGGGCTTTTAACCGCGAAACATACGAGTTTGAGTTCAGAGCCAATGTGCATGACACGGGAACAAAAAAATTTATGGGCCAATCTGGTGATTTTGATGGGGAAGAAATAATTGATATTGTTTTGAGCAAAAAAGAAACTGCGATTTTTTTATGCACTAAAATTTACAAGCACTTTGTTACCGATAAATCCGATGCCAAAATAATAGCTGAGCTTGCCGATTTTTACTTCGCCAATAATTACGACACCGAAAAACTAATGCGAAAAATATTTTTGAGCGATTGGTTTTACGCTTCTGCCAATATTGGTTCGCTCATTAAATCACCCGTTGAGTTAATTGTATCACTATCAAAAACACTAAAAGCTAATTATCAAAAACCAGAAGTACTATTGTATATACAGCGTGCATTGGGGCAAGTTTTGTTTTACCCTCCTAACGTAGCCGGCTGGCCGGGCGGAACTAACTGGATTGATAGCTCATCATTTATATTCAGGTTGCGATTGCCATCGCTACTTGCTAATGGCGGTGTAATTGATTTAGAAATGAAAGACGATATGCCCGAAGAATTTATGAAAATAATGGAAATGAAAATGGAGAAGCAGCGCGAAAAAGTAAATTCAAAAATGGGATGCAATGTTAATTGGCAGCAAATAGAAAATGTATTCACTGGTAAAAGCATTGCAGAAATTGCAAGCAGCTTATTGTCGCATAAACTAAGGGATGAAAAAATAAAACTGATTGATGATAATCAGTTGCGCGATCGGATAATGAAAATTCTTTCTATTCCTGAATACCAAATGTGCTAAATATGAACAGACGAAATTTTTTAAAATATTCTGCCTTGGCATCCGGGACCTTGCTGGTGCCTAATTTTTTAAAAGCTTTTGAAAGCAAGAACATCTTAAGCGGAAATAAAAAGCTTGTCATCATTCAGCTATCGGGCGGAAACGATGCTCTTAATACCATTGTGCCTTACACCAATGATTTATATTTTAAAAACAGGGCAGGCATTGCTATAAAAAAAGAACAGGCCATAACATTAACACCAGAACTTGGTTTAAATACTGGAATGAAAAAGCTAATGGAACTTTATGATAAAGGTTTTATGACAATAATTAATAATGTGGGTTACCCCAATCCTGACAGGTCGCATTTTCGCTCCATGGACATTTGGCACACAGCAAGCAATAGCAACGAGTATTTGCAAACCGGCTGGCTTGGCAGATACTTAGATAGTAGTTGTAACGGGTGTGCCAATCCGCATCACGCAATTGAAGTGGACGACACGCTCTCGTTGGCACTAAAAGGCGAACTGAAAAAAGCAATGGCGCTAAAAAATGCCGATGAACTTTATAAACTCACAAAAGAGAATTTTTTTAATAAACTCGTTTCCATTACAGATGATAAAATGTTAACGGAAGATAACCTCGGTTATTTGTATAAAACAATGATTGAAACCACTTCGAGTGCCGAGTATATTTATAATACATCTAAAACATATAACAACAGTTACGTATATCCGCAAACTGCTTTGGGTAAACAATTAAAAACGGTTTCCACTTTTATTAATTCAGGAATGGAAACAAGTGTTTATTATGTTTCGATGGGTGGTTTTGATACGCATATTAACCAATTGCAGCAACATCAAAATTTGCTGCAAACATTTGCCGATGCTGTTACTGCTTTTGTAAACGATTTGCAAAAAAGCAACAAACTTGATGATACACTTGTGATGGTTTTTTCGGAGTTTGGAAGGCGTGTACAGCAAAATGCAAGTAACGGCACCGATCATGGCACAGCAGGAAATATGTTTTTGTTCGGAAATAAATTAAAGCAAAACGGAATTATTAACGAAGCGCCTGATTTAACAGATTTGGATGACGGTGATTTAAAATACAAAATAGATTTTAGGAGCGTTTATGCTACAGTGCTTAACAATTGGCTTGGCGTAAGTGATAAAGAAATTCTGCTCCAGAATTTTGCCAAGATGAGCTTTGTTTAGTACATCACTCTTTTTTACTATCCTCTTTCTTTTTACCAATGGAGTAGGTGAGACCAATTAAAATTCCGCCAGCCATTGCATTGGTTTTTAACGGACCATCTTTATAAGAAAAGAAATTTGCAAACGGCACACCTAAAGCGTCCACACCTTTTAAATCAGTAAGTCCGTAACTAAAGCGTAGGCCTGTGCGTAGGTGCAATGCGTCAGTAAATTTTATATTTATACCAAAACCAAGAACAGCAGCTATTGATGAGGTTTTAAAAAAATTGGTAACAGCATAGCTTGTATCGTTGTTTACATTTAAGCCCGTATTAAAGTCATAATAACTTTGTTTAAAACCGTAGTTAAAAGTGCCTAAAATCGAAAACTGTGGTCCAACTTCTAAATACGCACCCGATTTACCCACATATTTAAACATAAGTGGAATGTCTATGCTTGAGTATGATATTTCTGAATTGTAAGTTTTGTTGGTATCAAGCACTCCGGTAAATGCTCCCGAATTCAGGCCAATTAATCCATTTATTTCTATTCCAATATTTTCGTTGAAATAAAACCCATAGCAAAGGCCAAAATTATGCCCCCATCCGGCAGCAAAATCTTGGTCATCGCCTTTATCCGAAACATTTTTGTTAAACAACCAAGTGGAATTAAACGAGCCAAGTGCCCCCACTTGCATAAATGTTTGAGCCATTAATTGTGTAGCGAATAAACTTATAGTGATAATGATTTTTGATTTCATGCTGCAGATTTTTTTGAGGTATATTTCTGTTATCTTTGAAACTGTAACCAAAAATAAAATTATAAATCAATTATATGAAATTATTAGACGGAAAAGTTGCCATTGTAACCGGTGCATCGCGCGGTATTGGCAGAGGCATTGCAAAAGTATTTGCTCAGCATGGCGCATCGGTTGCTTTCACTTATTTGTCATCAGTTGAAAAAGGACAAGAATTGGAAGCCGAGTTAACAACGTGTGGCATAAAAGCAAAAGGATACCGATCGGATGCGGGCGATTATAAAGCTGCCGATGAATTGATTAATGCAGTTGTTGCTGATTTTGGTACCATAGATGTGTTGGTGAACAATGCCGGCATCACACGCGATGGTTTACTTATGCGCATGAGCGAAGAACAATTTGATGAGGTGATAAAAGCAAATTTAAAATCGGTATTTAATATGGTGAAAGCTGTGCAACGCCCAATGTTAAAAGCAAAAAAAGGAAGTATTATTAATGTAAGTTCTGTGGTAGGCGTAAAAGGAAATGCTGGCCAGGCAAATTATGCAGCTTCTAAAGCGGGCATAATTGGTTTTACAAAATCGGTTGCGTTAGAATTAGGTTCGCGCAATATTCGTAGCAATGCAATTGCGCCCGGTTTTATTGAAACCGAAATGACAGCATCGCTCGACCCAAAAGTAGTTGACCAATGGCGACAATCAATTCCGCTTAAACGTGGCGGCTCAAGCGATGATGTTGCAAACCTTTGCCTCTTTCTTGCTTCTGATTTGTCGGCTTACATCACCGGCCAGTGCATTAATATTTGTGGTGGCATGCTAACTTGATTTGTAAAAAGTAATATTCCGAAAATTGTCGTTAATTTTTGATTACCCGTTTTACTTCCTTTTTTTCTGCTTTGCGGCAGGAGCTTTCTATTCATTTTTTCTTTACAGAAACGATTTACGTTTTGCCGAAATAAGAAATTGGGTGCGCTATGCAATGGCAGCATTCCGATTTATTGCAGTTGTACTGCTGTCCTTCTTTCTACTTTCTCCATTAGTTAAAACCACATCGCGCGATGTAGAAAAACCCGTTATCATTTTTGTGCAAGATAATTCCGCTTCAGTTTTAATTAACAAAGATTCCGCTTATTATAAAAATCAATACCGCAAAGATGTTTCTGTGCTCATCACCGCTTTATCAGAAAAATACGACACTAATACGTATGTTTTTTCAAGCGATGTTAAAAGCGGATTAAAAATTGATTTTAGCGGTAAGCAAACTGATATGTCGGCACTGATGGATGAACTGGAAACTCGTTTCAGTAACCGAAATGTGGGCGCAGTTATATTTGCCAGCGATGGTTTGTATAACAAAGGCACCAATCCGGTTTACTCACTAACAAAAATTAAAGCACCTTTTTATACCATCGCCTTAAGCGATACGGCAATAAAACGCGATTTGCTTGTTAAAAAAGTAGCACATAATCGTTATGCATTTTTAGGCAATAGTTTTCCGCTCGAAATAGTAGTGAACGCTAATAAACTGAAATCAGAAAAAACAATTTTATCAGTAGCCAAAGGCGGACAAAATTTATTTTCACAAGCAGTAACCATTAACACCGATAATTATTTTTTAACTGTGCCCGTGATGTTAGATGCAAAACAGCCGGGCTTGCAGCGCTATACAATTTCGTTAACCGATGTAAAAGGCGAAGTGAGTTACGTTAATAACAAACAAGATGTTTTTATTGAAGTGCTCGACTCGCGCCAAAAAATATTAATACTTGCCAATGCTCCCCATCCGGATGTGGCAGCAATTAAAGAAACGATTGAGAAAAACCAAAATTATATTGTTGAGTCTTATTTGGCGTCTGATTTTAACAAACGATTTACAGGTTATAATTTAATTATCCTTCATCAGTTGCCTTCTTCATCTGCTGCATCGCAGGTGGCTGATGATGCACTAAAATCAAACGTGCCGGTGCTTTTTATTATTGGTAGCCAAACATCGCTTAACCAGTTTAATAATTTAAAATCGGGTTTGAGCATCAGTGCAGCTTCGCGCGGGCAAACCAATGATGCACTTGCATCGGTGTCGCCAAATTTTACGCTATTCACACTCAATGAAAAATTAAAATCGTTTATTCCCAAATGTCCTCCATTGCAAAGTCCATTTGGAAATTTTAGTACTGCAAATTCCGCCAATGTATTGCTGTATCAAAAAATAGGCAGCGTAGCTACTCAAAATCCTTTGCTACTTTATAATGAAGATGCTATTAAGAAATGCGCAGTAATAGCAGGCGAGGGAATTTGGAAATGGAAATTACTGGATTATGCGGAACATGGCAATAACGATTTGTTTGACGAATTAATTTCTAAAACCGTGCAATACTTATCTGTTAAAATTGATAAAAGTTTGTTCAGGGTAAAGTGTAACAATAAATTTTTCGAGGACGATGCGATAGAGTTTGATGCCGAGTTTTATAACGAGAGTTACGAGCCAATTAACGATCCGGAAGTATCACTTACAATTATTAACGATGAAAAAAAATCCTACCCATTCACATTTAGTAAAACGGCTAACGCTTATAGGTTAAATGCAGGAAGTTTTCCTGTAGGTAATTATAAGTATGATGCTAAAGTTAAATCTGGAAACAAGGTTTATTCTGCCAAAGGTGAATTTAGTGTAAGTGCCATGCAAATTGAAAGTACTAATACTACTGCCGACCATCAATTACTTTTCTCGATGGCAAAAAAATCGGGTGGTGAAATGGTCTATCCTGCCAACATGAGCAAGCTCGCTGAAATGATTAATGCACGAGAAGATGTTAAGCCCATATCTTACATGCATAAAAACTTAGATGATTTAATCAATCTCAAATACATTTTCTTTTTGCTTCTTGCGCTTTTATCTGCCGAGTGGTTTTTGAGAAAATGGAGTGGAGGATATTGATTCAGTTTTTTTAAAGCCAAATCATTTCTTTTTCAAAAAATAAGTAGCAGGCACATATAATTTGCCAAACGAATAATATTGTATCAGCACTATCTCTTTTTTATTTTCGTTTACAACGGCAAACATTCTGTCTCTATCCTCTTTTAGTGGTTGTCCCTTGTCATCCAAATATTCATCACGCTTAGGCGGTTTTAAATAAGATTGTAAAGTGGTGGTTTCTCCATTCGTGTTCGTGAGTTTTATTTGGTGAACCCATCCGTTATTTAGTATCGAATCTTTAAATTGTTGTTTCAGTTGACTTTCAATTCCCTCGAAACTTATGTTACTGTAGTAACTTAGGTATTGCCTAACGGCAAGTGTATCGTATTTTTCTATTTTTTTGCCAGTGCCGGTTGTAATATCAAAAGTTTGGTTGTTAATCACATTGAGTTTAAAAGAACCTTCAGCATTTTTTGCATACGTTAGTTCCACACTTTTTATATCATTAATTGTTGATCGGAAAAGCGAACGATCGCGCCAATCTTTTTCACTCGTAAAATAATATACCGAAACAAAACCCTGAAAGCCTGGAATAAACATTACAAATGGAACAGATGAATTTTCTCCCGTTTTTACATCCTGTAAAAGCATGTAAGTCCCGCCTTGGTCTTGAGTTTCGCCACCTATGTAATACGCTTTTGCTAATTTTCCTTTTATATAAATTTCGCATTTGGTTGAACCCGTTGCCAATTGTTTGATTACGTTTTCCATTGCACGTTTACCTACCGGGTTACGCACTTTAATGAGGCGAATAGTGTTCATCAATTGTTTTACACCATCAAAACGTGCAGTGTATTTTCCGTTTAGCTTCCAAGTTTTTCCGTCCTCATTTTTTTCGAGTGTAATTTCTTTTCCGGCTTTATCTATTAAATGTATTTTATCTATCAAGTGTGTGTCCACAACAGCAAAATCACTCAACTCTTTTTTAATAGTAGATTTTTTTGAATTAAAAACCAACCATACTGCAATGCTCCCTAAAATTAAAACGAGTGTGATGGCAATTAAATTTTTGTTTTTCATCGGTAAGTGTATTTATATTTTAGCGGGATGTGTACTTTCTTTTTCTGTTTACAGAACGCACAACTCCAAATGCAATTACAATTGCTATTGGTATTGCGGTATTAATGATTTGCCATTTCGTTTTTTCTTCGGCTACCTTTTTCTTGTCTAATATTCGTAAAATAACTTCCCGTGTGCGGAGCTGCATAAGCCCCGATTTTGAATCGCATAGATAGTTAACGCAATTAAGCAGAAAATTTTTGTTGCCAAATGTTTGTTGTTTCCATATATCATAGCCCAGTGGCATTGCTTTGCCGCCTTTCACAAAACTTTTCGCCACATCGCCATCGCCCACCACAATCATTGATGCGGTTTTTCCATTCTCAATAAAATCAATTCTACTCGAATCGGTTTTGGGTTTTATTCTGTTTTTGAAAACCGATTCAAAATCGCCTTCGAGCAAAACGGCTAATGGCAGGTTAGTGTTTTTAAAAAGTTTTTGATTGGGTGGTGCCGATGCCATTCGTAAATCAATACGCACCGGAGCAATTTGTGTTGATGCGTATTTTGAGCTGCTTAGTAATATTGTTTTCTTAATAGGAATGGTGGTAACAATAGTATCAATGCTGCTGCAAAATTCGGTGCGAACCACATTCATGTTTTTTACTATTGGGTGATTACTACCTTGCGATGGCAGTGGAAAAAAATACCAAGGCATGAGTTTGTATTGGTTGTTTATCGGTAGTGGAATCATTCCGCATTTTAAATCCTGAACCAAATTGTAGTTTATTCTCACGCCATATTTAAAAAGCATATCATCCAAGTTTAGCTTTTTCCCAAGCCCGAATGTCATAGGCATTTGCTGTAAGCTATCCATGCTGGCGCTGATATTATCTATAAGCCACAGTACATTTCCGCCATTCATAATGTATTGGTCAATAATAAATTTACTTTGCTCGTTAAAAAACGAATCGGGTTTTGAAATTATAATTGCTTTGCAGTCTTTTATCTTTTCCAAGTCGTTAAATTTTCCGGTTATCGCCACACGGTTTATATCATAATATTCACTTAACACATTTTGGAAATCAGCTGATTGAATGCTGTCTAATTCGCCATGTCCTTCAATAAAAGCTATGCGCTGGCGCAAAGGCGTTTTTAATTTGTAAATAGCATTTGCTAATTCGTATTCCAATGCCTCTACCGAATTATTCAGGATCACTTCAGTAGGCAGCCCCATTTGATCTTGGAAAAGCTGAATTGGAATTTCGCTGTTAGCATAAGTTACCAACGCGCCTGGAAAAATAACTTGCTGCGAATTACCAGCCTTGTCGTTTATTTCGAGAAAAGTAGGCTGCAACCCTTTTTCATATAACTGCTTGTAAACCGTGTTTTGTTCTTTTTTTCCTACCTCTTCCGATGGATTTATAAATTCATATTCGATATTATTGTTGCTATATGCTCTAAATTCATCGAGCATTTCTTTTGTTGCATTTCGCAGCTTGTCAAATTCAGGCGGAAATTCTCCTTCTAAATAAACTTTGAAAAAAACCACATCATCTAAACTTTGAAGCAATTCCTTTGTTTTTTCGTTTAGCGAATATTTTTTTTCGGTAGTTAAGTCAAAGCGAGTGAAAATAAAAGAGGAAATAAAATTTAGCAACAAGATGATGGCAATGACTAATGTCATATTCATTATATCTCTGCGCTTATTCCTTCTCGATTTTACCATTTTCTGCTTTCTAAAATTGTTTTCGTAAAAACTACAAATAGTGCAATAAGACTAAGGAAGTAAATCACATCGCGAGTATCAATAACGCCACGGCTCATAGAAATGTAATGCGTGTTAATGCTGATGCCTACCAAAATGCTGTCAATGCTTTTCAAAAAACTTAGTTTGCTTATATAATCGAAACCGATGTAAGAGATAAAGCACAAGAAAACAGAAATGATAAATGCTACTACTTGATTTTCGGTAATTGCCGAAGCAAAAACGCCAATAGCAACAAAACCCGATGCTAACAGCAGTAAGCCGAAATAAGAGCCCCACGTGCCACCTACATCAATGCCCGGTGCCAATGCCAGTTTTTGGATTGTATAATAGAATACCAATGTGGGCACTAAAGCAAATGCTACCAGCGCCACACCGGCAAAATATTTTGCAAGCACTATTTGCAAATCGGTTAATGGGCGCGTTAAGAGCAACTCAATGGTGCCCGATTTTTTTTCATCAGAAAAAGAACGCATGGTAATTGCCGGAATTAAAAATAAAAAAACCCATGGGCCTATTGCAAATAATGGGTCGAGACTGGCATAGCCATTATCAAGCACATTGCTGTCCATTTGCAATATCCACATAAATAGCCCGAGTAAAAGCAAAAAAACGCACACGGCTATATAGCCAATGAGCGAACTCAAAAACGAACGAATTTCTTTTTTAAATAATGTGTACATTGCTTTTAATTTACTTCGGATTTTTGAAGCGTTGAGGCGGGATGTATCATACGCTTGTAAAAATAGTTTTTTTTGATATTGTGTTAGTTCGTTTTATCTATTTTTGTCCGCTTTTAATTGTTAATAATTGTTAAATATGGTTGTATTAAAATTTGGAGGAACATCGGTGGGTTCGGCAGAGCGAATGAAAAATTTAGTGAATCTCATTCACTCGCCCGCTCCTAAAATTGTTGTGCTATCTGCCATGAGCGGAACTACCAATGCATTGGTAGAAATTGCAAATGCTTTATATGCAAAAGAAAACAGCAAGGCAAATGATTTGATTAATACATTGGAAAAGAGATACCAAGCCGTATTAACTGAATTGTATTCGCAAGAAACAACACTTAACAAAGGGAAAGAATTATTGAAAAATCATTTTGATTTTATTCGCTCATTCACGCTCGATATGTTTACGGCCAATGAAGAAAAAGCAATTTTGGCGCAAGGCGAATTATTATCAACGGCTATGGAGCATTTTTATCTCGAAGAAATTGGAATAAAATCGGTTTTGTTACCGGCATTAAATTTTATGCGTATTGATGCTAATGACGAACCCGATTTAAAATACATTGAAGAAAATTTAAAGTTAGAACTTGCAAAACATGGCGAGACTAATCTGTTTATTACCCAAGGTTACATTTGCCGCAATGCTTTTGGCGAAATAGATAATTTGAAAAGAGGAGGTAGTGATTACACGGCTACACTTATTGGTGCTGCGCTCACATCGCCCGAAATACAAATTTGGACAGACATTGACGGCATGCACAATAACGACCCACGCATCGTTGAAAAAACTTTTCCGGTTACCGAATTAAGTTTTGATGAGGCAGCTGAGCTTGCCTATTTTGGAGCAAAAATTTTGCATCCTACTTGTGTGTTGCCGGCACAAAAAAGAAATGTTCCTGTTCGGCTTTTAAATACCATGCAGCCAAAGGCGCAAGGCACTGTAATTAAAGAAAGCGCAGTAACCGATCGTATTACGGCAGTTGCCGCAAAAGATGGAATTACAGCAATCAATATTAAATCAGGGCGAATGTTATTGGCGTATGGTTTTCTGCGAAGCGTGTTCGAAATTTTTGAACGCTATAAAACACCTATTGATATGATTACTACATCTGAAGTAGCTGTATCGGTTACAATTGATAGCGATAAAAACTTAGAATCAATAATTAATGAATTGCGCGAATTTTGCACGGTTGAAGTTGATCAAAATCAAACTATAGTTTGCGTAGTGGGTAGTTTTGCGGCTGAAAAACAAGGTATGGCCGGAAAAATTTTCGATTCGCTGAAAAATATTCCGCTCCGGATGATTTCTTATGGAGGCAGCGAAAATAATGTTTCGGTGCTGGTTGATACCAAGTATAAAAAAGATGCACTGGTAGCTTTAAATAAAGGTTTGTTTAATTTGTAATTCTCCGTGAACAATGATTGATGTATATAAAATAAACAAGTTACCCACGCCATTTTATTATTACGATTTAGGTTTGCTAAGGAAAACAATTAGTGCGCTTAAAGCCGAGTCGGATAAATATGGCTACCGGGTGCATTATGCATTAAAGGCAAATTCAAATAACGAAATACTTACAATTATACAGCAAGCCGGATTGGGTGCAGATTGTGTGAGTGGCAACGAAGTTTTAAGAGCTGTGGAAAATAAATTCAGTGAAATCGTTTTTGCAGGAGTGGGTAAAACCGATGAAGAAATAAGTACGGCAATTGACAATAATATTTTTTGTTTCAATTGCGAATCGGTTCAAGAAATAGTTGTGATAAACAAAATTGCAAGCGAAAAACGCAAAGTAGCACCCATTGCTTTGCGCATTAATCCTAATGTAAATGCCAATACACACAAGTACATCACCACCGGATTAGAAGAAAATAAATTTGGAATTAATCTTTGGGAACTCGAAGAATTATTAGAAAAGCTAAAGCGGCTTAGCTTTGTGAAACTAATAGGCATTCATTTTCACATTGGCTCGCAAATCACCGATTTATCTGCGTTCAAATCGCTTTGCTTAAAAGTGAACGAAATACAAAGCTGGTTTGTGAGTCATAAAATTAATTTAGAACACATTAATGTGGGCGGTGGCTTAGGTGTAGATTATCACAAGCCCGATGAAAATGCAATTCCTGATTTTAAATCGTATTTCGCATTATTTAACCAGTTTTTAGAAGTGCGTCCAGGCCAAAAAATTCACTTCGAATTGGGAAGAGCAATAGTGGCGCAATGCGGCAGCTTAATTTCTAAAGTACTTTACATTAAAAATGGAATAAATACCAATTTTATAATTCTCGATGCCGGTATGACAGAATTAATTCGCCCGGCACTTTACCAATCGTATCATAAAATTGAAAATTTATCAAACGCAAATGAAGCTCAGTTACCCCTGCAACGCTACGATGTGGTTGGTCCAATCTGCGAAAGCTCCGATTGTTTTGCTAAAGCATTAATGTTACCCGAAACCAAACGTGGCGATTACTTTGCACTACGCACCACAGGTGCTTACAGCGAGGTAATGGCATCGCAATACAATTTGCGTAACAAAGCCAAGGCAGTTTATTTCGAATAAAAAAGCCCCGTTCCTTCGACAAGCTCAGGATGACGGGACTTTTTAAAAATAACAATTCTACTCGCTACTGTTTAGTTACTTTCAAAATGGTTTTTGTACCATCTTCAGCAATAAGGTTAACAAAGTATAAACCAGCATTACCTTGAATATCTAAAGAGAAATTTTGAGTATTTGATAAGTTTATTTTTTGTGTTACTTCACCTAATAGGTTACTTACTTCAATTGTTAAACGTGTTTGCTTGTTTGATAGCTGCACATTTAATTTACCATTGGTAGGGTTCGGGAAAAACGAAACATTGCCAAGCAAATTGTTTTCTTTCATTCCAACACTTAGAATGCTGTAGCACGCTGATGTATCAGTACAATTATTTTGAGTTACAATTACAGCGTAGCTTCCGTTAGCGGTTGCATTGTATGTTTGATTTGTGGCGCCATTAATTGGTTGTGTATTGCTGCAATCAATCCATTGGTAGGTAGCATTTGATGCACCTGCCGTATATGTGGCTCCGCTTAATGTTACTGATGTATCAACAGAATTGATAGTTAAATTAATTGTAAGAATACTATCGCAACCCATAGTGTTAGCAATCGTATCCATATACATACCGCTTGCAGTGTATGCTTCATCTCCACTCGGAACAGTGTAAGTGAAACATGCCGTTGGAGAAATAGTGCTTGTAGTATTTGTGTTTATCGTTAAGTTAAAAGTAATAACGCTATCGCAACCTATTGTGTTAGCAATGGTGTCGTTATACGTGCCTGAGCTTGTCCAAGTGTACATTCCGCTCGGGCTGTTATAGCTGTTGCAAGAAGTAACAGTTTGTGTGCTGCTCGATGGGTTATTGATGGTAAGGTTAATTGTTAAAATACTATCTCCGCAATACACTCTCGGAATTGTGTCCATATAAGTTCCGCTGGCGGTATAGGTTTCATCGCCACTTGGCACAGTATAGCTGCCGCATGCAGTTGTGCTTAATGTATTGGTAACAGTTCTGTTAAATAATTCCATTACTTCAGTGGCATTTAATGCACGGTTATAAAGGCGGAACTCATCCATTTTGCCATTTAAATTAGCGTTTGTAGCGTATGCTCCTACTTTTAGTGGTCCTGTTCCAGTTAAGTTTGGTGCAGTTTGCGCAACAGTGGTTACTAAAACACCATTCAAGTAACCTTTAACATTGTTTAAAGAGTTGTCATATACAAATGTGTTTAAGTTTGATCCCGTTGTTGCTCCTCCGTTTATATATATATCAGTTAGCCCTGCACCACGTAAAATCCAATTATTGGGGCCAGCTATTCCATTTGTAAAACAACGAAAGCCAGCAGTGTTAATATCTCCTAAAATGTACCATAGTGTAGCACTTGGCACAATATTGCTGGTCCAAAAAGATAGTGTCCAACTTCCGGTGCCTAAGTTTGGAGTCCAATTTGTATTCACAAAATCGGTACCACCACTTGTCCCGGTACCTACTAAAGCGCCACCGCATTGGCCGGTATTGCCTTGTGTCATGCCTGTACCTTGTATGTTAGCAGTATCATTGGCAGGAGTTGTAATAGATGCATAATTCGGAACTACAGTTCCTGTACCATCAAATTTATAATACAATATTTCCGGAACTGCTTGCCCGAAACAGATTGCCGAATACATTAAACTAATTAGAGTAAAGATTTTTTTCATTTTTTTTTGATTTTAGTTTTAGGGCGCAAACTTAAACTAATTCTGTAACATGTGTATGATGGTAAAAAAAGCAGTTTTGCACATTCTGGTTTTTAAAACCTTGCGAGTACTTGTGGCGCATTTTCGTTAATTTCGCCACTAATTATGTTAATAAGAAGTAAAGCTCCTTTACGGATTGGTTTGGCAGGTGGTGGCACTGATGTTAGCCCTTATTCCGATCTATTTGGCGGAGCCATTTTAAATGGAACAGTTAGTTTATATGCTTATGCAACCATCGAGCTGCTCGATGGTGATAAGATAGAATTAGTTGCGATTGACAAAAAAGAGTCATATTCGTTTACATCAGCTAATGAATTAACCATAGATGGCAGATTAGATTTACACAAAGGAGTTTACAACCGAATAGTAAAACAATTCAGCAAAAAAAAATTAGCGTTCCGGCTTAGCACGTTTGTAGATGCACCTGCCGGATCGGGCTTGGGTACTTCATCCACTTTAGTGGTAGCCATTATTGGAGCATTTGTGGAGTGGCTTAAATTACCGCTTGGCGAATACGATATTGCACAGTTAGCTTACGATATTGAACGGCTCGATTTAAAAATGGCAGGCGGCAAACAAGACCAATATGCAGCCACATTTGGCGGAGTTAACTTTATGGAATTTCATAAAGAAGGAAAAGTAATTGTAAATCCATTGCGTGTGCGCGATGAATATTTGCAAGAGCTTTCGCACAATTTAGTGCTTTACTATACCGAAACAAGTCGCCTTTCGTCTAACATAATTGAGGCACAGAAAAAAAACGTGAGCGATAAAAAAGAAAGTTCTATTGCAGCTATGCACTCGCTTAAAGAACAAGCAGTGATGATGAAAGAAGCGCTGCTGCAAGGAAAAATACATGAAGTAGGAAAAATTTTAGATTTTGGCTGGCAGCATAAAAAGAAAATGACCGAGGGAATCACTAACCAACTCATTGATGACATTTACAGCGCAGCAATAAAGGCAGGCGCCACAGGCGGTAAAATTTCAGGAGCCGGTGGCGGAGGTTTCATGATTTTTTATTGCCCAGATAACAAACGATTTGATGTTATAAAATCACTCGAAAAATTTGGCGGTCGTTGCCGTAGATATTCATTCACCAAAGAAGGATTAACAACATGGACAATATAAATTTAGTGAAGGACAGAATTGCAAAATCAATAGCTGTAAAACAACAGCTATTGGCTAACGATTTATTAATAAGCACCATTGCCAAACTTGCCGATGAAATTACAACCGCATTTAAAAACGGTGGCAAAGTTTTGTTTTGCGGTAATGGAGGCAGCGCTGCCGATGCGCAACATTTAGCAGCCGAATTATCTGGCCGATTTTACACCGACAGGGACCCCTTGCCATCCGAAGCATTGCATGTAAACACATCTTATTTAACAGCAGTGGCTAACGATTACAGCTACGATGAAGTGTACTCGCGCATGATAAAAGCAGTTGGTAAAAAAGGCGATGTGCTTATCGGTATTTCCACTTCCGGTAATTCTAAAAATGTGATTAAGGCACTTGAACAGGCGAACACGCAAGGCATGGTAACTGCAAGTTTTACTGGCGATACGGGCGGAAAAATGAAAACTATATCTAACTATTTAATAAATGTACCAAGCAGCGATACTCCGCGTATACAAGAATCGCATATTTTAGTTGGGCATATTTTATGCGAAATGGTAGAAAATAATTTGTTCCCTAAAAAATGAACTGCGATGTAATATTACTCGCAGGTGGTTTTGGCACACGGTTACAACAAGTAGTGGCCGATGTTCCAAAGCCAATGGCCGATATAAACGGCAAACCATTTTTAGAACATCTGCTAAAATACATTACCACTTATCCTGTGCATAGCATCGTTTTGTCAGTTGGTTACAAAGCGGAGGTGGTGCAAAATTATTTTGGCAACCAATTTTCGGCACACGAAATAAAATATGCAATTGAAAAAACTCCGCTTGGCACAGGTGGCGCCATCGCATTAGCTATGCAACAAACCAATACCGATAATGTGCTTGTTGCCAATGCCGATTCGTTTTTTAAAATAGATTTAGCCGAAATGCTGCGCAGGCATATTGCCGCTAATGCAGATGTTAGTATTGCTTTGCGCGAAGTAAATGATGCTTCGCGTTACGGAACTGTTTTGTTTGATTCCGAAAACCGAATAACATCATTTAAAGAAAAGACAGGCACTACACAAACTGGTTTTATAAATGGTGGAGTATATATTTTTAATAAAAATGCTTTTGCGCGAACAGAAAACCAAGAAGCGTTTTCAATAGAAAAAGATTTTTTTGAAAAGCAATGTCAAGCGCTCAATTTTTACGCTTACATAAGTGATGGCTATTTTATTGATATTGGTATTCCTTACGATTACCAAAGAGCAAAAGATGAATTTGCGAAATTTTAATATTGATAAAACTTGGACACTTTTTCTCGACAGAGACGGTGTTATTAATCGTAAAATAGATAACGATTATGTGCGCCAGTGGAAAGATTTTGAATTTTTACCCGGTGTGTTCGATGCAATGAAAATGGTTAACCCTTTGTTTGCAACTATTTTGGTTGTAACTAACCAGCAAGGCATAGGCAAAGGTGTTTTTACTGAAAATGATTTGAATTTTACACACGGCTGCATGCAAGATATTATTGAGCAAAACGGTGGCCGAATAGATGAAATTTATTTTTGCCCGGCACTGGCTGCAGATAACAACCCATGCCGAAAACCAAACACAGGCATGGGCCTGCAAGCAAAAAAAGATTTCCCTGCTATTGATTTTAATAAAAGCATTATTGTTGGCGATTCTATTACCGATATGCAATTTGGTAAATCATTAGGAATGAAAACAGTTTACATCAGCGCAAAAAATCCTTTATCTGCTGATGAGCATGCCTTAGTAGATATGCAGGTAAATTCGCTTAAGCAGTTTGCTGATTATATTTCTGTTAGCAAATGATGGTTGTGTTATTTCACTAAGACTAGCTTCTTGCGGTCAATTATCTCTCCATCTACTATAATGGTATATGTGTAAACACCCGCACTTGAATTTTCGGCTTTAATATTTATTTGCCCTTTGCCTTTCTCTGCAATATCAATAGTATTTATAATTTTTCCTGTATTATCATAAAACACCATTTGTGCATAAGAATTAAACTCAGGCAAGTAATAATTAATTGTTGTTTCATTATTAAATGGGTTGGGTGCGTTTTGATTGAGCATTACTTTGATTGAGAATACTTCTTGGATATTTACGGGTAAAGAATATTTGGCAACTCCTTTAACTGGAGTAGTACCAGCAAAATAAAAACCATTTCCCGCTACAAACAGCTCATTGTTTAAAACAACCATTGCATCGGCAGAAGGAGACATGCTAACTCCCCCGCCTACTAAAGGCATCCAAGTGTTATCATCCCATTCGGCAATAAGTGAACTAGGGCTGCTGAATTGCCCCATTACATATAGTTTATTGTTAAATACACATAACCCCGTACCCATCGAATTCAATCCAGATCCAACGGGTGACCACAAAGCCCCATTCCATGAAGCAATATTATTTGCAACTGCTGTACCTGCAATATTAAAATTTCCTGTTGCATATAATTTATTATTATAGACACAAATGTCAAGCACTTGCGAGTTTGTTCCTGCACCCACACTATCCCAATTTGTACCATTGTATTTGGCAATATAAGATGCTGGAGTTGATCCTGCCACTGTAAATGAGCCACAAGCATAAATCTCTCCATTATAAATACATAAATTTTCAATTTTATTATTAGTGCCGCCACCTGTCAAAGCACTCCAAGAAACCCCATTCCACTTAGCGATATTTTTTGCAGGCACACCATCAATAGTGTCAAATTTACCTGCTGCGTATAGTTCATTGTTAAAAACAAGAAACTCATAAACCCCAGTTCCAACTACTTTTCCGGTTGTTCCTAATTGATTCCAGCCAGGGTTGCTCCATTTAAGTATTTCATAATTAGACGTATTATTTTTTTTGCCATACACAATAAGGTCGCCATTATACATTTTTAAATCACCACAAAAAGACATACCATTTCCTAATGAATCCCAGCTCAATCCATTCCAGCAGGCTATATTGCGGTAGCCTGTATTATTGCCAGCCATGTCAAAAACTCCACAAACGTATATTTTGCTATTAGTTGTATCAGCTTCAATGTTGTGCACATATTGCGGATTGAATATTGAATGATACACACCGCCACCGACATCCAGCCAGTTTTGTGAAACAGCTTTTGAGTAAGGGAGCAGGATAATAAAATACAGGAGTGTTTTTTTCATATTACCGATATTTTATTTAGTTAATATGAATTTTTTTGTATCAATTAATAAATTGTCAACAAATAGTGAGTATTGATAAACGCCTGAATTAATATTTAATCCTGAGATATTTATCTTACCTGCACCAAAGTTTTTTATCTCTACGGTTTTCATAACTACGCCATGCATGTTGTAAAAAACAACAAATGCAGATTTAGAATTGCTTTCGATAAAATAGTTGATTTCTGAATTTTCCGAAAATGGGTTAGGGTTGTTTTGATGTAAAATAAATTGGTTATTTAATATAGTTGTTTGATGAGTGTTTACCGGCAAAGCGTATTTGGCAATATTGTTTACTGGTATAGTGCCTGCATAAGTAATATCTATGCCCCCAACGTATAGCTCGTTGTTAAAAACTATCATTTCTGATGTTGATCCAATTATGCCACCAAGACCTGGATCATTAATTGAAGACCAGTTAAAGCCATCGAACTCTGCTATTCTGCAACATGGATTGCCAAAGTCACCAATGGCAAATAATTTGCCACTGTATGTAGAAAGTTCCCAAATCGGTAAATCAGGAAAATTTGCCGGAGATGCTCCTGACCAGTTGTTGCCATTCCACTTAAAAATTCTAACACCTGCACTAAAGCTGTTTCCACAAGCATAAAGCTCCCCGTTGTAAACACAAAGGTCTGTTACGTTTCCTTGTAAGCCCGATCCTACCTGTTGCCAAACGCTCCCATTCCATTTTGCAACATATAGCGCTGGTATTCCGTCAACAAGAGTAAAACTTCCTCCAATATAAAGTTCACTATTAAATACAGTTGCGCAGAAAACAGTGTTGTTTGCTCCGGTTCCGGCACTAGTCCAGTTGCTTCCATCCCATTGTCCAATTCTGTTTACAGTAACATTATCAACTGACGAAAAACTCCCAACAGCAATTATTTTATTATTATAAATTTCGAAATCGTAAATGCCACCGCCCCCAAAATTGCTGTTATTTGTGCCTACGCTATTCCATGTAGATCCTGTCCATTTCTCCACTCTTAATGAGTTAGCCACATACAGTTCGCCATTAAAAAACTGTAAAGCGGAAACTGGGAAAGAACCTTGTCTCAGCGAGTCCCATGTAAAACCATTCCATTTAGCTATATTGAAACAATTATTAACAGCACCAGCTTTGTCAAAATCACCTCCAACATAAAGTAAATTATTTACCGAGTCAATTGCAAAACTTCTCACATTCCCTACAAAATTATTTGAAATAACCCCCCCACCTACATCATCCCATAGCTGAGATAGCGAAGGTTTAGATACAATAAATAAAATAAAGATTGCTCTATATATTTTTTTCACAAGAAATTTATTAGAGTTAATTTGATTTGATGATTTTTTTTGAGTCACAAATTTTATTATTAACAACTAAAGTGCATGTATAAACTCCAGAAAGCAAATCAATAAGGTCAACTTGAAGTTTATTGTATCCTTTTTGTGTTAATGATTTTTCCCCAATGATACTAACTAATGCATCGCGAAAGACAAGCTTCGCATCTGTGTAATTTTCAGGAATATAGTATGGAACTTCAATGTACCCCGAATTAGGATTTGGAGAAGGATATCCAAGTCTAGGCATGTCATTAATATACAGTTTTATTTCTTCATTTGAAGCGGTATTGTCTTCAAAAAGACGTCTATTTCCAGTCATTAATTCTTTTAGAGAATCTACTAATGCCACCAAGGAGTCCATTTTTATAACTTGTTCTTTAAATCCTTTAATTAGAAGTGGGATGAATCCCTCATAATTTAATGATTTATATTCAATTCGTGTACTAATCTGATTACCAGCTGTGTCAAATTGTTCAGGGTGTATTGAGTTTGAAACCAAAAGGGGCAATATGGGCTCTACCTCTTGAGCAATCAATCCATATTGTAACCCCAAAGGAAAACTCATTTGAGGGTATGAACTGTTTTTAAAATTAAATGATACAGGATTCAGTTGTAATAATAGATCAGAAGCATTAGTAATTGGCACAATGTTTTCTTTCAAATTAATATCGGAGGCGAAATTATCTAAACCTATTCGCTGTACGTTTCCATTAAAATACCCTGCCAAATATGCCCCTATTGTTGTTTGCGAAGGAGATTGACTGTATAAGGCATAGCTAATTATATTTCCATTGGTGGGTGGTGCAATAAGCATCGCAGCATAATTTCCATTTTGCGCATATCCGTTAGCATATATGGTTGAGTAAATTCCATAATTAGCAATTGAAGACAATGATATGTTACCCACTGTGTTAATTATTCCAAAGTTATATTCGCCATTAGTGGCATCTACATCAATTCCTCTCGCTGATGACCCATTTGTTGAATTAGAAGTAGATTTGAAACTGCCTCCTGTAGTCAAAAAAGCATCAATTGCACTTGAAGAAATTCCAATATTTCTAAAAGAATTTAAGCCGTAAACAATGGAAGTGTAACCAACATTGGAGGTGTTTAATCCAGATGTTCCTGTAACAAGTACTTGCGAACCAACATTCTGAAATGCACCAACATTTGCGGCAACTTGGCCAAAAAAAGCAATATTTTGAGTTCCATGTTGGCCAGTATTTATTATCCCATTAAAAACATATTGGCTTAAAGATGGCGTAACTCCGTTAAGCGAAGCTGTAATGCCATAACGTCCCCCTGTATTATTATTTACTACTTCTATTTTTGATTCTGAATAAATAGGGGTAGTTGATCCAATCAAAACCTGATTAGCATCATCGTAAATTTGACTATTACAAATAGTAGTAGCTGAGATAAATTTTGTGATAAAATTATTATTTCCGCCACATCCAGTTATATTTCCACCTCCAGTTTGTGGTACTAAAATTACATTACCATTAGCATCAACACTTAATACTTTTCCGGGATTAACTTGTGTAGGCGAACCAGAATTTAGTTGCGTAAATTTAAAACCACTTGTGTTGGCAGTTCCTGAGTTTAATTCAAATGTATTTGTTGGTGTTGAGGTATTAATACCTACAAATCCGTTATTTAAAATTCTAATTCGCTCGGTGTTATTAGTGAAAAACAACATGTTTTTATTTTCAAACTGGCGTAACTCAGCATCTTGGTTTCCTAAAATACCAATCTGAAAACCATCAGTAATTCCAAATCCTGTTCCGCCATTAAATAACGAGTTATTTCCGAAAGCTAAATTTACCGGCTGTGGCTGTCCAAAGGCACTTGGGTTTAAATCACCAATATGAATCTTGTGTACCGGGTTTTGTATCCCAACTCCCAAGCGAATATTGTTGAAGAAATTTGCGCCACTGCCACCAAATGAAATTTGGCCATTGGTAGAGCGTATTAAATCAGGATTGTTTGTTATCGAGAGCGTGTTAGCCCCAATTTTTAAACCTCCTATTATGTGCAAACTATCCACTTGCAATTGTCCATTTACATCCACACCGCCATTCTTTTTCACCACCATTCGTGTGGTATCGTTGGTTTTAATTACAAGGTTTTTATTATTTGTTGTGCCTAAAAAATCAGAAGTATTAATGTTGTTCCCGTTTACTTTCCAATTGTTTTGTGCGTTAAGCATATTGCAAAAAACAAAACATAAAATTAAAATTAATGTTTGGTGTTTTCATAATGAGGTGGTTTTAAAAAGCTAATTTATAAAAAGTAGATATAAAAACCAAAAATACTTCTACGCATTATTACTAAGGCACGACTTTTGAAAACTATTGATAACCTTTTATTATTAATTTCGTATCAGCGTTTATGAACAGAAAACTAAATATACTATTCGTTGCTTTACTATTCTCGGTTGCTGCTATGGCGCAGGCAGATAGCAACAAAACCGATGCAGCCGGAAAAAAGCAAGGCCGCTGGGTGAAATACGATGCCAATAAAAAAAAAATATACGAAGGTCAGTTTAAAGATGATTACGAAGTGGGTACTTTTCTGTGGTACTACCCATCAGGTGTTGTTAAAATTGTAAATACGTTTTCGGCAAAAGGCACTGTTTGCCGTACCCAAACTTTTTATGAAAACAAAGAATTAATGGCAATGGGCAAATACATAATTGTAGGCAAAGAGCGCGTGAAGGATAGTGTATGGATTTATCTCACAGAAGACGTGCGCCCATTAAAACAAGAAGAATATAGCAAAGGCAAAAAAATGGTGTGTGGACTGTTTATAATCTTGATACTTCAATAGCCAAACAAGAAACATGGAAAATGGATATTCTTAATGGTCCTATGATAGAATATTACGCAAAGAAACAACCCAAAACAAAAGGTAATTATGTGAACGGACAAATTGATGGGAAAATAATTTACTATTACCTCGATTCGGTGGTGAGTGTGGTGGGCCAGTACAAAACCGGATTGAAAGAAGGTAATTGGTTCTACTACGACCAGAAAACTATTTTAACACTTAAGGAAATTTACAAAGCCGGAAAGCTGCAAAGCACAGAGCGCTTGCATGGTGAGTTCGAAGATTTTTATCCCAACCAATCACTAAAATCTACAACCAACTACAAGCTCGGAAAAAAAGAAGGATTGTATAAGGAATTTTACGAAGCCAAAATGATTATGCCTCCAAATGGCGAAACTAACGAGAGCTATTTAGAACCATCAGCTCCCAAGATTATGGGTAACTATAAAGATGGCAAGCAAGAAGGCAAATGGATTTTTTATACCAAAGATGGCAACATCGAAAAAACAGAATTTTACAAAGAGGGAGTTTTGCTCAAGCAATAAGAATGACTAAAAAAGGAAAAGTATTGGTAGCCATGAGTGGCGGAATAGATAGTTCTATTGCTGCTTTAATGCTACACGAACAAGGATACGAAGTGATTGGTATCACCATGAAAACATGGGATTATGCTTCTATTGCGCCAGGTAAAAAAGAAACCGGCTGCTGCTCACTCGATTCGATTAACGATGCACGCACCATGGCGGTGCAACACGGTTTCGCACATCTTATTTTAGATATACGTTCTGAGTTTGGCGATTACATCATTGATAATTTTGTAGAAGAATATTTGGCAGGGCGCACACCTAATCCTTGTGTGCTCTGCAATACACACATTAAGTGGGAGGCACTTTTAAAACGTGCCGACCAACTTGGTTGCGAATTTATTGCAACCGGGCATTATGCACAAGTGCGTTTTGAAAACGGAAGATATGTTGTATCAAAAGGATTGGATGAAAACAAAGACCAATCGTATGTATTGTGGGGGCTTACACAGCAAAGTTTAAAGCGCACGTTGTTTCCGCTGGGGCATTTGCGTAAATCACAAATTAAGCAAATGGCAATTGAACGTGGTTTTGTGGAGCTGGCAAATAAAAGCGAGAGCTACGAAATATGTTTTGTTCCCGATAACGATTATCGTGCATTTTTAAAACACAAAGTTCCGGGCCTCGAAACGCAAGTAGATGGTGGTGATTTTGTTTTAACAGACGGAACAATTGTGGGCAAGCACAGAGGTTATCCTTTCTATACCGTTGGTCAGCGCAAGGGTTTGGAAATTGCAATGGGCAAACCTGTTTTTGTTACCGAAATTGTTCCCGAAAAAAATATAGTGGTGCTGGGCACCGAAGAAGATTTAGAAAAACAAACCATGCGCGTGCGCGATTTTAATTTAGTTAAATACGAATCGTTGCCTGCCGATTTTGTGGCGCACACTAAAATTCGATACAAAGATGCCGGAGCACCTGCTACAATTAACGTGGATGGAAATAAAATAAATGCCATCTTTCACAAGCATGTAAAAGCAATTGCACCCGGGCAAAGTGCTGTTTTTTACGAAGGCAACGATTTGGTGGGCGGTGGTTTTATTGACCGCAAATAAGATTGATTTTCACCTCCTGAAAATTTTCCCTAAATTCGTGTTACATTATTTTGAAATGTCCATGATTCAAAAAACAAAAAAACCTGGAATGAACACCATGTGCATTCCATCTGCAATTAAAAAGTCATATAAAATATACAAATGAAAAAGCTAATCACAATAGCCGCGCTTTTTTGTTTTGCAGTGTATGCCTGCAAGAAAGATGAGGATTTGCCCGATTTAGGATACGCTTATTTTCCTGATGCTGTGGGAACATTTGTGGTATATGAAGTGGACTCTATTGCAAAAGACGATTTAATTGGATTAGACACAGCGTATAAGTTTTTAGTGAAAGAACTAATTGAGTCGGTGTATAACGATAATCAAAACCGACCAACGCTAAGAATAGAGCGCTATAAAAAATTTTATAACCCTTCGTTGTCTTACGATTCCATGAATTGGACATTAACCGATGTGTGGGCTGCAAATAAAACAAGCACAAGTGCCGAGCGAGTAGAGGAGAACGTGCGCTACACTCGTCTTGTTTTTCCCGTTAAGGAAAACAAAACATGGAACGGCAATGCACAAAATACATTTGAAGAATGGAACTACAAATATTCAGTTACAGATGAGCCGGCCATCATCAATTCGCTTAATTTCGATTCGGCATTAACTGTTACACAAATAAATGTGCAGAATTTAGTGGACACAAAATATAGCGTGGAAAAATATGCCAAAAACGTGGGCATGATTTACAAGCAACTTATTTTACTCAACAAGCAGCCATCGAGCCAAAGCGACCAGCCGCCCTTTGATGATACTGTGGCAACTGCATATTTTACAATGAAATTAATTCAATACGGAAAAGAATAAAACCTACACTATGAAAAAACTATACACACTTCTATTTATTTCATTTCTGTTTACAGAACTTGCATCAGCACAAACAAAATTTTGGGTTCAGTTTACAAACAAAACAGGTACACCTTACACAGTTGGTAACCCATCTGCATTTTTGTCGCAGCGTTCTATCCAGCGTAGGCAAAATCAAGGCATACCTATTACTACACGCGATTTACCAGTTAATCCAAGCTATGTTCAACAAGTATTGGCAACGGGTAATGTGCAGTTGCGTTACACTTCGCGCTGGTTTAATTCGGTATCTATTACTACTACCGATCAAAATGCGTTAACAGCAATTGCCAATTTACCATTTGTTTCTTCTGTTTCGGCAGTGGCTCGTTTTAAGCGCGATAAAGAGGATGTGGAAATGCAGCTCGATAATTCATTAGTCTATAAAACCGCTAATTCAGATAATCAAAACCCATCGCCACAAGTTTATAATTATGGCCAATCATATAATCAAGTGCAAATGATAAATGTAGATTGTATGCACAATTTGGGTTATCATGGCGAGGGAATGGTGATTGCAGTTTTAGATGCAGGTTTTTATAATGTAGATACATTGCCCGCTTTTGACAGCTTGTTTGCGAACAATCAAATCTTAGGCACATGGGATTTTGTGGCCGGAAACAGCAGTGTGTATGAAGATAATGCGCACGGAGAAATGGTTTTGTCATGCATAGGAGGTTATTTGGATGGCCAGTTAATTGGTACAGCGCCCAAAGCAAAATTTTGGTTACTGCGCACAGAAGATGCCCCATCCGAATATTTGGTGGAAGAAGATAATTGGGTTGCCGGTGCCGAGTTTGCTGATAGTGTGGGTGCAGATATACTCAACACATCATTAGGATACACCACGTTTGATAATTCATCGCAAAATCATACTTATGCTGATATGGATGGAAATACCACCCGCATCTCTATTGCTACAGATTTTGCAGCCGCAGTAGGTATGATACCCGTTTGCAGTGCCGGTAATTCCGGCAGCTCGCAGTGGTATTACATTAGCGCGCCTGCCGATGCCGATTCAGTTTTAGCTGTGGGTGCTGTAGATGGTAATGAAGTACTTGCCGGATTTAGTTCGCGCGGGCCCACTTTTGATGGTAGGATAAAACCAAATACTTGTGCACAGGGTAGCGGCTCTATTGTTGCTTCGCCAAGTGGCGGAATACAAAATGCAAACGGAACTTCTTTTGCATCTCCTATTACTTGTGGTGCTGTTGCCTGCTTGTGGCAAGCAAATCCATCGTTCACGGCCATGCAAGTTTTCAATGCAATTTTAATGAGTGCCGATAGGTTTACTAATCCTAATAACGATTACGGTTACGGTATTCCTGATTTTTGTGCTGCTAATCTTTTAATTTCCAATCAGTCGCCACTGATAACCACGCAAGACAATTTATTGTCCGTTGCTCCTAATCCGTTTTTTAATTCGGTAGCGTTTAGCTTTTATTCTTTTTCTGACCAAGCGATTACGGTTGATTTAATAGATGTTTCGGGCAGACTTATAAAAACTGAATTAGTTAGCACTACCGCAAATACCACTGCTACCATTACGCTAAATAATTGCGATGAAATAGCAGCCGGAATTTATACCATGCTTGTAAAAACGAATTATAAAGTGTTTACAGTTAAATTAGTGAAGGCGGTAAATTAATTTTCTGGAGCAGGTGTGCTATTGCCACCATCAAGCACATATTTCCATTCGCCTTTAGCATTGCGTTTCCAAATGCTTATGTAGTTGCCATAGTGTTTGGATGTAGTGCTATCGTCAGTAAATTCCATTATCCAATTCCCGAAAGTATAACCCAAATCACCAGAAGTAGCTATATCAGCTTTCACGGGCTCCCAGCCGAACTTTACATCTGCATCAGCACCGCCTTCATCGTAAAACTTTTTTAAAGCATCTTTTCCCATAATAGGAAATTCGCGCGGTTGCATTTTTATTACACTGTCATCGGCATAAAATAGAAATGCATCTTTCATTCCATTTTCTAAACAGCGTTTAGAAAATTCTTTGTCTATACTTATTAGCTCGTTTACATCTGCTTTTGGTTGAGAGCTACAAGCATAAATTGCCAAAATAAAAATTAAAAAATACTTGCCGTTTTTCATGTTTGCTTACTTTTAAAGCATAAAATTATGGAAATATTAAAGCAGGATGTAATTATTGTGGGTGGTGGTGCAGCCGGTTTTTTTTCAGCTATAAATATAGCCGAGCAAAAACAAGGGTTATCAATAGCAATACTTGAAAAAACAGATAAGTTACTTGCAAAGGTTCGTATCTCTGGTGGCGGCAGGTGTAATGTTACACACCATTGTTTTGAAAATTCGTTATTGGTAAAAAATTACCCTCGCGGTGAACGTGAATTAAAAGGTGCATTTAGTCGCTTTTCGGTTGCCGATTGTGTAAACTGGTTTAAGACCAAAGGAGTAGACTTAAAAGTAGAGTCTGATGGAAGAATGTTTCCGGCAACAAATGATTCTGCTGCCATAGTAAATTGTTTTTTAGCAGAAGCAGAAAAGAACAACATTAAAATACACAAGCAAGTTAATGTACAAACGATAAATGCAAATGACGAAAGTTTTGAATTAACATGTTCTAACAAAAAATACATCGCTAAATATCTAATTATTGCAACGGGCGGTTTCCCTAAAATTTCGGGTTACGAGTTTTTGAAAAATACCGGTCATAAAATTGTAAATCCTGTTCCTTCACTTTTCACATTTAATATTCCGGGCAACAACATCAATGAGTTGATGGGAGTTTCGGTAAAAAATGTAACAGCAAAAATTAAAAACCAAAACCTCGAAAATTCAGGCCCGCTTTTAATTACGCACTGGGGGCTTAGCGGACCAGCCATCTTAAAACTATCTGCATTAGCAGCAAGGAAATTAAACGAACTCAATTATTCTTTTCAGGTATTGATTGATTGGCTGCCGGAAATACCAAAATCTAATTTGGAAGAATTTTTAAAAGATTTAAAAACAACGGCATCAAAAAAACAAGTTGACAATAATCCATTTTCGGAAATTCCGCAACGCCTTTGGATGTACTTTTTGTATAAATCAAAAATGAATCAATCTTTAAACTATGCCGATTTATCAAAAGTGCAAGTTCAAACATTAGCAGAAATTTTAAAAAATGACGAATATGCAGTTTCGGGTAAAACAACTTACAAAGATGAGTTTGTTACCAGCGGTGGTGTTACCTTAAGCGAAATTGATTTTAAAACGATGCAAAGTAAACGATGCAGTAACTTATACTTTGCCGGTGAAGTGATAGATGTGGATGCTGTTACAGGCGGCTTTAATTTTCAAAATGCATGGACAACTGCATTTATTGCCGCCTCATCTATCGCAAATAAATACTTAATTCATTAACCATTATTGATAAATTTGTTGTATGGTTAAATTTCCTCCTCTCAAAATTGTGGTACTACTTTTTTTTAGCGTTTTCTTTTGTCTCGCAAATGCACAAGACAAACCGAAAAAAAAGAAAAAATTTCTATCGGCTGCGCAAGACAAAATTACTTTTGAAAAAGCTGAACAGTTATTTGAAGAAAAAAATTACAAATTGGCCCTCGTAGAGTATAATAAGTTAGAACTTAAATATCCTGACGAACCTATTTTGATATTCAGATTAGGAGTTTGTAATTTTTATATTCCTAATGCGATGGAAAAATCAGAAACCTATTTTCTGCGATTAGACGCTAAGAAGTTTTCAAAAACCGATTTGGAATATTACTTAGGCAGATTAAATCATTACAATTATAAATTTGAAGAGGCGAAAATTAATTTTCAGAGTTTTTTGAAATTGAAAGACATTACAAAGGAAATGATGGAAGATGCCGAACGCTACATCACCTATTGTGATAACGGTATTGAGTTGATGAAGTCGAAAACGGATGCTCAAATTACGAATGTGAAATCACCTATAAACTCTGACGATGCAGAATATGTACCCGTAATTTCATCAGATGAAAACACTATGTTTTTTACTTATAGAGGAAAAAAATCTACTGGTGGTTTGCAATTGGCTCCCGGTAAGCCCGATGAGGAAGGCGATTATTACGAAGATATTTTTCAATCCAGCCGCGATTCATCAGGAAGCTGGCAGCAGCCAACACCAATGGCATCCTATATTAATACTGTGGAGCACGATGCCTGCATTGCATTATCGGGCGATGGACAAAAACTTTTTATTTTTCAAAACCCGCCCGAAGACCCCGGGCAAATCATGATGAGTGTACTTGACAGTAACACTTGGTCGGTGCCTAAGTTAATTGAAGGGATAAACAGTTCGGCATGGGAAGGAAGCTGCTCAATGTCGGCCGATGAGCGCACCATTTATTTTTCGAGCGAGCGGGTGGGTGGTTTTGGTGGGAAAGATATTTATAGCGCAACTTTAATGCCTGATGGCACATGGGGAAATACTTTAAACTTGGGAATAAATGTAAATACTGAAAAAGATGAAGATGCACCATTCATTCATCCAAGCGGAGCATTTTTAATTTTTAGTTCAAATGGACATAATAGCATGGGCGGTTATGATATTTTTCGTTCAGATTTAATGGCTGATACTGTTTGGAGCGACCCAATAAATTTAGGTCCTCCTGTAAATACATCGGGCGATGATATTTACTATGTGCTATCAGCGGATGGAAAAACCGGATATTACTCATCAGGAAAAGCTGGTGGCTATGGCCAGCAGGATATTTACATGGTGAAGCCGGCTATTTATGGAAAAAAATTTACGCTCGTAATGGTGCGCGGGCAAGTTAATCTTGATGATAAACCGGTAAAATCTGAAATTACAGTGATTAATCCTGTTACCGGAAAAACTTTGGCTGTTTACTATTCAAATTCATCAACAGGTAAATATTTAATTAACCTGCCGGGCGGAAAAGAATACAAACTCGTTTACAAATTGCAAACTTACGATCCGCTTACACGTATGCTTAACACACTTGAAGTAGATTCTTTTATTGAAGCCAATGTTGATATTCAGTTTTACTCAAAGGATTACGTTACAAATCTTAAATCGAAATCCGATTCAGTAAAAACTAATACAACAAACACAGATGCGCCTCCCATCAATACCGAAAGCTTAACCATCACAGATTTGTTAAAACAATTTGGTGACAAAAAAATGGATGGTTTGGAATTCACCGTTCAGATAGGTGCATATAATTTGCCGCAAAATTTTAATTACTCTAAAATTTTAAAACTCGGAAAAGTAAACAAGCAAAAACTTGACGATAATATTACCCGTTTTACAATGGGTAAATTTTTCACACTCAACGAATCGTATAATTATAAAAACAAAGTAGTTGCTGCCGGAGTTTCCGATGCTTTTGTAACTGCTATCTATAAAGGGAAGCGCTACCTGCTTCGCGATTTGGTTTCATCGGGAATTTTGAAATAAGTTTTATGACAAAAAAAGAAAAATGGCTACTTGCAATTTTGGCTGCAATAAATTTTACCCACATCATGGATTTTATGATCATGATGCCGTTGCAAGAATACCTGTCGCCAATTTTTAATATAACTCCCAAGGAATTTAGTTTTTTAGTTGCATCGTATGGTTTAAGTGCCGGCTTTGCAAGTATTACCGCCTCTTTTTTCGTTGACAGGTTTGACAGAAAAAAAGTTTTACTGTTCGGTTACAGCGGTTTCATTATTGGCACACTTGCTTGTGCTTTTGCGCCAAGTTATTTGTTTTTGATGTTAGCACGCATCACGGCCGGTTTGTTTGGTGGCTTAATTGGCGCGCAAGTTTTGTCAATTGTTGGCGATACTTTTCAATATGAAAGGCGAGGTGCTGCAATGGGAACTTTAATGGGAGCATTTGCTTTAGCTGCTATAGCAGGTGTTCCGGGTGGTTTGTTTTTAGCTAATTCGTTTAATTGGCACTTTCCGTTTATTGGCATTGGCGGTTTGGCTTTAATTGTTTTGCCATTGGCAATACGTTTTATTTCCTCTATGACTAGTCATATCAGTAATATTCCGCACAACCGATTTGCTATTTATCAAGCAATTGCTAAAAACAGAAATATGCAACTTGGCTTACTTATGATGTTTTCATTAATCATGGCGCATTTTTCAATTATTCCGTTTTTAGCCCCTTATATGGAAAAAAATGTTGGATTTACTAGAAACGATATTGCAACAATGTATTTTGTTGGAGGAATTTGTTCGTTTATTTTTTCTCCACTTATAGGTAGGGCGGCTGATAAATTCGGTAAGCAAAAAATAATGTCCATTTTTTTAGTGCTGTCCGCAATTCCTGTTTATCTGATTACTACTATTGGCCCATCTCCAATATGGCTTGCAATAGTTATTTGCTGCTTATTTTTTATTTTAGGAGGTGGCAGGATGATACCTGCGCAAGCACTTATTACTTCGGTGGTGTCTCCGCAATTGCGCGGTAGTTTTATGAATATTAATGCAGCATTGCAGCAAATAGGAACTGCGCTCACTTCGCTTATTGCGGGTGTAATTGTTAGTAAGGATTCATCAGGTAAATTAATGCATTACGAAGTAGTTGGGTATATCGGTATTGCTTTAAGTTTTTTCTGTTTGTTAATAATGCTAAAAGTAAAAGTTTCCGATCCCGGAAAAGCAAACTAAGTCCTCACACCAATTACAAGTACATCATCTGTTTGGCTAATTGTGCCGCGCCAGCTTTCAAACGAGTAATATAAAATTCCTTTTTGCTCTTCCATGGTGTTATCCTGCATATTAATGAGCGTTTCTTTAAATCGTTTGTACATGTACTTTTTCCCTTTAGGGCCACCAAATTGGTCAGCGTATCCATCGGTAAATAAATAAATGCTATCGCCTTTTTGTAAATCAAAAGTTTGGTTAGTGAATTTGTTTGTGTGATAATCTGTAGATGCAGTTATTGGTTGCTTGTCGGCTTTTAACTCAATAACTGCACGGCCTCTTACTATAAACAATGGATTATTTGCTCCTGCAAACGATAATTTTTGGTTTGCTGCATCTATCGCACAAAGCGACACATCCATTCCATCTCTAATGGATGTTTCATCACCTTTTTTGTTCAACATTTTTTTAATTTCTGCATTCACAAAATCTAATGCTTCGGCAGGTGTATTTACGGTAGGGTTATTAATTGTCAAATCAAAAAGTGAATGTCCGATTATACTCATGAATGCGCCCGGAACGCCATGCCCGGTGCAATCACAAGCGGCAACAATTAGCAAGTTTTTTTTTACTTCGTTTTCGTTTTGTGGTGTGGTGGTAATATTGGTAAACCAATAAAAATCTCCGCTAACTATATCGCGTGGTTTAAAAAAAATAAATGAATCAGGTGCGGTTTCTTTTAATTTTTCTTTATCAATAAATACCGATCGTTGTATGCGCTTTGCGTATTCAATACTATCGGTAATGTCTTTATTTTTTTCTTCAATTATTTCTTTTTGGTCGTTGATTTCTTTTTCCAAACGCAGGCGCTCGGTAATATCGCGTGCATAAATGACTATTGCTGGCCTGCCTGCAAATGGCGCCACTTTTGCGCTGCACTCTACGGGTAATAATTCTCCATCTGCTTTAATAAACGGAATGTCTTTAAATATCATTCCTTTTTTTTCCCACACATCGGCAATCGTGCGCGAACTTTTTTCAAGCAGTTCAGTTGGCTGCAACTGAAACAAAGTTTTTTTCTCCAAATCACGTTTACTGTATCCCAGCATATCGGCCGCAGCCGGATTGCACTGGTGAATATTACCATTGGCAATATCTATCACAAGCATTGCATCATTAGCTTGGTCAATAATACTTTCGTAATTTGTTTTTTGTACCTCAAGGGTATCAACTCTCACACTTAATTGTGACTGGCGCAAAAATGCCGACCATGCAAAAACTGCTACCATTAATGTACTGCTGCCAAGTAAAACTGCTATGATATAAAACATGGTGCTTAATTAAGTTTTTCGATGATTGGAAAAATTAACCCCGGATTTAAAAATTCTCCTACTTTATCAGGGCGCGAAACGTATTGAACAATTCCATTTTTGTCAATAAGAAAAGATGCCGGCAGCGGAATGCCTTCATCATAAGTGTCTTCCACAAGGTGTTCGTATTCTTCGAGCTGAACTCCGTAACGCATAGCAGTACGTTGCTTGTCATCGGCTAATACTTTGAAATCGAGCCCGAGTTTTGTTACCATTTCTCGATTAACACCCACCGGATCGGGTCCAATTGCCATCACGAAAATATTTTTTTCTTGAAACTTTTTATTGTTACGCTCGTAAGTTCTTAGCATCATGTGGCATGCCGGACACCAATCGCCACGAACGAAAATTAACAGCAAATGTCTTTTACCTCTGAAATCGCCAAGCGAAACAAGGTCATTGTTTTGATCCGGTAACGAAAACTCCGGAGCTGCAGTTCCAATTTGCACGCGGTATCCTTTAAGTGTGTGTGCGCCTAATTGTTTTTGATCCATTAAAATTCCTTTATACAGATAGGCCTGAAAAAAAATTAGTAGTGCCGGAAAAGTCCATCCTTGCCATCCATAGCCGTAAGTTAAATTTGCAACTGCAAAAAGTGAAACAGCTACTACAAGCATTACTGGTTCAAACCACTTGCCACCTGTGAGTGTTAGTTTTTCAAAAAAAATAATTCGGCCTATGGAGCCAAGTGCACAGAAAAAAAGACTTGCTGTGAGTAATGGCAAATTCACGAATGGATATTCAATTACTGCACCTGTTACTATGGCGGTAAAAAAAACGGTGAAAAACTGATAGAACGATGTATATTTTGATACTTCTTTCATACCTGACATGTAACCGGCAACGCAATAAAAAAAAGCAAGCACCGGCAATACAGATTGACTAAGTGCTAAAGCAGTTAAGCCGCAAATTAAACCAATAGATGTGAATAAATGAATACGTTGAATGGTCATACTATCTTATTCCAAACCTAACATTTTTTATTTGATTTACGATACAGTGTTTTAAACAGATTTTATGCTCGCGGATGAAATTTTAAAATGTTATCGCGCAGGTATTCTCTATCGAGATGGGTGTAGATTTCTGTGGTTGTTATGCTTTCGTGCCCAAGCATTTCCTGCACTGCTCGCAGGTCTGCACCGCCTTCTACCAAGTGAGTTGCAAATGAATGCCTGAATGTGTGCGGACTAATTTTCTTTTTTATGCCTGCCAATGCTGCCAACTTTTTAATTATTGAAAATATCATAACCCTTGTGAGTGATTCGCCACGGTTATTGATAAATAAATAATCCAAATATTCGGGTTTTATTTTTGAGAGGTTTCGGTAGTTTTCTTTATAAAGCATTATGTTTTTTATTGCTTGTGTGCCTATTGGCACTAATCGCTGTTTGTTTCCTTTGCCAATCACTTTTATAAATCCGCTTTCAAAAAACAAATCCGATATTTTCAGGTTCACTAATTCGGATACGCGTAAGCCAGAACTGTAAAGGGTTTCAAGCATTGCTTTATTGCGATGTCCATTTTTTTCTGACAAATCTATAGCGGCAATTATTGTATTAATTTCATCGGCCGATAAAAAATCGGGGAGTTTTCTGGCTAAGCGTGGCGATTCGATTAATTCTGTGGGGTCGGTAGTAATTAGGTTTTCAATCAGCAAATACTTGTAAAAAGCCCGTATGCCTGATAGCACTCGCGCTTGCGATGTGGCAGTCATTCCTAAATCATGTATCCATGCCAAAAATTCTTCAATTGTTTTATGCTCTAATTTTTCGGGGCTTACGCTAATATTGCTTTGCGTGAGATAAGTAGTTAGCTTTTCAATATCATGAAGATATGCTTCAATAGAATTTTCGGAAAGTGAGCGTTCAAGCTTTAAGTAAGATTTAAATCCATTTATTTCGGCTTTCCAGTTCAATTTTTATAATTTTGAATCCTTAAAATTAAGAAATGAAATGATCATAAGAACAACATTAACACAAAATAGAAGATGAACATTGAACATTCCCCCCGAAGTTTCGGGATGGCAATCAGGTACTTAAAAAATATATACAGATGAAACTGATAATCATCAATGGTCCTAATTTGAATTTACTTGGTGTTCGCGAAAAATCAATTTATGGCGATACTTCGTTTAGTGTTTATTTTGAAGAGCTGAAAAAAAAATTCAGCAGTTTCGATTTACATTTTTACCAAAGTAATGTGGAGGGCGAACTGATAAATAAATTACAAGAAGTGGGATTTAGTTTTGATGGTATCATATTTAATGCCGGTGGTTATACGCACACATCGGTTGCAATTGCCGATTGCATTGCTGCAATAAAAACACCGGTTATTGAAGTACATATTTCTAATATTTTTGCTCGCGAAGAATTTAGACACAAATCCTTAATAGCGCCAAATTGCAAAGGAAGTATAAGTGGCTTTGGCTTAAAATCATACGAACTTGCACTGAGTAGTTTCTTAAATTAACTTTTCTTATTTGCGATTATAGTAATAAACGGAGCGAGTATGATTCCGTTTTTGCCTAATAGTTTTATCAACAAATTAAAAATGGGCGTTACTAAATTCAAATACCATTGTGGGTACTTAGTGTTGTAAAATCCATTTTTAAACTCAAAATTGAATCCGGCACTACGGCATGCATCTTTGTAAAAACTTAGTGGCAATAAATTTTCTACCCAACTGCCTGTTTCCGGGTCGCACGAATTGGTAGGGTGCTTAATAAGCGTAGGAAGCGTTTTGCTTTGTGCATATTCTTGGCAAGATTTTATAATATCATCTTTGCGTTTACCACGAGTTAAAAATGCTATTTTTTCGATTTCTTCTTTTGTAAATTGGTTAAAATTTTCGGCAATAATTTTCTCGCGCTGCTTCAATCCCGATTTTGAAATGTCGTTTCCGGTTCTGTCCCAATCAGAAAATCCTTTGTTTTCGTAATCGCGCTGAATGGGTTGCGTGTACCATCGAACAAGTGGATTGGCATTATTGGCAGTGGTTGAAAAAAGCAAAGTAAGATCTGGCGATTTTATTTTACTTAAAATTGCATAAAATTTTTTCACATCATATACATGCTCTATCACATTGCGCGAGCATACAGCATCAACAGTATAGCTGAGTGAATTTATTTTGTTTTTCATTTCCAGTTCATCACCTGCAATGTATTCGTCAGCTGCCAAACCTAATTTTTCGGCAATTATGCGAGCATCGTTGCTGATAACGGGGTTAATGTCTTGATGAATTATTTTTTTTACGCCCATCCTTTTGCATAACAAAGAAAAAATGCCAACTCCACCGCCATGGTCAACTATCACTAAGTCGCTCAATTTTTTTTGACTTTTGTTTTGCAATAAATCAAGCTGATGCAAATACGATTCGAGCATATAATCAATCTTTCGTAAATCATAAGCATAGTATCGCACTCCATAATCAGATAAGCCAATAGTCTTGAAAGGCAAAGAGGTGATTTGGGATTTTAGGGTGGATAGTGCTTCTGTTTTGTTTTTTGACTCCATCTAATCGGAATTTGAATTTGAGATGATTTTAGTGCACACAAATTTTTCGAACTAATTGCAATAGCTCTTTTTTTCTAATTTCTTCGGTGAAGTTTTGTTCTATTTGTTTCCTTGCCTTTTTTGATAATATTTCAGTATCAGATTTTATAGCACTATTTATCACACTTTCTAATTCAGATATTTCTTTTCTTTTTAAAATAAATCCTGTATCACCAATTATGGTGGGTATAGCGGCTACTGCCGAACCTATTGGTATGCACCCGCAAAGCATAGCTTCACATAATGCGTTTGGGAATCCTTCGCAAATAGAAAGTTGTAAGTAAAATGTACTCGAACTATAAACATCAAGTAATTTTTCATTTGGCATAAAAGGAACTAAAACAATGTTTTTTGGTAAATCGGGATAGCGCATTTCAGGGTTATTGCCTACAAATGTAAATGTGCAGTCAGGAAATTTTCTTGCTACCTCAATAATTAAATCTAACCCTTTACGATAGTAGTTTATTTTATTTATGATTGCGATTGTAACAAATGTTTTGGGTATTGGCTGTTTGGTTCTTTGAAACTTTTGTGGATCATAGCCATTATATATTGTAGTGTGAGGTGTTTTTATGCCTGGGCAAAAATATTTGTAGCCTTGATACGGATAGTCATTGTCATGATATGTATATGGGCCGTAAACTAAGCTTTCGTCAACTGGAGATAGGTGAGTGGCCCATTTGTGACTTTTTTCTGTAAACCATGCTAAAATTTTTTTGTTAAAGTTGCCGTAATTTATGGATGGAAAGCTAACACAATCAGTTCCGCCAAGAATTACGAGGCTTGGTTTGCCATATATTTTCCCAAAAAGGCAGGGCAAGAAAGAATGGTATCCGGCAAATTGAGTAACGAGTAGTTTGCAACTTGGGGTTTTGAAAAGCAGTACAAAAAATTGTTTTATCAGCAACAAAGGTACTTGCCATTTTTTTTTTGGACTAAATTCATATACGGATAGTCTATAATCTTCAGATAAGAATGCAATATCTTTTTTTACAAAAGTGGCTAGGAATGGGTGGGTGTAAATAATCTTTTCGGGCATTATTATATTTTTTTGCCGCTGATGCTAACTGTGAAAGCTTTATCTGGAAAAGTAGGAGAATCAAGTATAACAGTATTAAACTTTTGTTTTGTGTAAATGGCGCATAGCGTATTGCTTACTTGATAAATATGATTTATAGCTTCTTTTGGAGAGCCATCTAGAATACCTGCGATTACCGGCCAGTTAAGTTGCTCGTAGTTACGAGTGTAATCGTGCCAGATAATAATTGAATTTTCATCTTTCAAAAGGTTAAATACATTTTTAGTGTCAGATTTTACAGCTTCATAGGTGTGATCACCATCAACAAAAATCAAATCAAACTTTTTATTTAGAGATGAAAAATTGAATGTTAGCGAATTATGTTCGATGTGCGTTACATTACTAAGATTTTTTGAGAATAATCGCTGAACTTTTGTGTGTTTTTCAGTGAGGCCGAATGCAATCATTTCTTTATTAGATAAGCTTAATGATGTACAATGTTTAGAAACTTTAGATAAATTATAGATGCTTTCTCCGCGCCAAGTACCTATTTCTAAATATTCACAATTGTTATGTTTTTTTGCTAATGCTTTCAATAAAGCGATGTCAATAGGCATTGAGGTGCCGTCTAAATGGGTACAATTTTCTACTTCTTCATTAAATGATGGTATCAAGTCAAGTAAATTTATTTGAGGTAAACCTTTTCCAAAACCATATTTGTTTTTTACTAAATCTTTTCTGCTTTGTTGGGTTACTGAATTGTGTAGCGATTTTAATATAACAGAAGGTTTTGTAAACAAATATTTTAAAAACGGAATAATGAGTTTTTTGCGTTCCATACTAATAAAATTTTGACACCCTTTTCATAATCGCTTTTTTATAAGTAGGAAGTGGTGTGATTTTTTTTAATTCTTTTCTGCGTTTTAAAATAATGGATTGATAATCGCCTTCTTTTATGCTTAAGCTATATGTTTGCAGTGAGTAAAGGCAAAAATCATTTGGGTAAATATTTGCCGTTAATATATCTGCATCTATTGGTTGGTCTATTATCTGCAATTCTTTTGGGTTGTTTTTGTGCACCCATCTTAAGTAATGCGGATCGGGAATGTTAATATGCACCACAGAGTTTTCGTGCGTATGTTCTTTTAGTGTTTTAAATAGGCTAAAATGATTTTCTATCGGTATATGTTCAAGCACATCGGGCAACACCACATAGTCGAACTTTATTTCTTTTGAAAAATTACTCATGTCTGATACTTCAAAAGAGATATTGCTATACTTCGTGTTTAGCTTTTGAGCCATTTTTATACTTTCTTCGCTAATATCAACAGCAATAATTTTTCCTGCGTTACAATATCCGGCAATTAAATGCGTTACAGTACCTATGCCGCATCCAATCTCTAATACTACCGAGTTTCGTTTTAAACCTGCCTGTTTTAAATTTTTTAGAATTGTACGGTGGCGAATGTGTACACCCATATTCTTTTGATAACGGGTGTAATCATCGTAAAACTTTGATATATCTTTGTTTGATACTGACATGAGTGCAAAATTAATATTTTAAGGTTGTGGGTGAAATAAAACGACAAGGAATAATTAATACCATCATATCCTATACAGGCATTGTAATTGGTTTTATTTACACCATTGTATTGTTGCCCACGTTTTTAAGCCCCGAAGAAGTAGGCCTCACAAGAGTTTTATATGCAGTCTCGCTTATTTTTGGCACTTTATTTCCATTTGGATTGGGCAGTTTCACCATTAAGTTTTTCCCCCGGTTTAAAAATCCAATCAATGGTCATAACGGCTATTTGAAGTTGCTTTTGCTTTCGAGCACAATTTTGTATTTACTTTCTTCTTCATTGGCCTATTTGTTTAAAAATCAAATTTTAGCTTTTTATGATAACTCACATCTATTGCAAGAGTTTTTCGTTTTTGTTTTTCCTGTTTCACTGGCCATTGGTTTCATTTCGATGATAAATGTGTATTGCTTGGGTTTGTTCAAATCGTCTTTTCCGGCTTTTTTAAATGAGGTTTACATTCGTATTGCTAATATAGCTGCCATATCGCTTTATTTTTTGCAAGTGATATCATTCAATACTTTTATTGTAATCTACTCGCTGGGCTTTTTATCGCAGCTTTTATTAATGCTGATTTATGTTGTAAAAATTGACAAAGGACTTTTTTATCCTATAAATTGGGAACATTTTAAAAATCAGAACAAGCCCGAAATGCTTAATTACATTTTGCTCATCGCACCGGCATCATTAGCATCTATGGCGCTTAGGCAAATTGATGTGAGCATGCTCGGCAGTAACTTAAATGGTCATGAGGCATTAGCCGATGTGGCGGTTTACACAATAGGATTTACTATTGGCAGCATTATTGAAACACCATTTAATGCATTGGCAAAAATTACTGACTCCAAAATATCGGATGCATTTCATCGTAACGATATGCGTATGATTGAAGATGTGTACACGAAATCTACACGAGTGCTGATGATGTTTGGCGGTTTACTATTGGTGGGGATTTGTTTTAATATTGATTCGCTACTTGGTTTTTTGCCGCCTAAATATGCTGAGAGCAGTGCCGTAATTGTAATAATTGGCGTGAGTTGTTTTGTAAACATGGCTACGGGCTTAAACAGTTCTATTATTTATTATTCTGACAGATACAAGCATGGATCAATTTTGCTGATTGGTTTAATAGTAAGCTCGGTTGTGCTAAACTATATTTTTATCCCTCTTTACGGAATAGAAGGAGCTGCAATAGCTACGGGCAGCGCACTTTTGTTATTTAATATTTTTAAATCAGCAATAATCTATAATCGGTTTAAAATACAACCTTTTGGCACTTATATTTTTGCTGTGCTTTTTGCAATTTTCCTTTCGGGACTTGCCGCATTTTATTTACCAAAAGCCGGAAACTCCCTATTTGATATAGCCATTCGCTCATCATTAATTACAGTCATATACGCTATAGTTATAATAGCATCAAAAAAATTCCCCGAAGTGGATGGGTTTATTAAAAAATGGGTAATGAAAAACGCCCAATGATTTTCATTGAGCGTTTCGTTATTCAAAGGTATCTTTACTTTTACTTCAAACTAATTTTTACAATGTAAGTGCCGGTGTTGCTTGCGCTGTAAACGGTTTCGTATATTGAGATATAGAGCATGCCGTTTTCTTTCATCGTACCCGAAAATTTATCTCCGGCTTTTGTTGCTGTTCCGTTTTCGCCAACTTTATAAACCACTTGACCATATTTTGGGTAAGTGCCATCGCCCTCATATTCACTTTCTTCGTTTGGAGTTCCGCCCACAATTTTGCCGCTTGGCTTGTATTTATTGCCCGATAAGCTTGCTAAAACAACTTCGCCACTTGCATTAATGCTCACGCGTTGACTCGATTTTACCATTATTCCTGTTTTTAACCAACCGCCCGATGTGTTAGAGCTAATGTGTTTAGATGCCATAAGTGTAAAAACCAAATCAGAGCCATCACCGGTAGGGATGTAAAGAATTTCAACGTGCTTAATTTTTTCTTTTGGGATACTTAGTACACCGTATTCGGTTTTTAAATCTATTTTTTTAAAATCATAAGTTCCGCCCATTGTATAGGTGTAATCTACTGTTATCACATCTTTATCAGAATAATCAGCACCTATGTTGTAAATTGCCATAAGCTCAGATAAAGCACTTTCGGGTGTGAAATCGGTATATTCTGCCGGTTGGTATTTTCCAGATGATAAATAATCATTTAATACAGGGATGCAGCCAATTGAAAGTTTTGTAACCTCGGTGTAAGCGTTTTTACGCATTTCTTCGTTTGACGAACCTAATTGCTTTACCAGATTAATTACTTTTTCTTCTTGTGATTTATCTGATGGCAATCCAACTTCGATAGACGATACATTTTTTATAGGAATATCAAGTTTACCATAAGCGGTAATTAATACCACATTTCCCATTTTGCTTGTTCCGGTAATAGTATTTCCATCACGCAGGGTAAGTTTTACTTCGGGGTCTTTGTTTTGTGCCGTTAATGATAGGGCAGAGGCAAGCGCTATGGCTGCTGTTAAGATTAATTGTTTCATGGTTTGTTGTTTTAAGTTTATGAAACCTGTTAAAGCAGGTTTTCGTTTTTGTTTAATATACTGATGCCGAGAATTGGCAGATTACATAAAATGAATTAAAATTTATTGTATAAGTGTAGCATCAGCAAATTCAGATTGCGGTATTTGCACCCCGTTTTTGTAATAAAATATTGCACCATAGTTAGATGTAACTCGTTTGTATTCATCGCCCTCTGAGGCAGTAACTACATAAACCGTTAACACTTTTTTGTTTTGTTCTTGCGTTTCCGGCTTTTCTGTTATTCCTTTTCCATATTTAGCCAAATATTCCTTGTAGCGTCTTTCTCTTTCCGTAGGGTCATCCGGATTTATTTTCACAATCACTTTTGTAGTATCGCTATTCGGTTTGTTATTGAGCAGCTGTTCAATTTTCGCTAATCGGTCTTTGGGATATTGTTCGTTTGGCTGTTTTGTTAAAGCAAGCTTGTAGTTAATCTTTGCTTTTTCATAATTTTTTTGCTGAAATTGCTCATCGGCAAGTTTAATATACTTGGCATATTCTTTTAGTAATTCGCTTTGCTGCTGATTATTTTGCTGAGTTTGCAAAATCATTTTTATTTCGTTCAGTTTATCTTGCGGATATTTTTCAGTTGGCTTTAACCCCAATGCTGTGGTGTAAAATCCTTGTGCATCTGCATAACGCTTTTCGTTAAATGCAATATCGCCTTTCACAATATTGTCGTTATATGCTTTTAGTGTTGCATCTTGTTCTTCTAATTTCTTTATGATTTTATTAATCTCATCCAATCGTGTTTTAGGATAAACCTGTGTAGGCATTAAGTTTAGTGCTTCGGTAAATGCATCGCGAGCCACATAATATTCTTTTTTAGCGAACGACACATCGCCTTTTGTTATAAGCGCTACGTATTTATCGTTAAGTTCTTTTTCTTTGAGTTTTGCATTTTTCTCGTCTTCCATTTTTTTCAGAATGGCGTCTATCTCGTTAATTTTATCTTTAGGGTATTGCTCCGATGGCTTGTAGCCGGATGCTTCCTGGTATTTCGCTTTGGCATTAATGTAATCCTTAGCGGTTAATAGTTTGTCGGCTTGTTTAATGGCATCGGCATATTTTTGTGCATTTACTTTATCGTTAGCCGTATCGTTTAATATTTTGTCGCACTCGGCAATTTTATCTTTCGGATATTGCTCGGTAGGTTTTATTGCCGATGCGCTTTGATATGCTGTTTTGGCATTTTTGTAATCTTTATCGGCAAATAACTTGTCGGCTTTTGCAATAGCATCGTTATATTTTTGGTTTAAAGCGTCAGCATTTTTTTTGTCAGCTAATATTTTTTCAATCTCCGCCAGTTTATCTTTCGGATATTTTTCTGTTGGTTTCCAAGTTAGTGCTTCGGTGTAAAATTGTTTAGCTGTGATGTATTCGGTACTGCTGAAGTTGGCGTCTGCGTTTTTAATTGCATCATCATATTTCTTTTGTAAATCAGCATTTTTATCATTTAATGCAATTAACTTGTCGCACTCGGCAATTTTATCTTTTGGCAATTTTTCATTCGGTTTTAAACTCAATGCGCCTTGATACTTTGTTTTAGCGTTAACGTAATCTTTAGATGCAAACAGTTTATCAGCATCTTGCATTAGTTGCAAATACTTAGTATCTAACTCTTTTTGTTTATTTACATCCGAAAGTAGCGCATCTATTTTTGCAATTTGGTCTTTCGGGTATTGCTCGCCCGATTTTATAGCCAGCGCCTCGTTGTAAGTTGCTTTTGCGTTAGTGTAATCTTTGGCGGTAAATTGTTTATCGGCTTGGGTAATTAAATCTTTGTATTTTTTCTCTAACTCGAGTTTGTTTTTTTCATCGCCTAATAGTTTTTCT
>JAGVMA010000069.1 GCA_020054095.1 Bacteroidia bacterium | reverse complement strand
TGTTTTCGCTTTCGGCTGCTAGTTAATACTGCGCAATTGCAATATTTTATTTTTGTTTTATGTTGTATTCATTTTTTTATTCTTAAAATCAAATTTATATCAACAAAAATTCATTTCCAAATAAATTTAACTTTGTAAAATAATGCCAGCAACATTGGTCATAGGAGCATCAGAAAATCCGGAGCGATACGCATACAAAGCGATTGCGAGTTTAAAAGCTAATGGTTATGAGGTTCTTGCCATAGGGAACAAAGAAGGTGCAGTTGCCGGTGTAAATTTTTTAATCGGAACTCCTGATTTAAAAAACATTGATACAGTTACACTTTACCTTTCGGCAAAAAACCAAGTAGCGCTTTACGAATACATTTTATCGTTAAAGCCAAGGCGCATCATTTTTAATCCGGGTGCCGAAAATGCAGACTTTGCAATGGTTTGCAAAGAAAACGGAATAGAAATTTTAGAAGCATGCACATTAGTGATGCTTAGCTTGCAGAACTATTAATTTTAATATTTACTGAAAACACTTTATCGGGTGTAGCAGGGTATTGCCCGAAATATGTTTTAAAATCTGCTTTAGTATAAATGGCACAGAGCGTATTACTAACTCGGTAAATATTTTTGCGGCAGTCTTTTGGAGTGCCATCCAATATCCCGAGCAGCACGTCCCACCTAATGTGTTCGGGGTTTTTGCCATAGTCGTGCCACACAATAACCGAATTTTCGTTGCGCAGTAATTCAAAAACTTTTTGCGTATCGTTTTTCACTCCAGCGTAATGATGATCGCCATCCACAAAAATTAAATCGAATTTTTTGTTCAATGTTTTAAAATCATAATTAATTGAATTAGCTTGAACGTGTGTTACATTTTTTAAATGGTGTGAAAAACAGCGATGCAGTTTTATATAATTTTCGTCCAAGCCCATTTTACGCATTTCATCATCGGGTAAATTAATGGTGGTGCAATGGCCAGACACTTGCGCCAAATTAGCTACACTCTCTCCACGCCAAGTACCAATTTCTAAATACTCACAATTGTCAAACTGCATAGCAAGTGCTTTTAGCAAAGCAATATCTATGGGCCACGATGTGCCATCCAATAAGCTAAAAGGCGAAACGGTTATTTCTTGTTCGCCAAAAATATCTTTGCAATTTATAGTAGGCAAGCCATGCGGCAAATTGTATTTTTTTTGCACTTCGGTTTTGTAGCGCGTATCGTCTTCCAAAACTTTATTCAGCAAATAAGGTTTTCTTACAATAAGCGAAATAGATTTAAAAAACTTTTGCAGTTTGTTCATCTGTTATCGTGCTGAGTTTAAAAATTTTACTGCTACCAATTGATCCCAAGTAGAACCAAACTCGCGGTGGTAAACCAAAATCATGTAATCGTTTTCGGCTTCAAAGTGCATCCCTTCTACCACCGTATCGTCAGCAACTTTGTCGCCTGTTTTTAAAAAAACGTAATTGTAATTATAATAACCTTGTTTTAGCAGCACGGTGCACTCGTATCCATAACGCTCGTAATTGTATTTCATTTTAAATTCGGGTTTATACTGCCACTCGCTAAGTTCACCAAAAATATAAATATCGCCATCCAAATAAGGATTACTTGCGGATAGAAAAAAACTAACGTAAGCATAATCAGCATCAATATCGCTATCGCTGCCTTCTTGTATTTTAACCAAGTAGTGGCCATTTATATCATTATCAAAAACATATTTTTTGTGTGCTCGCGAAACATCAGGCAGCAACTGAACTTTAAATCGTTTTAAAGCAGAATCCAAAACCACATCTTTTACGCGCTCAGAATGATAGCGAATACTTTTTGTATCAAACCTGCGAAACTCATTGCTGCCGGCAAAAACATTGTCTTCATCATAATCGTAAATCAATTCTTTATCTTTTACAAATGTGGGTTTTAATCCTTGCTTGGCATTATCCCACCTGCCGTTTTGCATCAGCACAATATTTAAATCTGAGCTATAAGGGTTAGTTAAATTATATGATTGTGTGTTAAGCGTAAAATCTATTTCGTGCTTATACATTCTATCGAGATTGATGGTGCCTTGCTTTACAAAACCATTTACTTGTACTTTTTCATCGTAAACCATAAAGCGCTTGGTAATTACTATTTTATTAGCATCATAATTTTCGTAAACTTTTAAAATATAATTTCCCGATTTAGTGATTTGAATATTATTGTTAGGAAACACAAAATTATAGTGCGTATATTTTTGCAATGTGTTAAACGAAAATTTTATGTTCGTTATCACATCATCAAAAAAGGTTCCCATGTATTCTTGCTGAAACAAATTTGATTGTTGCCAATCGGCATTGCAATGGATGAGCGTGTAGTTGTATGTTTTCGAATCGCCTGTTAAATCATCAAAATCTAATTGCAATTGCTGCCCTGCATTAAGTTTTAAAATAGGTGGTGCGTATTGCCAATCTATACGGTGAAATTGCACCGACTTGATGTACGTTTTATAAGTGTAATCTCCAAGACGCATGTAGTTATCCTGAAAATACTCATCGGTAACGGTATCTTTTGCTTGTTTGTTTTTTTTCTTTTGCGCATACAAAGTGGAGGTGTTTAATCCAATTAAAAAAACGATGCAAATTGCTTTCAGAAAAAATTTAGGCATAAACAAATTTAGGCATTAGTACTTATGGCTGTTAATAATTCTGTTTATTTCTGTTGCAGTGCAATTATAATGCCTTAGTGTTTATCGGCTAATATTACATTACTAAAAAACAGGCATGATAAAACACATCAGCATATTTTCTATTTGCATATTACTATTAGCGGCCTGCGGGCAAAATAAACCTGTGAACGAATACGATGGAAAAACAGTTTTCCGTTATAACGAAATTGGCGGCATCACATCATTAGACCCAGCAGCTGCCAACAAAACAGAAAATATATGGGCCGTGAACCAATTGTTTAACGGGCTTGTGCAGCTTAACGATAAATTAGAGGTGCTGCCTTGCATTGCAAAAAGTTGGGAAATTTATGACGATGGAATGGAATACACTTTTCATCTGCGCACCGATGTTTTTTTTCATGATGATGCTTGTTTTGAAAACGGAAAAGGAAGAAAATTAACTGCACAAGATTTTTACCACACTTTTTATCGCCTGTTTGAAATGAGTGGCGAACAATCATCAAAATACCTTGCAAAATTATTAGACCGAACAGAGCGCACTAATTTTATGGGTTTTGAAGCTGCCGATGACAGCACGTTTAAAATTTATCTTGCTAAACCATTTCCGGCATTTTTAGAAGTGCTGAGCATGCAATTTTTTTGTGCCATACCGCACGAAGCAATTGAACTATATGCCGAAGATTTTGGCCGCCACCCTGTGGGCACCGGCCCATTCAAATTTAAAATATGGAGCGAACAAAAATTAGTACTCACTAAAAACGAAAACTATTTTGAGTACGATAGCGATAAGCGATTGCCGCATTTAGATGCTGTTTCTATCTCGTTTATCAAAGACAAGGAAACTGCGTTTACTAATTTCATGAAAAAAGAATTTGACATGATTTCGGGTTTTGAATCGGTTAACAAAGATTTGATATTAGATAAAAACGGAGACTTGAACGAAGGGCACAAAAATTTATTTGTGCTGCAAACAAGTCCATATTTAAAAACCGATTACTTGGGATTTTTGGTAGATGATAAATTAAAAAACGTGAAAGACAGTCCGCTGCGATACAAAGAGGTGCGCCAGGCAATAAATTATGCCATTGACCGCGATAAAATTGTAACCTACTTGCGCTATGGAATTGGCATTGGTGCTAATTCGGGTTTTGTGCCCGAAGGATTGCCATCGCATAATAAAAACATAGTGAAGGGTTACACCTTTAATCCCGATAAGGCGCGCGAACTGATTGCAAAAGCGGGTTACGGGCAAGGCGGAAAACCAATGCCGGTAATAGAACTAAATATCACCACTCAGTTTAAAGAAATTAGCGAAAACATAAAAAAACAATTGGAAGATGTGGGATTTAAAATCACCATCAACATAAATCCGATGGCTACACAAAGCGAAAAAATAGCTACAGCGCAGTTTAATTTTTTCAGAAAATCGTGGGTGGGCGATTATGCTGATGCACAAAATTTTTTATCAATATTTTACAGCAAAAATTTTTCGCCTAACGGACCTAACTATTTTCACTTTTACAACGAGGAGTTTGATAAACTTTACGAGCAAGCGCTAACGGAACAAAACGATTCGGTGCGCTATGCTACTTACCAACGGCTTGATAACATAGTGATGGACGAAGCACCTGTGGTGCCGCTCTATTACGATGAAGTATTTCGGCTTGTGCAAACCAATGTGGAAGGGCTTACCACTAACCCTATGAATTTATTGAACTTGAAACGGGTAATGCTTAAGCAATAAGCAGATTTAACTACTTTCATTCCACCACAAATCGAAGATTCATTAGTTCAATTAGAAAGCAGTTATCGTAGAATAAATTTTTCAGCATGGCACACATCGCCTTTTTTATTGCA
>JAGVMA010000022.1 GCA_020054095.1 Bacteroidia bacterium | reverse complement strand
TTTGTTTCCATTTTCTTTCTGTTTTTCTTGAGTTAAACTTATGAAAATGTCTCTATTCTTTTATTTTAAATCAGTACACTTTGGTTTGAAACGGAACAATTATGGTATGCTTATATACGCATACATGGGATTAAAGGAATTTAAGCAAGCGCAAGAGGCTATATTTATTGCTGATGAGGAACTGGCGGAACCAAATAGAGAAGTGGATATGTTTAAGATTATTTTGGCATTAATTCAAGGGAATTCAAATGAAGGACAAAAGGCGATAAATTATTTTTACCGTAAACATAGTTTTGATGACACCACTTGGCTTAAAAAAGAACTATCACTTTGGGGGATTCAGATTATATGATGAACGGGAAACATTATTTAATTATTGCTTTAGCTTTTATTTTTTTATTACAGTGCAGTAAAGAAAGGTACATACCTTCTCTGAAAAATAATTATGGTGCCAAATGGAATAGGGCATTTGAAGTACACGAGTTAAAGTATAAACAAGCTTGGGTAATAAGGGAAATATACTACTATAACCAAACTTATGACACTAATAGAAAAGAAAATGAAGTTGTACTGATTGATACAAAAAGGAATGGTTATACGGCTATGGTGAAAGATACACTTGGCATACTGAAAGAAAAAAGATTTTATAAGACAATATTTAATAGAGATGATTCAGTAATTTATTTTAATGTAAATGATGGAGTACATAAAAAAAAATAATGCATAAATACTCGACTATAAAGCACGGCAGTTGGAGATACTACAACTCACAAGGTAAACTAATAAAAAAAGAAATTTACAGAAGAGGCGTGTTACTAAAAACAATAAACTACTAAGTATTTGTATTCAAGAAAAAACATTTTAAAAGCATTAGGTAATTTCCTCAAAACCCTTTTCAAAATTATCTTTGTTCACCCAATGCAGTGGAGAAAATGGAGTCATGCTTTATACAATAATTTCTTAACTTAGCTAAATGACAACAACCCGCACAAATACCAGCCCTAATTACTATCTTGGGGATATAGTATCTTATACAGATTACTATGCCTTTGGAATGGCAATGGTGGGTAGGGCTGCGGGTAAATCTTATTTTATTTGCTTCATTTTTTGAGCTAATAGGTTAAAAAAGTTGGTTAGCGGCTTTTCAACCATCATTTTAAGCATTGGGTTTATGTCTGCATTAAAATGCAATTGCCCGTTACATTTATTATCGGCAATTGAGGTAATATTTACATCTAACGTAAAGTTAAAAGGCACTTTTCCGTTTGATTCTATTGCAATTTTACTATGTGGCATTTTCTCTTTTATTTTCATGCCAATAGTTGCCATGTTATTAATCGTAAAGGAGCAATCATCGGCAGTGCTTTGCCAGTTGGTAACTTGCGGTGGCATTAGTTCTTTAAAGTTATTGAAATCGGCAAGACGTGTAAAGACATTGGCCGCGCTGTTTTCAATTTCTACTGTTTCGGTTTTTATTTCCATGATATTTTGGTTACGGGTTATTTGTTGCGTGTTGCGAGTTATTTGTTTCGAAGTTCTGAGCGCGAAGCAGTATACCGAGAGGTTCTTCAGTTATATATTTAAAATCATAAATGCAAAACACGAAATTACTTTCCCCATTCAGCCGGATTATCGCGCCAAGCTTTTAGTGCCTTCACATCTTTTTCGGTAATGAAATTAGATTTTAATGCTTGCTGAATTAGCAACTCATAATTGCAAAGCGACTCAAATTCGCATTTCTCTTTTTTAAATGCATCGGTAGCTATTTTAAATCCGTAAGTGAAAATCGAAATCATTCCTTTTACTTCACAACCTTTTTCGCGCAGTGCTTTCACCACTTTTAAACTGCTTCCTCCGGTAGATATTAAATCTTCTATCACTATTACCGATTGTCCTTTTTCCACCACGCCTTCTATCATATTGGTTAATCCGTGCGATTTTGCTTCGCTCCGCACATAAATCATAGGCACGCCTAATTCCTGGGCTACCAATGCTGCTTGGGCAATACCGCCCGTTGCAACTCCGGCAATAACATCGGGTTTACCAAATTTTTCGGTTAACGTATTCACAAATTGCTGCCTTATGTAGGTACGTATTTTAGGGTACGATAAAGTAATCCTATTGTCGCAATAAATGGGCGATTTCCACCCCGAAGCCCATGTAAATGGCTTGGCTGGTTGTAGTTTTATGGCTTTAATTTGTAATAAAAACTCGGCTATTTTTAATGCTGCATCAGTCTTCTGTGTCATTTATAAAATTTAAACTCGGCAAAGATAATTTTATTATGTTCGCTCTAATTTAATACGTATGAAAATTTTTTTTAACGAAAAATACTTTTTCTTAACCAAAAGTAAATACGCTGCCGATAAGGATAATGGCTCCTTACTTGTTTCGGATGATGGTGGCTTACAGTTTGATGATTTGATAGCTAATATAGAAAACAGCCCATCAATAAAACGAATTGTGATAACTACTACAAACGTAGAAAGCACATTTGCTTTGCTTGCCGAACACTATCGCATAATAGAAGCTGCGGGCGGATTAGTTAAAAACGATGCAGATAGTTATTTGCTTATTTACCGTAACGATAAATGGGACTTACCAAAAGGGAAAATTGATAAGGGAGAAAAAATTGAGGATGCAGCTATACGTGAAGTGAAAGAAGAGTGTGGGATAAGTGATGTGAGGATAAAATCCACGCTTCCGGAAACGTATCATATATATCATCTGAAAGGCGAACGGATTTTAAAGCGTACTTATTGGTTTAATATGCTTAGCAACGATGTTAAACTTCTTCCGCAAAAGGATGAGGGAATTACTGCTATTGAATGGACTGTGAAAGAAGAAGTTTTAGCACGTTTTGCTAAATCTTACGGTTCTATAAAAGAATTGATTGGTGCTGCTATTTAATCCCAACCGCTTGCAAGCACATCGGCAAGGTGCATTACTTTAATGTTTTTGTTTTGCTTTTTAATGTAGCCGTTCATGTGCATAAGGCAGCTCATGTCGGTTGATATTAAATATTCTGCTTCCACTTCTTCGGCAAATTTTATTTTTTGTTCGCCCATACCCACAGCAATTGGTTCGTACTTAACGGAAAAAGTTCCGCCAAAGCCACAGCATTGGTCAGTGTTTTTCATTTCACGCATTTCAAGTCCGCGTACTTTTTCCAATAAAGTTCTGGGTTCTTGTTTTATTCCATACTCACGCAACGCTGCGCACGAATCGTGGTAAGTTGCCACACCTTTAAGTGATGCGCCTAAATCGGTAATTTTTAAAACATTCACTAAAAAATCGCTGAACTCCACAATGTTTTTTTGCACTTGTTTTAACTCGTTATGCAAAACCGTATTGTGAAACATTTTTGGATAATAGTTTTTTACAAAACCTACACACGATGCAGATGGAGAGACAATGTATCTGTCGTTTTGAAACTCACGAATAAATTTTTCGCCCACTTCTTTACACTCGTCCCAGTAACCGGCATTAAAACCCGGCTGGCCACAGCAGGTTTGCTCGGTATTGTAGTTCACCGCACAGCCCACACGCTCTAAAACTTTAACCATGTTAAATCCTACTTCGGGGTTTATCTGGTCAATAAAACAAGGAATAAAAATATCTACTATCATAATTTGGTATGCGAATTTAATGTTTTATACTAATTGGTATTTTCTTTAGGTATTCTTATTAATAACAAAAAGCCAATTGCAAAAAACGAAATAAGTGCAACTATTGGTTCGCGCATGCTGGGGCTAAATTCATTGATGATACCAAAAGTAGCCATCCCGAATACAATACTCAGCTTTTCTGTTACATCATAAAAACTGAAGAAGGATGCATGGTCTTCGGTTTCGGGTAACATTTTAGAGTACGTGGAGCGCGAAAGCGATTGAATACCGCCCATTACCAATCCTACAAATGCGGCTACTATCATAAAATGAACAGCAGTGTAAACAAACAAAAAAGTAACCAAGCAAATAAGCGCCCAAATAAATGTGGCAACTTTTAACGTAAAAATATTCCCTTTTTTACTTGATAAATAGGAAAACAAAAACGAACCGGCAAGTGCCACAAACTGAATAATTAAAATGGTAGTTATTAATTCTCCGGCTTCCATTTTTATTTCTTCGGCACCAAAATGATTGGCAACAAGCATAACAGTTTGCACACCCATGCTATAAATAAAAAAAGCGAGCAAAAATTTTGGTAAGAGTTTATGCTTTCGTAACTCTTTCCACACTTTGTTTAATTCCTGATATCCCTTTGTAAGCGCATTACCACTTGCTTTTTTATTATGTGTTTTGCCCGGCAAAAAGTAAAAAGGAATTTGCGCAAATGCAATCCACCAAATTCCTACTCCTAAAAAAGCATAGCGCATCATGGTTAATTTTTCTTCTCCGGTTTCTTTTCCCATTATCAATACCAGATTAGCAATTAATAACAGTGCGCTGCCAAAATATCCCATCGCGAAACCGCGGGCACTCACTTTATCGTGATCTTTCGGTTCGGCTATTTCTGGCAAGTAAGCATTGTAAAAAACCAAACTGCCTGCCCAACCCATGCAAGCAAATATCGCCAACATAATACCCATCAAAATATTACTTGAATCAAAAAAAAACATGAGCGAACATGATACTGCGCCCATATAACAGAAAAATTGCATAAAGCGTTTTTTGTTGCCGCCATAATCGGCAATGCCCGATAAAATGGGGGCAAGAATAACAATAAGTAAATAGGCGAATGCCAATGCCAAATCGTAAAGTGTGGTGTTTTTCAATTGCATGCCAAATACAGAAACACTATTAAGCACAGTGCCATCGTCTAACTTGGTTTCCGTAACTGCTTTGTAATAAATAGGAAAAATGGTGGCCGTAATAACCAAATTATAAACCGAATTTGCCCAGTCGTAAAACGTCCAGGCGGTAATTAGTTTTTTATTTCCTTTTTGAAACATTAGTATTTGTAGTTTTTTATTACCCGAACAAAGTGTTTCACTTTTTCTTTTTCTAAATCAGGATAAAGTCCGTGCCCTAAATTGGCAATGTAATTTTGTTTACCAAACTTATCGAGCATCTTTTCTGTTTCAATTTTTATGGTTTCATAATCGGCATAAAGCAGACAAGGGTCGGCATTGCCTTGTAGTGTTTTTTTGCCGGCAATTGTATTTTTTGCTTGCTCGGCATCCATTGTCCAGTCTAAACCAATAACATTGCATTTAGTTTTAGCTATATCGGGCAATGCATAATGGGCATCCTTTGCAAAAACAATTTTAGGCACTTCGGTAATTGCATCGCATATAGCCGAAATATAATGAAGCGAAAACTCGCTGTACTGCTGCGGGGATAAAACACCTGCCCACGAATCGAAAATTTGAATAAGATTTGCGCCTGCAGCCACTTGTGCTTTTAGATAATTAATAGAACTCGCTGTAATTTTTTCGAGCAATGCGTGTGCTAATTGCGGCTGTGTGTATAAAAACTTTTTTGCTTTTGAAAATGTTTTACTTCCGCTGCCTTCTATCATGTATGCTAAAATGGTAAAAGGTGCGCCACAAAAACCAATAAGAGGCACACGATTGTTCAATTCCTTTTTTGTGAGTGAAATAGCATCGGTTACATATTTTAATTCGCTGCCATCGCATACATTTAGCTTTTCAATATCTTGCTTGGTTTGAATAGTGTTTTCAAACCATGGGCCTTTTGTTTCTATCATTTGGTAAGGCAATCCCATCGCTTCGGGTATTACTAAAATATCAGAAAAAATGATGGCAGCGTCCACGCCTAATATATCTACCGGCTGCACTGTAACTTCAGCAGCCAATTCTGGCGATTTTACAAATTCAATAAAATTTTTTGTTTTCGCTCGCACAGCTCTGTATTCGGGCAACACTCTACCTGCCTGGCGCATTAACCATACGGGCACACGTTCCACTTGTTCGCCTTTGGCGGCTCTTAGTATTAAATCGTTTTGCAATTGCATGGTGCGAAGTTAGCAAAGTAAAAGTGAGAGGGGCTTTGCATTAAAAATATTCCATGTAAATTTTTGTTTCCTTAAATCGCTGATAAGGTTTTGGTGTTTTAATTTTAAAGCGATAGCCAAATGAAAATTCACCTGAAATAAATTGCTGGTCAATTTTAATTTTATTGGTGTAAAAATAATTATAGTCAACCATGTTGCTAAGGCGCATAAAAAAGTTACGGTTATTGAACCCGAACGACAAGCGCCAATCGGCTGCAATGGATGGTTGCCAAAGGGCCAAAGAGCCATCGCCTGATTTGGTAGTGTAATTTCTGTGCTGACCTTCGATGCCCAAGCCAAGTAAAAAATTAAGGAAAAAGCGTTTTGCGATTACAATATTAGCTGAGTAGCCGGCACCACCAGACAATCCAATAATGTTCATTTTATTCATGTCGTCCCAAATACTTCCATAGTAAGTTTGCACCGGAGTAGGGATTAGCGAACTATCGGCACGCATACTGTAATAATATAAATTACCAACCAAAATAAAACTGCCTGCAGTTTTAAGTTGCCTTGCTACATTAGCATAAGCAGAGTTGAGCGAAAAGCGCTTCTTGTTAATAATGTAAAACACCTTCGATTTTAATGTGAAAACACTCATGCTTGAGTTTTGATATAACAATACGCTGTCATTGTAAATAGAATCGTAAACGGGTGAGCGTTTGTCATAAAAACCTTTGTACTTTTTAAATGTGTTTTCAACCCTTAATTTATTTGCGTTAAAATTAAGTGCGTAAGATGAGTATGTACTTTTTCCAACCACATCGGGGTTTTGTGCCGATACGGATTTAAAACCAAAAGCAAAACCAATAATATCGTAATCGAAACTGAAACCGGTTACGTTATTAGCATCAGCAAAATAATTAACGAACGATGGTTTTCCGGGGAACGTATCGGGCGTAACCGATTGGTTAATTTTAATATCGTATTTGCGGGCAGATTGGTATAGTGCCAAAACCAAGCGCTCGGGATATTTTCGATAATAATTGGTATCGTAATTTTGCGCTTGTGAGTAGCTGTAGATAAATAATAATAAAAGAGGGAGTAGCTTTTTTATCATTTTATTTCAAATTGAAGTAGGTTTTCGTTTTCGAGATAGCAAGTAAGTTTATCGCCTACTTTTACTTGCCCCACGCCTTCGGGAGTGCCGGTGTAAATTAAATCACCAGTTTTAAGTGTAACGTATTTTGAAACATAAGCAATTATTTTATCGAACGAGAAAAGTAAATCTTTTGTGTTTCCTTTTTGAACTGTTTTCCCATTTATATCGAGGTGGAAGTTTATTGCATTAGTATCGGCAACCGATTTTTTAGAAATAAACTTGCCAATGGGTGCCGAGTTATCAAATGCTTTGGCTTTTTCCCAGGGCAAACCTTTCTTTTTACATTCCATTTGCAAATCGCGTGCGGTGAAATCAATTCCTACGCTTATTTCATCATAATATTTGTGGGCATACTGCTCATCAATATTTTTTCCGGTCTTCGATATTCTAACTACCAATTCCACTTCGTGGTGCATATCGTTAGAAAAATCGGGAAGGTAAAACGGCATATTATCGCGCACCAATGCTGTTTCTGGTTTCATGAAAAAAACGGGCTCAGTAGGCACTTCGCTTTTCATTTCTTTGGCATGCTCAGCATAATTACGCCCTATGCAAATTATTTTCATCTGTATTTTTTTTATTTCGCATCATCAGATGGAATACGCCATATATTCATGTCTTTTTTTACAATTTGGTATATGACTATTTCATCGCGTGTGAAGCTTATTGTACTGTGTTTTTAGCTCGCAATCGTATGGCGGTTATTATTTTTTTTGTGTAAAGCGGAAAATCGCCTTTCATCATCCAATCGTAATACGAGGGCTCTTTTTGAAATACTTCTGTTACACTTTTTCCGGTGTGTTTTCCAAAATTAAAAACCTCTTCTCCTTTGCCATTATACACTATGCGTCCGGCCAAATCAACATTACGCGATTGTGATGTGAAATTATGTAAATAGCTCACATCGTTTTTTATTTTATCGCTGTAGCGTTCTAATTGTGCTTCTAAAATTTCGTAGGTGGCTGTTATATCTGCTTCGGCACTGTGTGCATTTATCAATTCTTTTTTGCAGTAAAATTTATAGGCAGCAGCCAGTGTGCGCTGTTCCATTTTGTGGAAAATATTTTGCACATCTACTAATCGTCTGTTTTTCATTTCAAAATCTATATCAGCACGCATAAATTCTTCTACTAAAAACGGAATATCAAAACGATTAGAGTTATATCCTGCCAAATCGCTGTGTTCAAAAAAGTTGGCCAATTCAGCGGCTGCTTGTTTAAATGTGGGGCAATCTTTCACCATTTCGTTGGTAATGCCATGTATATCGCTTACTTCCTTTGGAATAGGTATTTCGGGGTTTATGCGTATTGTTTTAGTTTGTTTTGTGCCATCGGGCAATAATTTCAGGATAGATATTTCTACAATTCTATCGGTACTGATGTTTAGTCCTGTGGTTTCTATATCAAAAAAAGCAAGTGGTTTGTTTAGGGTGATGGGCATTTATTTTTTCAGTTTAAAATCTTTAATAATATCGGGTTTAAAACCAACGTAATCAAAAACAATAATGTCTTCGATATAGATGGTATATCCTTCGGCTTCTATATTCACTGTCCATTTACCGGGCGGCAATGCCATTATGTAATAGCCCTTGTTTTTGTCGGGTACAAATGTTCCGTATAGTTCTTTTGTTTTTTTATTTTCTACGTGTATTTGAGCGTCTTTTATTTTTTTATCAATACTATCACCGGCAAGTACAAAGCCACGATAAATAACTTCTTTGCCATCGATGTCATCAAAGGTCATTTTGTAAATATCTAAATCACCAAGTCCTTCCTCTCTAAATGCCGAAACGTATGCAACACGCTCGCTGATAAAGCTAATGGTCATGTTATCTTCAGCAGTGTTAATGGGATAGCCCAAATTTTTTGGTTTGCTCCAATCATTTGCATCCTCGTCCCACACGGATTTAAAAATATCGAATCCTCCAATGCTCGAATGACCTTGCGAAGTGAAGTAAAGCGTTTTACCATCGGCAGAAACCCAAGGGAATTCTTCTTTGTATTTTGTATTTATATTAGTACTTAATTGCACGGGCTGCCCCCAGCCGAAGCCACCTGGTAATTTTTTGCAGGTATAGATATCTGTCATCCCTGTATTGCCGCTGCGGCTGCTCGAGAAATAAAGTATTTCAGTTTCGCCATCGGCCGATTTCCATATAAATGCCGATGTTTCTAAATCAGAGTTGATTTTTTTTTCGTCTAACTTTTGAGGTTGCAAAAATTGTCCTTTTGCATTTAGTTTGTTTGTTTGGTGTATATCACCAAATTCTTGAATATGATCAATGTAATAGAGCAGGGTAGTGCCATCAGGCGAAATGTAAACCACTTCTTCATCTAAATTTGTGTTAACTATTTGTGGCAGCGGTGCGGCTTTTGCCCATTTGCCATCGGGCTTTTTTGTACACACCATCATGTCTGATGGATAAAGTCCGTCAAATTCTACTTGCTGTGCCGATGGTGTTTTTCTGCGTGAGGTGAAATAAACATTATTGTCATCGGCAGTGGCAAAGGGAAAGTAATCAGGAAATTCGGAATTTACTTCTTTACCTAAATTTTCGAACGATACATTAACCGGACGTTTAATTAATTCTTTACCATTAAAACATTGCTCAATCAGCATCTCTACTTCGCCTATGTTTTTAGGCTTAAAAGTTTTGTATTTATTGTAAGCGTTAACAGCATCATCAAAACGCAATGCAAAGTGATAGGCCTTGCCCAAATAAAACCAAGCATCAAATTCAAATGCGGGTTGCTTCACCACATACTCTAAATGCGGAACTGCTTTTGCTTTAATAGATGCCGAAAAGAGATAGCATAAGCCGGCATGATAATTATAATCTGTGTTACGCGAATCTTTTTTGCAAAGTGCAAGGTAAATTTTTAGCGCATCGCGATAATTTTTTTGTGTGAATAGCTTTAGTGCCTCGTCAGGATCGGCTTTAACCGGAACTTGTGCCAATAAATCGGCAGGGAATAAAAGTGCCGATGCAATAATGAAACTTAAAACGTATTTTAAAACGCTACTTATCACAACCAATTGTTACAACATTAATACCAAAAATTACACCTCAAATTTGAGAAAATTTATCAGATAAATAAAGCAATTATAGGTATTGTAAATAACTTGGTATTTTGTTGATAAATGGGGGCAAATAGAACAAAAAAATTACTTAAACCTGCGTTGTGTCTCGCGCTCCAAATCGCGTTTTTTTATGTCATCGCGCTTATCGTGCGTTTTTTTGCCTTTGGCAAGTGCAATTTCCAGTTTTGCAAAACCACGCTCATTAATAAACATGCGCAGCGGAATAAGGGCAATGCCTGCATCTTTTAAGGCGAGTGCAATTTTTTTTATTTCCTTTTTTTGGAGCAGTAGTTTTCTGTCGCGCACTGCCGGATGCGCTGCATATCCACTGTTTTCGTATTCCTGCACATTCATGTTACGCACGTATAATTCCTCTTTTAAGAAAGCACAAAACGCTTCGGTGATATTTGCTTTGCCTTGTCTTATGGCTTTTATTTCGGTGCCGGTTAGCATAATGCCGGCAATAAATTTTTCGATAAACGAATAGTCGAAACTTGCTTTTCGGTTTTTAATGTTTATGCTGCTTTCTTCCACGCGGCAAATATATTTGATTTTGTAAGCAATGAAATCAGAAA
>JAGVMA010000015.1 GCA_020054095.1 Bacteroidia bacterium | reverse complement strand
TTGGCAAATAATATTTTATGATGGTGCTTTCGCCAAATGGATTAGGCATGTTTTGATACAAAACTATATCGCTCACTAAATCTACATCTATGTTGTTTGCTGTTGAGTTGTTTGGGCGAACATTGTTATTATTAACAATATCGAATAGTGAGTCTATCAATTGCTGTTGTTCTTGAATCCCGGCTATTAAAATTCCGAAAAACGAATTGTAGTTAAGATATTTGATTTGTTGTGTCGATGTAATAATGTTGCCAGCAGTATCAATTGTAGGAGGCATAATCTTTGTAGTTACAAGTTCCGGCAAAATACCTTCAACACTCTGAGCTATTAATCCATATTGCTTTTTAGGTGTCAACTTTAATCCGGAATATTGAATAGTATCATAATAATATGATTTAGGTTGCAGTTGATTGATAATGCTCAATGAATTAGTTATTGGATTAATATTTTGTTTTAAATTTTGATCAGATGTAAAAAGAGCATTGTTTTGGTAGTAGTTCCCGTTTACATTTAAGTCTCCGTTAAATAAGCCAGCATACTCATTCGGAGGATTGATACCAAACACAGAGGCAACTATACCAAAATTATTCGATCCGTTAATTGCAAAAAATCTTCCACCAATATTTGTAGTATTAAGTCCATTGGCGATGCCCTCAATAGCGGTATTATCCTTTTCGCCCGAAACAGTTGCAGTAATACCGGTGTAACCTAAACTTTGATTATTAAATACACCAGGCACAAAACATTTTATGCCAAAAGTTGTATTCGTGTTTGAATTATCATTATTCTCTACATAAATTCCTACTGTCCCTCCATTAGGGTCTTGAGAATTTTGTAGTACATCTAATTTGCCGAGTGGTGCTGTAGAGCATGTTTTCCCAATTAGCACGCTATTATCTGTAGTGTTGCCGCTGGCATTGCCTTCAAAATAGAAATTAAAATTATTTAAGTTAAACCGAGAGTCGAAAGTCATATTTGCTTGAGGATTATTGCAAGCGAAATAGCTGCCACCCGCGCCACCCGGCACATAAATTACATCGCCCATTGAATCTACTGTTAATACGCCTAAGCCGGGGTTGACAACAGGAATTAATGTACTGTTCATATCCGTAAATCGAAGCCCTGAGCTTGTTGGGCTTAAACCTACTAATGGAGAGTTTATTTCAAGTGTGTTTTGCGGGTCAATACTTCCTGTAGAATAAAAGTTACCGTTATAAGGGTCGCCACCAAACCCTGTAAAAGTTCTGTTTCCGTTTGAGCGCATACGGCCTGCTTCTAATCCGTTGTAGGTTGATGCTTGATTGGGGCCTGCTGTTTCAGTATAAACAAATATTAGTCTGTCAGGAACGCCAGTAGTGGTTGGGTTGTCGCCCCAGTTAATCACAGCATTGGTAATGTCGTTAGCGTAGCTGCGTAAGCCCACATACATGTTATCTGCACCACCACCTCCGGGTATGTTCATATAAGTTCCTACATCCATCCAATCGCGGTGGCCGTTATTATTAGCCAGCCCTGGTGTGCCAATGTGTAATGACGAAAGTATGTTTGTTACCACTGTTGAATTAATGCCATTGCGCCAAATAGCCATACGAGTTATATCCGGCTGTACGGTTTGATTAACTAAATAATTATTAGAAACAAGTGTCATTCTATTTTGTGTTGCTGTGCCTGAATTGGTAACAAAACATATTGGTCTTATGGGTGTGTTTTGCACAAACACAGCCTGACCAAATAACCCTAAATCAAATCTGAAACCATCATTAGCACCATTGCCCGTTACACCATTGGTCCATTGGGTATTTGTTACAGTGTTCCCGTTTTGATGCAAATGCAATACCGATTGCGGAATCACATTTAACACATCGCCCATGCCTATAAAACCATTGTTAAGTTGCGATTCAATTCGCATGCGTCTCGTAACTCCGTTAGCTGTTCCATCATTGGTACTAAATATCAAGGTCGAGCTTGGCTCATAATCAGTAATAAAACTGAAATTAAAGAGCCCATTTACTATCCCAAACACCAGCCCATCGGTATTTGTTGTGCCGGTGTTTGTTGTTGTAAAGCGCATAAAGTTAACATTGCCAGGGCTGGGCGATGTTTGGTGCAAGTGCAGCCTAGCCTGTGGCTGAAACGCTGCCGGCAAATCATTGCCCATCGCTATCCTACCATCATTAAAGGCATTGCCGCCATTGTTAATTATCATCCGCTGGAACCCGTTGGTGTTGAACATCATAACCCCATTTTGCGTGGTTTGAAGTACAGCATCATTGCTATTGGCCGGCACAAATAATTTAAATTTTTCGGTGGTGGTTAAATTTGTAGCTCCTGTAAATAATTGCCACTGGTTTATAACGCTGTTATCTCCATCAGTTCGGAAGAGGAAACCGTTAAGAGGACCGGCAGGCGCGCCCAATAAAAAATTGTTTACGTGAAGACGGGAACTAATATTAGGTAATGTTGGAAAATTGCCTATCCCAACAACGGTATTTCCGGCTGTTGTTCTTAAACCAGAACCAATTAAATTAAATTGAGCACTCGCAATCATCGGTATGCTCACTAAGCAAGCAATGATTATTTTTTGTTTAAATTGTTTTTTCATGGTATTGCTTTTTTGTGGTTAATAAAATAAATGAATAAATCCTTTTTTGTTTTCAGCATTGTTGCGTTTTATGAAATAAAAATAAACCCCTTCACTGCATTTTTCTCCGGATGTAGTATGTCCGTCCCAAGCATCTTTGGTATTTACAAATTCATATACTTTGGTTCCCCAGCGGTTGTATATGCTCACTTCATCACCTTGTTGCAAACCCTCAATTATGAATAAATCATTTACTCCATCGCCATTGGGGCCAAATACATTGGGATTTGTTATTTCGACTTCCTCGCAATCTTCCTCGGGCGATGTGTTGAAATAGCTCTGCATAAAGTCAGTTATCCCACCTCGTCCACTTTGCATACCATTTAAAAAAACATCAAATCTTGTTACGTTAGCCAATATAAATTGGTTGTTAGGAAAATGGATTGTAGATATCGAATCTTTAAAGTAAGAGCTAATCAGCATTTTCCCGTCTATCCCATTTTCTATTGCTCCATAAGTTGAATTGTCTGCTATTGAATCGTAATAGACAAAGAGTGAATTGGAAATATTAGTTGAATTGATATCAAATTGAACGATGTAGTTGCCTCCTTTTGTAAAATATAGTTTGCTATTGTCGTTACTAAAACAAGTACCATACCCCCCATCCGACAATGCGATATAGTTGATTAGCATACCTGTTCGATTGTCAAATTCATATAATTCAGATATTCCACCATAATTATACGAGGCAAACCTTTTACCATTAGGAGAAAAGCGCATGTAAGAAACAAAGTCAGTGTAAACACCTCCAATGGTTGAGATAACTGGTGTAAGATTAATTCCGTTTTTATCTAAAAAGTAACAAACATAATTATTAGTGTTATACTCATGGCTCATAATCCATACGCCTGTTTTATCGCAATTGTAAGTGGCTGTTAGTCCTTCGGTGCTTGGTGTGTAAAGCAACACGTTTTTTTGTGTTGGTATTACATCGCCTAATCCTCCATTTAAGT
>JAGVMA010000007.1 GCA_020054095.1 Bacteroidia bacterium | reverse complement strand
CAAACAATTTGCTCATCATCATCTGCCTTTGCAGGAAATACGCCAACAACCGGAACAGGTTTTTGGACATTGATTTCCGGAACAGGAGTTCCATCATCGCCCACTTTGCCCACATCGGGTGTTACGGCTTTAAGCGTGGGCGCAAATATTTTTCAGTGGACAATTACAAGCGGCACTTGCCCGTCATCATCCGATCAGGTAACAATAAATGTTGACCCATTACCTACTACTGCCAATGCAGGAGTTGACCAAACAATTTGCGCTTCGTCATCCATATTATCAGGCAACACGCCAAGCATTGGCAACGGATTGTGGACATTAGTTTCCGGAACAGGAGTACCTACCAACCCAACTTCGCCTACATCGGCAGTTACCGGATTAAGCGTGGGCGCAAATGTTTTCAGATGGCGAATCACAAACGGCACTTGTGCACCTTCCGATGATTTTATTACCATCAATGTTGACCCAATGCCTACGGTTGCCAATGCTGGTGCTGACCAATACATTTGTTCATCAAGTTCTGCTTTCATCGGCAACAGCCCAATAATTGGCAATGGATTTTGGTATTTAGTTTCGGGCACAGGTACACCCACTACACCAAGTTCTCCAACATCGGCAGTTACGGGGTTAAGTGTTGGTACAAATATTTTCAGATGGGTAATTACGAGCGGAACCTGCCCAACATCGGCAGATACTGTTCGCATTTTTGTTGACCCGGTGCCAACGGTTGCTAATGCAAATGCCGACCAAAATCTATGTATCACAAATCCCAACACATCGCTTAATGCTAATACACCAACTATTGGCAGTGGGCTATGGACATTGGTATCGGGCACAGCAACTATCACTAACCCAACTTCACCCAACACCACTGTAACTGCTATTGGCTTAGGAACAAGTATTTTCCAATGGACAATTACAAGCGGCACTTGCCCACCATCAACCGATCAAATGACTATTATCGTTTACCAAGTACCAACTATAGCTAATGCCGGAAACGATACTACCATTTGTTCATCATCGCATAATTTTAATGGCAACACACCAGTAAACGGAACAGGAATTTGGTCATTAGTTTCAGGAACAGGAACGCCAACATCGCCTAATTCGCCCACTTCAGCAGTTACGGGCTTAAGCGTGGGAGCAAATATTTTTCAGTGGACGATTGCAAATGGTCCTTGCGCTGTATCGCGCGATACAATGGTGATAAATGTTGACCCAATGCCAACAACATCAAATGCAGGACCAGACCAAGTTATATGCGACTCAACTGCATTTCTACAAGGTAACATGCCGCTTATTGGCAGCGGATTTTGGACACGTGTAGGTGGAACAGGAAATGTGGTGAGCCCAACACAATACAACTCTACGGTTACAGGTTTGTTCGTGATTTCAAATTTATTTGAGTGGGCCATTTCAAATGGCACCTGCCCAACTTCGCGCGATACGTTGGTGATTGCAGTTAATCAATATTCTACACAAGCCAATGCAGGTCTCGACCAAGTATTGTGTAACGATTCGGCAACACTCATCGGTAATTTTCCGGTGATAGGTTCGGCCACATGGACTTTAGTAGCAGGCACCGGAAATATTATTTCGCCAACTGCTGATACAAGTTTGGTTACCGGATTGAGTGTGGGGCAAAATATTTTTGAATGGAGCATCGTTAATTCGCCATGTCCTGTTTCGCGCGACACAATAATCATTCAAGTAGATGACTTTCCAACCGGTGCTAATGCAGGCTCTGATCAAACTGTTTGTTCTACCACATCAGTATTTTCCGGAAACACACCAATAATTGGCAACGGAATGTGGACATTGGTTTCGGGAACGGGAACGCCAATCAATCCTACTTCGCCAACATCAGCAGTAACGGGCTTAACTGTGGGTGTAAATATTTTCCAGTGGACTATAACTAACGGCACATGCCCATCATCATCCGACCAAGTGAAAATTACTGTTGACCCATTTCCTAGTACTGCCAATGCAGGTGCAGACCAAACAATTTGTATCAGTAATGTAAACGTAACTATGGCTGCTAACTCGCCAACAATTGGCAGCGGTGCTTGGGCATTGGTTACAGGGCAAGGAACTATCACAAATACTACTTTAGAAAACACCACTGTTACCAACTTGGGCGGTGGCGCAAATATTTTTACTTGGACAATCACCAACGGAACTTGCACGCCTTCGGTAGATACAGTTATTATTTTTGTTGACTCGTTACCTTCAAATTCTAACGCAGGAACTGATCAAACTATTTGCAACTCTTCTTCTGCTTTTGTAGGAAACGCACCAACTATCGGAACAGGAATGTGGACATTGTTTTCGGGAACGGGGACGCCAACCAATCCTATTTCGCCAACATCGGCAGTTACAGGATTAAGCGTGGGAGCAAATATTTTTGTGTGGGCAATTGTAAACGGAACTTGCGCTGCTTCTACCGATACTGTTATTATTAATGTGGATGCTCTCCCAACTACTGCCAATGCAGGTGCAGATCAGTTTTTGTGCATTAGTACCAATAATACTTTAATGACTGCAAACAACCCAAGCACTGGAACAGGCATTTGGGCAATTGTTAGCGGCAGCGGAAATTTTGCAAATACCACATCGCCCACGAGCGCAATAAATAATGTTGCGTTCGGAACAAATATTTTCACTTGGACAATCAGTAACGGAACCTGTCCTCCTTCGGTGGATACGATGTTGATTATTGTTGACTCTGTTCCAACTGCGGCTAATGCAGGGGCAAACCAAACACTTTGTGAAAACAATCCGACCACTTCACTAAACGCTAACACACCAACTCTGGGCGTTGGTTTATGGACCCTAATCTCCGGTAGCGGCATCATTACAAATCCTACATCAGCAACTACTACTGTAACAAATTTAGCAACAGGCACCAATGTGTTTCAGTGGGCAATAAGTTTAGGCAATTGTTCCGCATCGGTTTCTACTGTTACAATTCTGGTTGAGAACTTGCCTACTACTGCCGATGCGGGTCCTGATCAAAACATTAATACCCCAATGACTCAGCTTAGCGCAAACATTCCGGTATTTGGGATAGGCAGTTGGCAATTGGTATCGGGCACGGCAACTATTGTAAATAGTAATTTGGACAATACATTAATTACTGATTTAGAAGTGGGAACTGTAACGCTTAGGTGGACAGTGAGTAACGGAACTTGCCCGGCATCAACAGACGATGTTATAATAAACGTTGGTGAGTTTTTTATTCCAAATGGCTTTTCACCTAATGGCGATGGTATAAATGATTTTTTCATGATTCCCGGTTTTGGTTTTTGGGAAAACATAGAAATACAAATTTTAAACCGATGGGGAAATGTGGTTTACGAAAACACAAACTATCAAAATAATTGGGATGGAAAAAATAGCAGTAATCAGGATTTGGCAGACGATACCTATTTCTACATAGTAAAAATTAAAAACTACGAAACACTAAAAGGTTTTGTGGTTATAAAACGAAATTAGATGAGAGCACTATTAACGATAGTAACAATATTGATGAGCATAAGCGCGTGTTTTTCGCAACACACACCGCTTTACTCGCAATATTTGTTTAATCCGCAAAGTATTAATCCATCGTTTGCGGGTTTTAATGATGCACTCGATGTTTCGCTCATACATCGCAGGCAGTGGCTAAATTTTGAAGGCGCACCTGTTACAACCGATGTAAATATGCACACATCGCTCTTTAATAAAAAAATGAACCTTGGTGCCGAAATCCAAAGCGACCAGATAGGCGTAACAAAAACAAATTTTATTTCGCTTGTGTATGCTTACCGCATTATGGTTGCAAAAGAAATGCACTTGGCATTTGGCATAAATGCGGTGGCAAAACAAATGAAAAATGAATGGACAAAAATAAAATCAACTACAAGCAATGACCCTGTGTATGGCAATGGCGACCAAATTACATACACGGCAGGTGCCGGAGCCGGCATAAGTTTTAGCACAAAAAAATTAACACTTGGTTTATCTGTTCCATCCGTTTACCAAAGTTTAAAAACAGTTACTTCATCATACAAAGAATTTTTGGTTTTCGGTAAATACGAGCAATCGTTTACCGATAAATTTTCAATTACACCATCGGTTTTAATTAAGACTTATAAAAATTCACCTGCCGAAGCAGACATTAACTGCCTATTCACTTACAACAAAAAATATTCGCTCGGAGGTGGTTATCGCACTAATGATGCCGTAATTTTTTTAGCGCGCATTTCTCTTAACAAGCAATTAGACTTTGGTTATGCTTACGATATGACACTGAATCCACTCAATACATTTTCATTTAATTCGCACGAGATAGCATTGCGCTATGTTTTTGCATACACTGTAAACGCTAAACGAACCCGAAACTGATTTATGCATAAGCGATACATCGTTTTATTTTTTTTCAGTTTTATGCTGCATCCATTTGGGAGCGTTTCGCAAAACGCATCTCTTTACTTGCGCGATACAAGTATTATTAAAATTACAAGACCCGGATTTAACTCATCAAACTCTGATTACGCACCTTGCTTTTTTAAAAATGGCATCATTTTTACCTCTAACAGGCAACATGCACTGGGTATAAAAACCACTTCGGCCATCAACAACGAACAATTTGACGATTTGTATTTTTCACAAAACAATAACCTCAATAAAGCAGATGCGATAAAAACCATTAACACAGGTTTGAGCGAAGGCACTGCATCATTCGATTCGGCAAACAATTGCCTTTACTATACTGCAAATGTTAAAGTGAAAGGAAAGATTGTATCGGGCATTTACAGCGTAACAATGAACAATAACGGCAAGTGGGGGAAACCAATTGCAATAGTTATCCCGGATGATACGTTTTCCTATTTTCATCCGTTCATTTTTAATAACGGAAACTCTATTTTATTTGCTTCGGATAAAAAAGGCGGCTTTGGCGGAAACGATTTATACAAAAGCAATTATGGAAACAACACATGGTCGGCCCCCGAAAATTTAGGTCAAAAAATAAACACTTCTAAAGATGAAGGATATCCGTTTGTAGATGGCGATGGGAATTTAATTTTTTCGTCTAAAGGCCATTCGAGCAACGGTGGCTACGATATTTTTTATTCCGAAAAATCATATACGCTTTACAGCACACCCTATAAATTTAAATCACCAATAAATACCGTCTATGATGATTTTGCATTGATAGTTGACTTAAACAAACGGCACGGTTATTTTTCCACAAATAGATACACCAATGACAACGATGAAATAGTGCGCTTTGATATTAATTGGCCATTGTTTAAAAACTGTATTGCCTACAAAGAACAACCGTATTGTTTCGATTTTACGGAAGAAACATCTATGCTTACGCAAGACACAATTGATTTTTACTACGAATGGAATTTTGGCGATGGCAATAAAAAAAACGGTTTAAGTGTGCAGCATTGTTATAAAAAATCGGGAACTTACCTTGTTGACTTAAATATTATAAGCAAACAAACAGGCGATTTGTTTTTAAACGAGAGCAATTACAAATTAGAAGTAACCGAAAAAAAAAACCTACACATAAAATGTGCAGATACATTATATGTAGGCGATGATGAAACAATTGATTCTAAAGGCTCGGAATTAGATGGATACAAAATTTTAGATTATTTCTGGAGTGTGGGGAACAATTATTTATTCAGAGGGAAATCGGTAAATAAACTATTTACTGCGCCTGGCACTTTCGAAATAAAATTAGGAGTAACGGCCGTGCGCGACACGATAGCTAACCTAAATGCAGATAGTGTATTTATATTTTGCTGCACCAAAACAATTGTAGTACTGCCGGCATCGTTTAAGGCATACACCACTAATAAAACATCCTCATTTATACAAATGGGAAAAGATGAAATTGACAAAACACGCCCTTATGATTTGTCGAAAATCAAAAATCCTTCTTTTTCTATTTACTTGGGTTCATCGTCCGAAAAAATTGACCCTGAATATTTAATGGTTGACAATTCGGAAAAAGTGCAAGTGGTTTATTCCGATTCACTTTACAGATATATTTATGGCAACGAAAAAAACGCCAAAGATTTACTACCCGACTATGTGAAAACAAAAAAAACGGCAAACTCTGATGCATTTGTGGTAGTGTTGTCAAACGACACCATTGTTCAAAATCAAATAAATTCTAAAAAAGATTTTAAGATAAATTTTGATAGTGCATCGTATAATGCATCGCTTAATATTTTAATTCTTGATAGCGCCAAATACGAAGATGCAGTTGTAATTTATTTCGATTTTGATTCGCATAAAATAAATAAAGAGCATAACGACAAAATTCAATCGCTTGTAAAAAATTACAAAGCCGGAAAATATTACGGGTTTTTCTTGATGGGTTTTGCTGATGACAAATCGGGCACGGATTATAATTTAACTTTATCGCAAATGCGTGTGGCCGCAGTAAAAAATGTGCTGCTGACAAACAGTGTTGACAAAAAAAGTGTTACCAGCAAATGGTACGGAATAAACTTGCCAGGAAACAAACAAAAACAACAAGTCAAAAACAAATCGAAAAGATTTGTGGTAATCATTCCTCAATTAAAATAAAATGAAAAATAAAATCATAATTCTTGCGCCCTTGGTTTTCGGTTTAAGCTCGAAAGCACAATTATTGCCTTCGTTAGATGAAAACATTCCTTACTTGGTTACTTTTTCAAAAGAGGCCGATAAATCTTGGGGTGATGATGACAATATTCAAATATATTTTCTCACCATTCCGCAAAGCAGAACCGAGCCGATTTACATCAGAATTTTTGACCCCAATAACGGTGGCAAAATAGATGAAAACCAAGGTGGGTTTAATTCAAAAACAAATTTTTCGCTATACGGTGGTAAACTTGCACACTCCAACCCTGACGCAAAAAAGCAAGACCCAACCGGAAATTATAAAAGTGGTGTTATGCTGGGCACTAAAACTTTTGGCGATGATGCAGATTATGACGAGAAATGGTATTCATTTGGCCCATTTAATCCAGCAGAAGGAGAATTACAACCGGATTATGGTGGTTATGTTTTTAAATTGATTGTTGAGGGCCTGGAGGGCGATGATGGAAATTTATACAAGATTTCAATATCATCTAAAAAAGATGAAAACACAGCTATTGAAGGCGGCAACGCTTTTGCTTATGAATATTGTTTCCGTACAAATGATAAGCCGGGTAGTGTATCGCACATTTATCCATTTGTTCCTAAAGGCGTAGTATCTGTTAAAGTAAATACATTTGATTATGATGGAGAAGGGATTGTGCGAATAATATCTGTTGCAAAAAAAGGCGAATTGGTAAAACTATCAACCGATGCAAATTGGGTAGCATCGGAACATAAAATAATAGATTTAGAAATTAACACGAGCTTAGACATTCAATTAGTGAAAAAAAATAATGTGAATAACAATAACTTGGTAGTGTATGTTACCAATCAATATGGTGAGCTGATGCCATTTTACGCTGCTCCTATAGGTGGTATTCCAAAATTTAGTGGTAAGGTGGTAATAAAACCTACTAAATGATAAAACCAAAAAAAACATATTTATTAGTATCTGTTTTGCTCGCGCATCTTTTTTGCAACGCACAAGAATTTAATTTCGAAAGTTATAACCTTGATAATGGCTTAGCATCATCATACATATATGACATAGGGCAAGATAAATTTGGGAAACTTTACTTGGCAACCGAAAACGGTTTGGTGATTTATGATGGATATAATTTTAAAACTTGCACTACTGCTGATAGTTTATCGGAAAACACAACCACTGCAGTTTGTATTACCGCATTTGACAGTATTGTTTTAGGGCACTTTCAAGAGGGCATATCAAAAGGTTATAAAGAAAAATTTAGAAAAATAAACTATAACGAAATTAAAAATGTAAAAATTACCGCAATAGTACCTCACATTTCAGGACATAATTTTATTGCAACAAATGGATTCGGACTTTTTGTGATAAACCCATCGGGCAAAATGGAAAAAATCAATTTGGTAGAAGATGAAATCATTAAGGACCTATGCATATTTAACACCAACTACCTTGCGGTGGCGTGTGATGACGGAATTAAGCTATTTGAAATTGAAAAAAACAAACTACATGTAGTGAAAGAATACAAAAACAAATTTGCCGGAGAAAAAACAACTGCCATTTGCACTGATAACAATAACAATATTTTTGCTTGTATTGAAGGCGGAGACATAATATGGATGCAAAAGTACGAAAAAGGGTTCAGAAGCCGGAAATTCAAAAAAGAATTTTTAAGAGTTACCGATGGTAATTACACTGATATATGTGTGGACAATAACAAAAACATATACTTAAGCGTATCGGGCGAAGGTGTGAGAATAATCTCGTATGAAGAAAACAGTAAAGGATTTACAGATATGGCAAAATTATATTCCACCGGAAATGGCTTGCCGACCAATAATATTCAAAAATTATTTATTGATCCCGAAAATAATTTATGGATGGGCACTTATGGCAAAGGCCTAATTAAACTTGCTGACCAAAAATTTTTCACCATCAAGTATAAAACAGAAGCCGGAATTACTGCAGATGTATTATCTACAACAAAATTTAATTCGCAAAACTTTGCCGGCACTGCCGATGGTATTTTTAAAATTTATGAGCAAACAGGCGGGCAAGTAAAGTATATATGTGTGAATGATTCGTTTAACATACCAAAGAAACCCGTTAATTTTCTAATTAAAACAATAATAAGTTATACATAGTAAGTAACCAGAAAGAAGTTTATTTTGTTTCGAACGCAAGCAAAATAGCGCAAAAAATACCGCTGACATTTTACAACAAATCTACTATCGTAAATTCACTTTCGGCAAAAGGCAATTTAATATACATCGCCACCTCTGAGGCACTGTACATTTTTAATTCAGCAAGTAAAGAAATCACAGCGCTAAACACACTTAGCGGATTATTACACAATAATATTAAATATGCATTTCACGATAGTAAAAACAGAGTGTGGATTGCATCGCCATCATCAAAAATATCATATCTCGAAAACGGTATGGTATATACGGTTGATGACGTTGAAGGGTTTAAGTCGTTCACACTAAATCATATTGCAGAAGATATAAAAGGAAATATTTGGTTTGCGAGTGATGGCGATGGAATTTTTAAGTTTGACAATACTAACTTCACTAATTTTTCAACCAAAAATGGGCTTGTATCTAATTATTGTTATTCTGTTTTTGTTGATTCGAATTATGCAGTGTGGGTAACGCATAAAAATGCTGTTTCGCGAAAACAATTAAGCAAAACTAAATTTGAGCAATACAAATCTCCACTCGATTTTTCAAACAGAGAATTTAGCACACATGCATTTTATGTTGCTGATAGAACTACTATTTCATGGGGGACATCGGATGGCTTATTAGTTTACAATGGCGCTTATGATAAGCCAAGTAATTTTGTACCCTATTGTTCCATTAACAAAATATTTTTTAACGATTCGGCATTTTATCCTACACAAACTGTAAATATGCCCTATGCAAAATACAATGTGAAATTCGATTTTGTTGGAATCTCTTATAAAAACCCCGAGAGCGTTATTTATAAATACAAAATTGAAGAGCTTGATGAAGATTGGACTCAGCTAACTTATTCTACACGCTCTATAAATTACCCATCGTTAAGCGATGGCAAGTACACATTTAAACTAATATGTGCCAATGAAAATGGCGTTTGGCTCAACAAGCCCGTTTCGTTTACGTTTTACATCCAATCACCTGTTTGGAAAAAATGGTGGTTTTACGTCATCATTCTCATTTTAATTTCTGCACTGGTATATATATATGTAAAAATTAAAACCCAGCGCTACGTGCAAAACCAAATTAAGTTGCATGCAATTATTGATGAACAAACTTTTTTGCTGAAGAAAGAAAAAAATGCGCTTGAAATTTTATCGAAAGAACTTACTGTGAAAAACAACGATATGCTATCAAGTATTCGTTACGCCAAGCGAATACAAGATGCCATATTGCCGCTTGAAGATGAGTTTAAAACTGAGTATCTTGATGTATTTATTTATTACAAACCTCGCGATATAGTGAGTGGTGATTTTTATTATTTACGAAAACAGAAGGATGAATTAATTGTTGGCGCAATAGATTGCACCGGACATGGTGTGCCTGGCGCACTTATGTCGGTAGTTGGCTATAAAATATTGCACAAAATTGTTGAAGAATATAAACTCTCAAGCCCCCTTGAAATATTAAACTCATTAAATACCAATGTGAGTAATTTCTTTTACCGAAATGCAATAAAATCGAACACATTTGATATTAATGATGGCATGGATGTGGCACTGTGTAAAATCAATTTGAAGAAATTGCAAATTCAGTTTAGTGGTGCAGGCAGACCATTGTACCTGGTAAGAAGAGGTGAATTACGCGAGCACAGCGGCAGTGTTTTTTCAATAGGCAAGGAAAAAGATTTTATGCCCGATGCGCCTTATACACAAACCGAATTTGATTTATTACCAAATGATATGGTTTATTTATTTTCTGACGGATTTGTTGACCAGTTTGGCGGAGAAAACAACAAACGCTACACTAGCAAAGCCTTGAAAAAATTATTTGAACGCATAGCTTCAAACGATGTGAAAACACAAAAAGAATTAATTGAAACAGAATACCAATCGTGGAGCGCAGGCAGAAATCAAATAGATGATATTTTAATAATAGGACTAAAAATAAAGTAACCATGTTTAGCGGAATAATTATTGAAAAAAACAAGCAGATAGAGTTTTCGGGGAAAATGACTGCGGCTGTGATTAACGAGATGGTGCGAAATATACAATACTCGTTTCCGGTACTTTACGAAAACAAAGAACTCGAAAAGCGAGTTACATCAAGCGTGATTGAAATCATTAACAATATTATTTTTCACTCAGCAGATTGCGAAGGTAAAATTGAAATTATTAATAACACTAAGCACTTTACAATTATCTCATCGAACAATGTGAGTGCAACAAATACAGTAAGATTTAAAAAACATCTGAAAAACATAAAGGCGGCCGACAAGGAAAAAATAAAAGAATTAAAATACAATGCCCTGCTCGAAACAAATGGGCTAAAAAAAAATGCAGGTATAGGCTTATTTGAAATTTGGCAATATGGAGTTGAAACTAATTTTTCGTTTAAAAAAATAAATAATCAGCTAACTTTGTTCTCACTCGAATCAACTATTAAAAAATAATAATGCCATACTTAAAAATAGACGGCACTGATAACACTCCCGAAATTAACTTCGATTGCAAGATTGGCGAGTTTTGGATTAGCGGCAACTCCTATTTCAATAACTCTATTGAGTTTTACATTAACATAGTAAACTGGATGAACGAAAATGCTGACCAATGTAAACAGCGCGCTAAAATTCATATTTTTTTACACTACTTCGATTCATCATCAAAAAAAGGAATTGTAGAACTTATTAAACTATTTGCAAAACACAGCAAAAAAAACATGGAAGTAAATTGGCATCACAAAACAGATGACCCCGATATGCTTGAACTTGGCAACGAATTTGCTCGCTACTTTAAAGACTTCGATTTTAATTTTATTACTGATTAACCTACGGTAGCGTTAGTCAGCACAAGTATTTTATTTTTTAGCAAATCTTGTTACATTAGTAAAAAATATTTTTATGCGTAAGTCATTTGTTATTGGTTCGTTAATTATTTTGGCAGGATGTGCTGCAGCAATAGTATATAAACACTGGGCTGCTTGGCTTTTGGTAGTTTTTGTCCCGCTTATCATTATTGGTTTTGCCGATATGATACAAACCAAACAAACCATACGCAGAAATTTTCCGCTAATTGGTCGCATGAGATATTGGGCAGAATGGATGCGACCCAAAATTTACCAGTATTTTATTGAGTCGGATACGGATGGAGCACCATTTAACCGCTTAGCTCGCAATGTAATTTATCAGCGATCGAAAAAAGTAAACGATACTACTCCGTTCGGCACACAACTTAATGTTTACGAAACAGGTTACGAATGGCTAAACCACAGCATAGCTCCATTAGACCACAAAGATATTGACCACAATCCGCGAGTTACTGTTGGCGGACCGGATTGCAAACAGCCTTATGCCGCAAGTATTTATAATATTTCGGCAATGAGTTTTGGCTCATTGAGCAAAAATGCAATTATGGCACTTAATGGTGGAGCAAAATTAGGTGGCTTTGCACACAACACTGGTGAGGGCGGACTTAGCCCTTATCATTTGCAGCCCGAAGGAGATATTATTTGGCAAATAGGAACCGGCTATTTTGGTTGCCGAAATAAAGATGGCACATTTAATTTTGATGCTTTTGCCGAGCGAGCAGCGCTACCTAATGTGAAAATGATAGAAATAAAATTATCGCAAGGAGCAAAACCGGGGCATGGCGGAATTTTACCTGCAAAAAAAGTTACCGATGAAATTGCAAAAATTCGATTAGTAGAAAAAGGGAAAGATGTGCTTTCTCCTCCTTACCACACCGCATTTAAAACTCCACTGGAACTAGTTCAATTCATAAAAAAACTGCGCAATTTATCGGGTGGTAAACCCATTGGCTTTAAACTTTGCGTAGGTCGTAAATCGCAATTTATTGCAATTTGCAAGGCAATGGTAAAAACAGGCATCATGCCCGATTTTATTACTGTGGATGGTGGCGAAGGTGGAACAGGTGCCGCACCGCTTGAGTTTAGCAACCATGTGGGCATGCCGCTGCGCGATGCAGTTGCCTTTGTTTACGATACGCTAAATGGTTTTGCTATAAAAAAACACATTCGCATTATCGCATCGGGCAAGGTGGCAACCGGTTTCGATTTAATAAAAAATTTATCGCTTGGCGCAGATATGTGTAACAGCGCACGAGCCATGATGTTAGCTGTGGGTTGCATACAAGCGCTAGAGTGCAACACTAATAACTGCCCTACAGGAGTTGCTACTCAAAATCCCACGCTTTATGCCGGATTAGATGTTTCGGACAAGCGTGTGCGTGTTGCAAATTTTCATCACGAAACGGTTAAAAGCGCTGTAGAATTAATGGCTGCTGCCGGAATTAATCACCCAAGCAAATTACACCGCTCATTTATTTACCGAAGATTAAATGCTGGAAAAATAAAAACCTATGCCGAAACATACCCTTATGTATTAAGAGGATCTCTTCTGGAAGCACCATTCCCGGCAGAATTTCAGTTAGATATGGCTAATAGCACGGAAGAAACTTTTGAACCATCTATAAAATACAGCTAAACACGATTTCTATCATTTGTTAAAATGTGTAGTAAACCAAAATCAAATAAATTATATTTACGGCTATGAAAACACTTATTAAAATATCACTACTCCTATCTTCAACCCTATTTGTTCTCTCGTTTAAAAAGGACAAACAAAAACTACCCGATGGTCTGTATGCAGAAATGAATACAAGTAAAGGTAAAATTTTATTACAATTAGAATTTGAAAAAACACCTTTAACGGTTGCAAACTTTGTAGGTTTGGCCGAAGGAAAAATCAATAACAACGCTCGCGCTGAAGGCAAACCTTATTTTGATAGTTTAAAATTTCACCGAGTAATACCCAATTTTATGATACAAGGTGGCGACCCGGCAGGAAATGGCACTGGCGGCCCCGGCTATAACTTTAAAGATGAATTTGTGGCTGATTTAAAACATACCGGGCCCGGAATTTTATCAATGGCAAATGCCGGACCTAAAACCAACGGCAGCCAGTTTTTTATTACCCATGTAGCCACTCCTTGGCTCGATGGTAAACACACCGTTTTTGGCCATGTAGTTACAGGGCAAGATGTGGTTAATGCAATAAAACAAGGTGATTATATACTATCAGTAAAGATTATCCGAAAAGGAAAAAAAGCAAAAAAATTTAAAGCAGACAAAATATTTACCGAACTCAACATGTAAATAAACTCAACAAAAAACAGCATGAAAAAAAACCTACTCCGTTTAGCATTATTGATTTTTGCTATAAAACTAAATGCTCAGCAAAACACTAACTATCAGCTTCAGCTAATCTCGGGGATATTTACTCCTGAGGCGAATCTTGAATCGTTTGTGAAAAACAATCAGGTGCAAAAACTGAAAACCTACAATGGCAGCTACTTTACATACTTGCAGTTTTTACAATTGCCAAGCACCGAACAAAAAGAAGAGCTCAAAAATGCAGGAATAGAGCTGATGCTTTATTTGCCTAATTATACTTACATGGCGAGCATAAAAACCACTGCTAACCTTAGCATACTTTATAATTACAACGTGCGCAGCATTATTGAGCCAACCGTGAAAATGAAAATGCAACCGCAGCTTTTTACCGGCACCTATCCTGATTATGCTATCACCGAAAAAGGTGAAATGAAAATGAATGTGCTTTACTATTCGTGTTTAAACGATTTCGCTGTTCGCAAAACTATTGAAGAAAAATATACTGTACTAAAACAAAACAATGATGCCGACAGAATAGTAGTGATTGTTCCGATGGCTGAATTATTAAATTTTGTTGCTCTGCCTTTTGTTTGTTATGTAGAGCCAATTGACGCTCCTGCTGTTCCTGATAACAATGGCGGCAGAACCAATCACCGCTCGAATGCAATTTCTACTGACGACCCATTAGGCAGAAAATATAATGGCAGCGGAGTTAATGTATGCTTGCAAGATGATGGAATAATAGGACCTCATATTGATTACACTGGTCGCATTGCGAACCAGTTTATGAGTTTTAATAACGGAAACCATGGAGATCATACCGGTGGAATTGTAATGGGCGGAGGTAATCTAAACCCACTGGGAAAAGGAATGGGCTGGGGATCTACGCTTTTTGTTTACGAAGCATCACCTAATTACATGGGTTTTGATAGTATAAGTATTCACTATAGCTCTTACGGAATTGTGATTACCTCTACCTCTTATAGCGATGGTTGCAACCAAGGCTACACAACTTTTACCCAACAACTCGATCAGCAAATAAGGCAATTGCCCTATCTAATGCATGTTTTTTCTGCAGGTAACATGGGTACTTCTGATTGCAATTATGGAGCAGGTGCCGGGTGGGGAAATATTACAGGAGGACACAAAATGGGTAAAAACTCTATAGCTGTGGGGAATTTAGATTCAATAGATGCGCTTAACAGCAGCAGTAGCAGAGGCCCGGGCACGGATGGAAGATTAAAACCAGAAGTATGCGGTGTAGGCACAAATGTAATGTCAACAATAGATGCTAATTCCTATGCAAATTTCACCGGCACATCAATGTCTTGCCCCGGAACATCAGGCGTTCTATCACAACTTTATCAGGCATACAAACAATTAAACGGAAATCAAAATCCAAACTCGGCACTTATGAAAGGAATATTAATGAACTCGGCAGATGATTTAGGAAACCCAGGTCCTGATTTTAGATTTGGATATGGTCGTATTAACGCTTTACGTGCAGTAAAATATATAGAGCAAAATACATTTTTAAATGGAACTGTATCTAACAGCGGAACCAATACACACAATATTACCGTACCGGCTAACACGGAACAAGTTCGCATAATGCTTTATTGGCACGATTACGAAGCTGCACCAAATGCGAGCCCTGCATTGGTTAATAATCTACGAATGGTGGTTACCGATCCATCAAGTACAAATTTTAATCCTTGGATATTAGACCCAACACCAAACGTAACTAACCTAAACGCAAATGCTGTTCGCGGCATTGACAACCTTAACAACCACGAACAAGTTACAATTGATAATCCTCAGGCAGGTAATTATACTATAACTGTAACCGGAACTAATGTACCGCAAGGACCACAAGACTATTACATTGCGTATGAATTTGTTACCAATGCAATTACAGTAACCTACCCAATTGGTGGTGAAGGATTAAGGCCCAATGAAAACCAAAGTGTTAAATGGGATGCATTTGGCACTACAGGAACTTTTACAATTGAACTTACAGCCGATAATGGTAACACATGGTCAACATTATCATCCACTGTAAGTGGCGCTGCACGCAGCTTTGCTTGGACAACTCCGGCTAATGTAACCAGCGGGCAATGTCGTATAAGAATTTCGCGCAACTCGGTTACCGACCAAAGCGATGCTAACTTTTCAATCATTGATATTCCGCAAAACATACAAGTTGTGTGGGCTTGCCCCGATTCGGTAAGACTAACGTGGAATACCGTTGCAAACGCCACAGGATATGAAATAAGCAAATTGGGAACAATGTACATGGACTCAATAGGAACAAGCACTACTAATAGTTTTGTAGTAACCAATGTGCCTGCAAATAATACTTATTGGTTTAGTGTAAAAGCATTAGGCCCACTTAATGCTGAAGGACGAAGAGCAAATGCGATACAAAAAACGCCAGGTACATTTAACTGTGCGCTTGCAATAGATGCAAGCACCAATACTTTTGTTTCGCCAAATGGAACTTACCAAACTTGTCAAAGCGGATTAGGAACAACAGTAATAAGTATTACGTTGCAAAACACAGGCACGGGTACGCTAACAAATATTCCGGTGAGATATAAAATAAACAACAACCCAGTGGTGAACGAAACCTATAACGGAACATTAGCACCAAACGCAACAGTGAACTATAACTTTACTACCACCGCTAATTTTGCAAGCGCAGGCACTTATAATATTGATGCTTGGGCAAGTTATGGCGGTGATGGAAATCCGTATAACGATACGGCATCATCACAAGTAATTGTGATAAACGGCACAGCTGTAAATTTACCATGGATAGAAGATTTTGAAACATTTCCGCTTTGTGGTTCTGCATCAGATTGCGAGCTAACAAACTGCACATTAGCAAGCGGATGGGTAAATGTTACTAATGGCGCTGGCGCTGGCGATGACATTGATTGGCGCACATTCCAAGGTGATACTCCGTCAGCAAACACGGGACCATCGGTAGATTTTATTCCGGGTACTGCAAGCGGCAACTACTTATACCTCGAAGCATCAACATGCTTTAACAAAGAAGCAGAAGTAATTACACCATGTATTAATTTAGTTAATGCCACTGCACCATTATTCACATTTCATTATCACATGTATGGTACCAATATGGGTGTACTATATGTTGATTTATTGTCAAACGGAATTTGGATAAATGATGTGGTACCTGCAGTATCGGGTAACTTAGGCAACACATGGCAAACGGGTACAGTTAGCTTAAGTCCATATATTGGTCAGGTAATAAATATTCGTTTTAGAGGAGTTACGGGTACCGGCTTTTTAAGTGATATGGCACTTGATGGCATGAGCGTTCAAAACGCAGTTGGGATGAATGAATACGCAAACAACGCTAATATTTTTGCTTATCCCAACCCTACCAACGGAATATTTTATGTGAATGCAAACAATACAAGCAACGGAACTGCATTAATAAATGTAACCAATGTATTAGGCGAAGTAGTTTACAACAGCAGTTTTGAAAGCACTATCGGGAAAATAAACACCACCATTGATCTATCGGCAAATGCTGCCGGAGTGTATTACTTAACAGTAATAGATGCTGCTGGCAATAAATTTGTTACAAAAGTAAATAAGCAATAATATTTAATCGAGCAAATGTTTAGCTAAGTGTTAAACATTTGCTCAATATTTTTTAAATAGCGCTCGCAGTAAATTTTAAACCAAGCTGTGTAATTTTCTGGATTTGCCTTAAGCTGGGCTAATAAGTTAGTAAACGAAATATATCGCCAGTCTTGCACTTCTTCCAAATTGATTAAAGGAATTTGGTTAATTTTTCCAAACAAAATAAAATCTAACTCATGCTCAATTAAATCATTGTTCAATTTTGCATGATAGATAAAACTATTAATAGTTGTCAAATCTGTGCTTATCCCCATTTCTTCTGCCAATCTTCTCTGGGCAGCCTTTGTGGTATCTTCATTTGGGCGCGGATGCCCACAGCAAGTATTTGTCCAGAGCCCACCAGAGTGGTATTTTAAATCTGCTCGTTTCTGAAGAAGCAATTCGTTTTTATCATTGAAAATAAATACTGAAAACGCACGGTGCAGCAAAGCATTTTTGTGTGCTTCTATTTTTTCGGCCACACCTGTTTGCTCATTTTGCTCGTTAACCAAAACCACATACTCAATACTATTCTCCATACTCGATAATAGTTGTAAAACCTATTTGAAAAAAATCTTTTTTGTTATTAAAAAAACGATTCGTCTGGAATAACAGCCGAATCCATGAAGCAAAGCAACTCTCCTGTTTCTGAAATTAAATATTTGCAAAAATTCCAAGTTGGCTCTTTTTCATTCCAGCCGTTAACAGCTTTATTGGTAAGCCATTTGTAAAGCTCGCATTTCTCTTTACCCACAACTACCGATTTTGTTAAAAGCTGAAACTCAACACCAAACCGCATTTGGCAAAACTCACTTATTGAATGATTTTCGTCCGGTTCTTGCCCACCAAAATCATTAGCAGGCACACCTATCACCACTAACTTATCATTGTACTTATCTTGCAGCTTTTGTAAATCGGCATACTGGCCAGTGTAACCACACTCCGATGCCGTGTTTACAATTAATATTTTTTTACCACTATATTGTGCCAATGTAAAATCCTTTCCTTCTATTGACTTAAGCATTATTTTATAAATACTTTGCTCCGAAAATTCAGGACTAATGCTATCTGGCCTATCATCTATTTTGTGATTACGGGTTATTTTGTTAAACAATTTAATGGTAGAATATACGAGTGTCATACTTGCATTTAGTTTGGTATAAACCTAAGTATTTTAGCCTTTGTCTGTATGTAAATATTACTATATTTGCAGCCTTAAATTAAAAAAACAATATATAAATGGCTAACCATAAATCATCAAAAAAGCGCATTCGCTCAAATGATGCTAAAAGAACAAAAAATCGTTATCAGGCAAAAACTGCTCGTACAGCTATAAAAGGCATACGCACAGCAAAAGATAAAAAAGAAGCTCAAAAAGCCCTACCGGGTGTTATATCAATGATTGACAAACTTGCTAAAAAAAGCATTATTCATAAAAATAAAGCCGGCAACCTTAAATCAAAACTTACTAAGCACGTAAGTAAACTGAAATAATGTCTCTACCAAGTTTAGCCGAAGGGCAGAGACATTAGTTTTTGTCCTTTTCTATTTCCATAAAACTATATAAATTAAAAAACGCCTCACCACAATGGCAAGGCGTTTTAAACCAAATGGCAAGTCAAATCAAAACTTACCGTCAACCTACTTCCCTACTCTCCAAAAATTCCTTCGGCTTTAGCCACATTATTTGTGTTGCTATTAGTACCGGTTTTAAAAAGTGAACCGTTTACGTAAATATCAACAGTAACAGTATTCCACGATGGGTTGTTGTTCCAAGATTTCACTGATAGCAATTCATTTTCATTTACTGTAAAAATGTATGATTTAAAAGTTTTGCTAATAGTATCTGTAAGTGTTTGTAACCCTTGCAAGCCTTGCACGGGAGCTAAGTACTCAATAACCACATTACTCGATTGGTTAGTGATTTTATATTCCACATTAATATCGGCAACGATAGCCGGGTTATTGTTGGTGGGCGTAGTTTGCTCTTTTTTGCAAGATGTGGTTACAGTAATTAAAATGGATACAGCTACTATAAATAATTTAGATTTCATTTTTTAAGGATGTTAATTCGGGCGCAAAAGTAAAATTTTGTCCATGAAAAACAAATATTTGTCTAAACTATTTGCGGATTCATCTACAGAATAGCCAAATGGGCTAACTATCTAAAAATGAGCGAAATAAGCAATTATCGTTTTCCTCCATAATAGCCGTGGCGTTTTTTATTTCGCATTCTCTGCTTCATTTCCTTCTTGTATGCTTTATTTGCCCTTCGGATAATGCGCTTGTTTTCCTTTCCGGTTTCGGATGGTTTTGATTTCTCATAGATGCTGCGTGTACAAGATTCACTGGCGAAAATGAAAGAAAAGAAAAATGAAAAAAGCAGTATGCGAGCGAATATTTTCATCATCACTAATTTATAAAATATAATGCCAAACTTAGCACATATTTATAACTTAGTTGCTCAAACATACACCATGAAACCAAAACGGATTTTTGATTTACTGCCTCTGCTAAAAAATAAATACGAGAAAAACAATGCGCTTGCCGCAAAAGAAAATGGCAAATGGCGTACTTACTCTACTCAAGAATTTATTGATAACGCTAACAATATAAGTTATGGATTAATTGCATCGGGTATAACCAAAGGGGATAAAATTGCAATTATTGCCAATAACAGGCCTGAATGGCATTTTGCCGATTACGGCATTCAACAAACAGCAGCCATTAGTGTTCCTATTTACCCAACAATAAGTGAAAACGATTTAGGTTTTATTTTGAACGATGCCGAAATAAAAATGATTTTTATATCGAGCGAAGACATTTATAAAAAAGTGCAAGCGGTGGCTGACAAAGCAAAAACCGTGAAGCAGATATATTCATTTAACAAAATAGAAGGTGTTAGCCACTGGTCAGAGTTAACAGAATTGGGTAAAAAAAATAGTGATGCTCAAAAACTTGAAACAATAAAAGCATCGGTAAACGAAAACGAAATGTTTACCATACTTTATACATCAGGAACTACGGGCACTCCAAAAGGTGTTATGCTTTCTCACAAAAATTTACTTAGCAATTCATTTGCATCGCAGCCATTGGCACCGTTTAAATCCGATTGGATTGCGCTAAGTTTTTTGCCGCTTAACCACGTTTACGAGCGCATGTTAAACACGTTGTATATCTATTTGGGTATATCGATTTATTTTGCCGAAAGTTTAGAAACGATAGGAGATAATTTAAAAGAAGTGAAGCCAACTATTTTTGCCACTGTGCCTCGTTTGCTCGAAAAAGTTTATGATAAAATTGTTGCTAAATCAAAAGAGTTAAGTGCTATTAAACAAATGCTATTTAACTGGGCTCTAAATTTAGGATTGCGTTACGAACTGAATGGGAAAAATGGATGGTGGTATGAATTTCAATTAAAAATTGCCAATAAACTTGTGTTTTCTAAATGGCGCGAAGCTTTGGGCGGAAACATAATAGCGGTTACCTCAGGCGGGGCTGCTTTGCAGCCCCGCCTAGCACGCGTTTTTTGTGCTGCCCAAATTACAGTACTCGAAGGATATGGATTAACCGAAACATCACCGGTGATTGCGGTAAATAATTTCACCAAAAACGGAATTTGTTTTACTACGGTGGGGCCGCTTTTAGAAAACGTGGAAGTAAAAATTGCCGATGATGGCGAAATTTTAGTGAAAGGGCCAAACGTGATGCTGGGCTATTACAACCGCCCCGATGCAACTGCCGAAGTGATGGATGCGGATGGATGGTTTCATACCGGTGATATTGGAACTTTTGTAGAAAACAAATACTTAAAAATCACTGACAGAAAAAAAGAAATTTTTAAAACATCGGGAGGTAAATACATTGCTCCGGTGATGATTGAAAATAAATTAAAAGAATCGCCATTTATTGAACAAGTAATGGTAATTGGCGAAAGCCAAAAATTTGCTTCGGCATTAATTGTTCCGGCATTTGCCTATTTAAAAGAGTGGTGCAAACGCAAAAACATAAATTACACTTCCAATGAAGAGATGATTACAAAACTAGAAGTGATAACGAGAATTGCAGAAGAAATTGCGAAAGTGAATAACGAGCTTGCGCAATACGAGCAAATTAAAAAACCTCAGCTTCTGGCACGCGAATGGGCAATAGAAAAAGGGGAAATGACACCAAAACTTAGCTTAAAGCGTAAAGTAATAATGGAGGCAAATAAAAATTTGGTAGCCTTAATTTACGGAGAAAATTAGCTTTTCATGTTTATAAATTGCAACGGCAGCGCATAGCTTTTATTTTCGCACATCGAAATAATTAATTGCAAGTCGTCAATTTTTTTTCCGTTTACACGCACAATATCATCCATAATTTGTGCCTGCACTTTAAGCCCACTCTCTTTTATATCTTTTACTATTTTCTTAGCATTTTCTTTATCAATTCCTTCATTAATAGTAATGTCCTTGCGAATAGTATTGCCTGATGCAAATCGTTCTTTACCAAAATCCAAGCATTTGGGATCCACTTTTTGCTTTATCATTCGCGACCGGATAATGTCTTCCATTGCCTCTAAGCGCATCTCATCTTCGGTGTGCAACTGAATTGATTTGTTTTTTTTATCGAGTTCAATACTGCTGTTCGAACCATGAAAATCATAACGATTTAAAATTTCTTTTTTTGCAACATTTATAGCATTATCTATAGATTGCATATCTATTTTATTAACGATATCGAACGATGGCATGATTTCTAAGTTTTACGCAAAATTAAAATCATTTTTGAGGAGTATTGATAAATGCATACAAAAATTTGTGATAAATTAGTGCAGTGGTTGAGCATATTAGGAAATACAATCTATACATTTGCGCGTTACTTTTTGTAGAGACGTTTATCATTATTGCAGTTTTTTATAAACCCTATAAAAAGAAAATAGCTCCTCTTACTATTGAGCAACAATTAGCGCTTAATAATCAAAAAAATATTGCTGTTAATTATTCTGAAGCTAACTCTAATCCAAAGCCAATTTCTTTAATTGAAAAAAACATTGTTGAATCAGGGCTTGTAAATATTATTGAATTAGATGCAAGCATAGTTGTAAAGCTAAAATATTCAAGTACTGATAATTTTACCGGTACCGATTTATACGGCAATTTAGAAAAAGCATATCTGCAAAAAACAGTTGCAGAGAAATTGGTTTTAGCTAATATATATTTAAAAGAGCGATTCCCATTTTACAGCATTTTGGTTTTTGATGCCGTGAGGCCACTTTCTGTTCAGGAAAAAATGTGGCAACTTGCTAAATTACCTGAAGGCGCTAAAAGTTTGTATCTATCGCGCCCCAGCGAACATTCCATACACAACTATGGCGCAGCGGTGGATGTTAGCTTAATTAATGAGGAAGGCTGGGAAATTGATATGGGAACTCCTTACGATTACTTTGGTGAGCTTGGCTTTCCGGCCAACGAAAACAAAATGATAGAGCAAGGAAAACTAACTTACCGCCAAATTGAAAACAGAAAATTACTACGCGAAGTAATGTATAAAGCCGGTTTTACAGGAATTGAAACAGAGTGGTGGCATTTTAATGCTTGCGGAAGAAATGAAGCGAAAGAAAAATATCCACTTATAAATTAAAATGCTGCAGTTACGCCAAGCATAAAATTAAACCGCTGAGTTGGATATTTTTGCCAACGCTCGTATCTAAACATCCCCAAATTATTTAGTCTTATAAAGCCCGATAATTTTTTATTATACCTGTATTCAAGTCCCAGGTTAACATCAGTCACTCCCTTTAATTCGTTGAACAAAAGTGTAGAAGTTTGCCCAGGCAGTAAAGTTGCAAGCTGCTTGCCAATTACTATCACATCCACATTAACCAATATTTTATCTTTTAAATTGTAATTTGCACTAAAGGTAATTTGCATTTGTGGCTTATGCCAAGCTCTTATTTCATTGGTGAGATTATACTTAAAATAATCACCTTTAATATAAACTGCAATTTTTTCGCGCTTAGTATAACCTAATTCACCGTGCAAATTAATAACTGTAACAGTATCATATATTACATTAAATCTGTTTTGTAAAACTTCGCTATAATTATTTACAAAAAAATGCATGTTGTTTACTTTTGAATAAGACGCCCACGTATTATAAACTGTATTGGCACTTAAGCTACCGCGCATACCGGCATATAAATTAAATTTAGTATCAGTGTTTTGTTTACTCGCCTTCTCAGTGATAAATGGGTTTTCGTTGTAAAGTGAGCGATAACTGTTTCTTTTCATACCTCCATTTATACCTGCATACGGGATTATTATATTATCAATAACATTATAATTAACTTCTAAGTTCGGATAAAAATGAAAACTCTCTTTGTCGCCAGTTTCAATAAATAAATCTATACCAACCGATGCGCGTAATTTTTTTCCGTTTAGCGAAACTGATGGTCCAATTTTAATTAAGCTAATATTAGTTGTATCAAAAGCAAGTCGGTTATTATAAAAATCCACAAAAGATGAGATATTAAATTTCTGACCGGAATAATAGGTGTAAACATCTGCACCAACAAAAATGTTATTTTCTGTTGCCGCATGATTATCTATTAAATTGAAATATTTTGCATTTATTTTATGATGAATAGAAGATGAATCCTGAAAATGGCTTTGAACTGTAGCTCCAAAAATAAAATTTTGAAAAAAGTTAGCAGTAAAATTATTTTCAAAATCGGTGGCTGTGGTATCGTATCCATAACTATGTACAACATTGCGTATATAATCGCTGTTAACCGATACAGTATGCTTGCGAATATATTTTTTTCCGTATAAATTAACTTCATTATCGCTAAAGCCGCTAAACCCTTTACCGCCAAGTGTTGCTGTGCTCGACAAATGTTTTAGATGAACGCCATACATTAAATCTTTTGAACGCAAATTATTAAAAAATAATTCACCATAAGGAGTTGTATAATTTCCGAAACCAACCTTTGCATAATACTTATATAGCCGCTTCAATGGCTCGTTTACCATTTTTGGAGACTTTAAAGTATCGGGAGAAAATGAGGTGTGTTGCTTTTTTGATGTTATAGAGTACTTAAAACTTGTCTCAACTTTTGCTGTATCATCATTCACAGGGCTTTCAGTAATTTTCTTGGCATCAGAAATAGTAACATTATAAGTACCTATGTTTTTTACTATTACGGTATCTAATTGTTTGTTTTGAGCATGAGCACAAACACCAAACAAAAATAAAATCGCAAATACTATTTTCATTTTACTTTTCATCATTGCCCACCGTTTTCATTTAATTGTTCGTCAAAAAGATCGTTGTCATTTAAATCATTAGATTTAAACTCAATATTTAAATCTTGAGCAGATTTTCGTTGCTTCATCTCGTCTTCCATTTTCTCAATTTCAATTATAGCCGCTAATTTCCCTTTCGCTTCCTCAACTAATTCAGCATTAGTTGATTTCTCAATGTATGTTTTTAACGTGTACTTGGCGTTGTACCTATCATTAAGCTCGAGATAATTATCAGACAATAACAAAAACGATTTGCCGAGCCAAGTACCGTAAGACGGCTTTTGGTTTATTAATTCAAAAATTGTTTTTTGCGATTCTTTGTATTGCTTATTGTTGTACTGAATGAGCGCTATGTAATATTTCGCTTCGGCAGCTTTTTCATTCTGCAGGATAAGCAATTTTAAAAATTCTGTTTTTGCTTCGTCCAATTTTTTCAATTCAAAATACGATTTAGCAATTATCATATTTGCTTCCAGTTTATTTTCATCTGCTAATTTTTCAATTGATTTTAAATCGTTAGCTGCTATTATTGCTAAATCCCATTTCGATAAATTAAAATTGCAACGCATTACGCCCAATTTTGCATCCACTTTATTGCTATTAAATTCAGCGAGTTTATCAAGTTTAATGTATTGCTCTAATGCCAAATCGTAATTTGCCATTTTATAATTAATAAATGCCGCTTTAGCAAGTGAGTTCTCGGTAAACCTTGAGTGTGGTTTATCCGTAACATAATTATAACAACCCAATGCCGCTAAAAGGTTTCCGTTTTTATACTCACATTCAGCTTTATAAAAATTAGCGTCTGTTAAAAAAATTCCATCAGGATACTTTTGAATGTATTTGTTTAGCGATTTTAACGCTTCCCCAAATTTTTCATCGTAAAAATAATTTTTTGCAATTTCAAAATTATCCGAGTCGAGTTTGGTAACAGTAATATTTGCATAGCCAAGTGTTTTTAGTTTGTCTAAACAATCGTTATCGCCTTTTTTCTTACACACTTCGCGCATAATATTTATGGCCTCATAGGCTGCTTCGTTACCGGGGAATTTATTAACCACGGCATTTAATGTTTGTAATGCATCATCGTATTTCCCATTTTTATTTTGAATATTACCCATCTGCAACATTGCGTTAGGAGTAAATGAAAAACTAGGATGATTAGCAACTACTTTACTGTAATAGGTATACGCCTTTTCATTTTCACCCAGCAAATCATAAGCTCGTGCTAATTCATAGTTAGATGCTGCCTCGTATTCCGATTTTGATTTACTGCTTAGTAAATCTGTAAGTGCTTTTGATTTTAATTCATATTTGCCAAGTAAACCCAATACAATGGCTTTTTGATAGAGCGCATAATCATCGTCATTACCTTTTATATCCAATGCTTTTGTGTAAAATTCAAGTGCATTGTTATATTCTTTAGTAACAAAATAGCCATCGGCTATTCGCAAATTAGCATCATACAATTTAATAGTGTTGCTGTAGTTTTTGTTTAGCGTAAATTTTCTGAATGAAACTATAGCATTTGTATAATCCTGAAGTTTAAAATAAGTATAGCCCATTGCATAATTTATATTCTGAAATGCATCTGTTTCTGATGCTCCATCTTCAAATAAAAATATTTTATAAAATTTTATAGCTGAAGTAAGGTCTTCGTATTTTTTATTCGATTCTGATTTACGATAAAACGCATCTGCTTTCCAGTAATTAGCAAGTGCATTATATTTTTTATCGTTTGGATACTGCAATGATTTGTCAAAATATTTTATCGCCTCATTATAGTTAGCATCGTTAAAAAACTGAACTGCACGGTAATAAGCTATTTTTTGATATGCTGATTTGAGTTCGGGCGTTAGCTGTTTAATGTTTTCTATTGATTGAATTGCTGCTTGATAGTTTTTAGTTGACAAATAAACTTTTGTTAAATAACCATAAGCTTCATCCTTGTGCGATGAATTAGGATAATCGTTAATGTATTGCTCAAATGCTTTTATTGCTTCATTAAACGGATTATAAGACAGCTCATAAGCAAGTTTGGCATAATTATACAGCGCATCTTCTTTTATGCCTTTGTCTTTATCAATTTTATATGCCTGATAAAAAGAATTCATTGCTAACTGTCGCTGATTAGTTTTCAGATAACAATCGGCTAAATGATAACAGCTATTTTGCGCCAATGAATCTTGGTTCGACTTAACATTTTTAAAGTTTGTAACTGCGTTATCATAATCGCTTAACTGGTAATAAGAGAACGCAAGCTGATAATAATCATTATCGGTTAGCGACTTATGGTTGCTATACTTTAAAAAATAATCTGTTGCGTTTTTATATTGCTTGGTTCTGTAATACGATTCTGCAATAATTTTTGTTACCTCTATCGTCCGCGAATTAACAATAGTATCATTAAGCAAAGGTGGCGCAGAAAAAACCACTTGTTCATATTTTCCTTGTAAATAATAAATCTGACAAATGTAAAACGGCACAACCTGAGCAAATGTTTCATCAGCAGTCAATTTCTGAAAACCGGCTAATGCCGATTCGTGTTTTTTATTTACATATTGAATATGCGAATAGTAGAACAGTGCTGGTGCTCCATATTTTCCGGTAGCGTCCTTTATATTGTAAAAATCTTTTTCGGCATTTTCATTTGAATTAAGTTCGAGGTAGCTGTAGCCACGCTTAAAATAATATTCTTGTATTTCATCTTGCGACAAATCATCTACATTAGTTTTTTCGTACCAATACACTGCCTCATCGTATTGTTTTTTACGGTATTTGTATTTCCCCATAAAAAAACTTGCCGTCTTTATTCGCGGGCTTTCAGGGTGATTATCAATAAAATTTTTCAGAAGTTCTTCTGCTTCCTTATTAAAAAGTTCTATTGCGCATAAAGCAGCAAAGTATTCCGATTCAATTCTAATCAGTGCATTTTTATCTGAAGATGACTGTGCTACTAAATCAAAATAGTATTTGGCTGCTCCGTATTTTTCTTTCGAAAATAAATCTGTTGCAGTTTTATAATCTTGATTAGTGTTTGTAAAAAAAACAGTTTGTTGCGCTAAAAGCGGTAACGAATTAACCAACACAAATACACTTACCAATACTTGTCTCATAGCTGCAACTATTAAACTGTAAAATTAATTTTGATTAATGGCAGTGCCGTATAGTTAACTGCAAGTTTTCAACTCAATTGTGTTGACAATTACAGCACATAACCGCTAATCAATTTAGTGAGTAGATGTGTTTCAGCTATATATTTGTGTTGTTAGAATTATAGGATGAGTACTGATACGATAGTTACCATAGAAAAGGTTTCAATTTTTCAGCAAAAAAATTTAGTGCTGGCAAATGTTAACCTTCAAGTAAAAAAGGGTGAGTTGGTTTATATGCTCGGAAAAACAGGAAGCGGAAAAAGCAGCTTGCTAAAAACCCTTTATGCTGACTTGCCCTTAACAGATGGCGAAATAACCATTGCCGGTTACAATTTAAGAACGATAAACAGAAAGGAGATTCCATTTTTGCGCAGAAAAATTGGGATTATATTTCAGGATTTTCAGTTGCTGACAGACAGAACCGTGAACGAAAACTTAAAATTTGTACTAAAAGCCACCGGCTGGAAAGATAAAGAGCAAATTGAAAAACGAATTAGTGATGTTTTAGATAAAGTGGGGCTAGCTACAAAAGGATTTAAAATGCCACACGAACTTTCTGGCGGAGAACAGCAACGTATTTCTATTGCAAGGGCACTGCTAAACGACCCAGAAATTATTTTAGCCGATGAACCAACCGGCAATCTTGATCCGCAAACTTCTGAAGAAATAATATCGTTACTAAAATCAATTAGCGATAACGGCCGGGCAGTTATTGTTGCAACTCACGATATGCTATTGCTGCAAAAATTCCCATCGCGTACATTAAATTGCGAGATGGGTAAAATCAACGAATTAAATTAATTAGTGTTAAAATATTTTTCTCGTTACTGAAACCGCTGAACAATATATTTTTTCTCTTTTCTATTTCTTTTTCAGTAAATGTTGTGTTGGCTAATTGATTAATCATTTTTTTCATTTCGTCAGGGCTGTCGGCTATAATGCAAGCATTCTCTAGGCCCGTCTCCACAACCATTGGGCTATTTACAATACAATGCCTTCCCGAAAACAATGCGGCAATAAGTTTTAATTTAATTCCGGTTGATTGGAAAGTGGGTAATATATTTATTTGAGCATCTGCTATTAGCTGGTTAATTCGTTCAACAGGAGCATTTGCTTCAACTTTAATGTTGCTATGGTTTTGAGCAGCCTTTATTAGCTCAGAACTGGGACTGCTGCCGGCAATTATTAGTGGGAAGAAAATTGAATTGAAAATTTGATTTACAAGATACAATGCCGCCTCGTTATTTTCTCCCACCGATAAATTGCCGTGATACAAAGCAAAATTACCTTTACCCGCTTTAACAGTTATATCATTATAGGCGTGAAAAGCGGGCAAATAAAAAACATTTTCGTACTTGCAATAACGACTTAGATATTCCGTATCCTTATGCGATATAGCAAAAATTGCAGAAGCAGATTTTAAGTTTTTTTGAAAAGACTTTAATTTTTTTGCTTCTCTCGAAAAAAAAATTGTCTTAAAAAAATTGTTTTCTACTTTAGCCAATCCTGTATAATAATCGTGCTCAATATTATGTGAGCGAACAAATTTCGTTCTATTTTCAAGCAAAGGATGATTAAGTAAATAGCAACTGTGAAGTCCTTCAAATAAAATTGGATAATCGTCATTCAATAAACTTTTCAGCAACAGTTTTGATTGTCTCGTGGAAACAATGTAAGGCAAATTAGAAAAAAAGTGAGTAATACCTTTTTTACGTTTATAATAGGTAACAGAAGCACAGAGCTGAGACAATTTTTCTGATGGGCTTCTACCGTATTCAAAACAATGAAGATGCACATTTAGTCCGCCTTCTGTCAATGCTTTAATTTTATAAAACACATCAATTACGCCACCATAATTAGCGGGATACGGGACATCAAAAGATATTATATGAATAGATTTTTTACTCACGTTTCATGCATTGGATTATAACAAAACGTAACACTTCCTTTTCTGATTGCCAATTTAATTCTTTGGAAGCGGTAATTGAATTCGATTTCCATTCACTTAATCTTTTTACATCACCTATCATAAAATTAATTTTCTCGGCAATTTTTTTGGGGTTATGAGAGTCAACTATACAACCGACCTTATAATCGTGAACGATTTTTTTTACTTCAACTAACGATGAAGCTAAAACCGCTATGCCGGCATTTATGTAATCAAATATTTTATTGGGCAGACTGAACTTGTAGTTTATATTATTGTCTTTATCAAGCGTTAGACCTATATCGGCAACAGAAGTATATTTAATCAACTCATTAAAAGGCTTTTTATCATAAAAAATTACTTTGTGTGATAGTTTTAAATCTGCTACTGATTTTTTTAAAATATCTAAAACATCGCCTCCACCAATAATAAGGAGAATTGCATTTTCAACGTACTGCATTGCTTCAACAAGTTCCTCAGCACCTCTGTGAATATTAATTCCTGAACCCTGAAGTATCAATATTTTTTTATCGTCAGGTAATTTTAGTTCGGCTTTTGTAACAATCGGTTTCTCATTTAAATCCGGAATATTTCTAACAACTGCAGGCATTACTTTATACTTAGCGCAAAAGTAATTGGCAATACTTTCATTTACAGTAATCACATGTTTTAGTTTAGGGAAAATTTTCTTTTCGATTCTTTGCCAAATGCTTTTTTTTATTTTAGATTTTTGCAGTTCCGGCACCCCGCAAAATATTTCGTGCGAATCGTAAATTATTTTTTTTGATTTTAATTTGGCTACAACATAGTTTGGCAAAAGAGTATCTAAGTCATTTGAAAAAAATAAATCGGCTTTATTAAATAGCAAAAAGAAGAAGAGTCTGAAATTATATTCGGCATAAAAAAAAAACCCTTTAGAAAAAAGTAATTTCATCCGTTTGGCTCGGAATGTTGATGGGTTGTATGGCAAGCTGTTTTTTAATTTTCTTCCAATTAAAAGCACATCGTAATTCATCTCAGCAAGCATATTGCAAGTGCGTGCAACACGCTGGTCGGTAGCCAAATCGTTTATCACCGAAACAATTACTTTTTTCTTCATTTTACCGGTGCTAAGATAAGTATGAGATATTAAAAAACACGTATGAATAACTTTTAATTTGTAATTGAACTTTAGATGAAGATGACATTATTTTTATAACGATGATAATTACCGAAAATTGTGAGTTAAGGCCGTTTAATTCGTTTGGAATTAGTGGCACTGCAAAATATTTTGTTGAAGTATTTTCGGCACAAGAAATAAGAGACCTTCTTAAGTCAGATTCATTTTCAAAAATAGAACGACTGGTAATAGGTGGCGGCAGTAATATGTTATTGAAAACTGATTACAAGGGCTGTATAATTGCAAATAGAATAACAGGAATAGAAATTATTGAAGAAAATGATAATCACGTTTACATAAAAGCAGGTGCAGGGATTGTTTGGCACGATTTGGTAATGCACTGCATTAGTAATAATTATGCCGGTATTGAAAATTTATCGCTTATTCCGGGTAGCGTTGGAGCAAGTCCTATTCAAAATATAGGAGCTTATGGTGTGGAACTAAAAGATGTTTTTCATGAGTTGGAAGCGATGGAGCTTGAAACAATGGAGTTAAAAAAATTCAGCAATACTGATTGTAAATTTGGTTATCGAGATAGTGTGTTTAAATGGCATCTAAAAAACAAATTTATTATCTGTTCAGTTACTTTGCGCTTGAACAAAAATCCAATTTATAATACAAGTTACGGGGCAATTGAAGATGAGTTAACTAACATGGGAATTAAAGAAAAAAGCATTGCAGCAATTAGTAAAGCTGTGTGTAACATCCGAACAAGTAAGTTGCCTAACCCTGCTGAAATAGGAAATGCGGGAAGTTTTTTTAAAAATCCGGTGATAGGCAGAGAGCAATATAGTGCACTAAAAAATACTTTTGCTGATATGGTTTCTTATCCTGCAGGAGAAAATGTGAAACTTGCAGCCGGATGGTTAATTGAGCAATGCGGCTGGAAGGGTTATACCGAAAATAATTTTGGGGTACATAAAAACCAAGCGCTTGTGCTTGTAAATTACGGAGGTGCAAGCGGTGATGATATTTACAATCTATCAGAAAAAATAATAAAGTCTGTAAACGAAAAATTTGGTGTACTCCTCGAAAGAGAAGTAAATGTTATATAAGGTATTTAGCTTTAATAAAATTTAAGTGATGTGTGGCATGACCAACATTAACATAAGCAGCTGAACGCACAGTCATTTTCCAATTATTGGCAACACCGACTTTATCTAAATCTTCAGCCGACAAATTTTTGTAAAGCAGTATTGTTGATTCACGCACAATACCAAATTCATGTGCTAAATCATAAAGTGTACGTTTATTAAAATTTACATTCTTCATAAACATATCAGGATCGAATCCAGGCTGTGGGTTAGGGTTACATCGAGCAAAACTTAATGCACGATATGTCATCACTCGTTCGGTATCAATAATATGTCCTATAACTTCTTTCAATGTCCATTTACCTGTAGCATAAGTATAATCTTCACGCTCTTCAGGGACATCAGAAAGAATAAATTGCATTTCTAAAATTTGCTTTTCCAATTCTTTTAAAACATTATCGCCTTTTACTAAGTCAATATATGTATTAAAAAATTCAGGATAATCGGTTGAATTGGGGCGCTTTATCATTGTGTGAGATTTATATTTTGTTCATTTTATTTTTCACAAAATCCACAAGTTCTTTTACATAAGCTTGCGTGAATTTAAAATCAATACCGGCAGTTTCGTACAATTGAGGAATTGATTTTGTGTATCCTAAAGCCAAAGCATTTTGATATTGGTCAAGGGCTTTTTCTCCATTTGTAGCATAGTTACGCCAAACAGCAATGGCACCAAGCTGTGCAAAACCATACTCAATGTAATAGAACGGAACTTCGTATAAGTGTAATTGGTTTTGCCAAAACCTGTTTTTCACATCTTCGTGCTGTTGCCAGTTAATTTGTTTGCTGTAAAATCGGTTAACTAATTCCACCCATTTTTCGTTACGCTGCTCAGCAGTATTGGCCGGGTTTTCATATAACCAATGTTGAAATAAATCAATCATCGAAATCCATGGCAATGTTCGCAGCACTTTTTCGAGTTGTTCTTTACGGGCGCGTTTTAAATCATTTGCATCTGCAAAAAATTCTTCCCAGTGTTCCATTGAGATTAATTCCATTGACATAGATGCCAATTCGGCAACTTCAGATGGAATGTTTTTAAATTCGGTTAAAAACAAATTACGCGATAAGAACGAATGTATGGCATGGCCGCCTTCGTGAACCATTGTAACCAAATCGCGATGAGTGCCCACTGCGTTCATAAAAATAAATGGAACTCCAATTTCGTATAACGGGTAATTGTATCCGCCCGGTGCTTTTCCTTTTCGCGAATCCAAATCGAGGTGATTCATTTCATTCATCACTTCAATACACTCGGCATAATAAGGGCGAACCTTGTTAAAACAATTAATTGTTTTTGTAATCAAATCTGCGGAATTGCTAAACGGTTTTAAAGGTTGCCCACCCGATGTGTCCACATCCATATCCCAAGGCATCAAAGCATCTAAGCCGAGTTTTTGCTTTCGTTCTTCGTCAATTTTATTTAAAAGCGGAACTATTTCGTGTTCAATAGCGGCATGAAAACTTAGGCAATCATTTACATTGTAATCAAATCTGCCCAAGTCATCAAATTTATAATCGCGGTAATTTTTATAGCCGGCATTTAAAGCTATTTGATGCCTGATGTTTATCAGTTTAGAAAATAAATCCTGCAACTGCTTAGTGTCTTCTGATTTACGCTCGTTAATTTTTTTCCAAACCTGTTCGCGCAATTCACGGTTATTGCTTTTGAGCAAACTTGTTGCTTGCTGCATGGTAAGCTCTTTACCATCGTGTTCAATAGTTTGGGCAGCAATAATAGCTCCATACTTTTGCGATTCGTTTTGCGATTCTACCATCAATGCAATATTTTCGGGGCGGTAAAGCGCTACTTCCTTTTTTACTTTTCTGATAAAAATGTGATATTTCTCAGCATCTAAATTTTGAAGAAAAGGGGAAGCAATAAATTTTTTATTAAGCTCGTTAATAAATGGCGACAGGTGCGGATAAATATTATTTATGTAATGATTGTAAGCATCTACCAATTGTTGGTCGGCAGTGTTGCAGGTCATTTTAATATATCTCCACGCTGAGTCTTCTTCAAAAACTGCATCCGTTTCGCTCCAGTCGAGCAACCAATTTTCTAAATCTTTAACTGAGTTTATTTTTCTGTCTCGTAAATCAACAAAATATTTTTCTACCTCTTTCCACGATTCAATTTTTAAATCATCGGGCAAAAATCTACGCTTTGGTTTTGTAGGGATTTCGATAGTTGTATTCATGTAATTAAAATATAAAAGCCCCGATAGAAACCGGGGCTTGCTTTGTGTGTATGTTAAATTAGGCAGTACCGGTTTTTCTAACGCCTTGTGTTTTAACTTTTGTTCCTGCTGTTTTTACTTGTTGGTTAGTGTCTTTGATATTCAACTGACTTGTTTTTTTACCATCATCGGTTAATGATTTTACATCTATGCCATCATCCGTTTTTTCGGGTTCGGCTGTAAGCAAATCTGTTTTCTGTAAAATATTGTACCACTGTATCGCCTTGCGGATATCAGAAATATTCACACGCTCTTTATCATATTCCGGTAAAGCAGATTCAAAATAGTTGCGCAATTCATCATCGGTTGATTTGTGCGGAATGGCTTGTCCACCTTTTTCTTTATCAAATATATTTTTGTAAACATCGCGCAGTGGCTTATCATCACCTGTAGTGAAAATGCTAATGTCATCTAAACCACTGATTTTATAATGTGAATATGCCATAGCTCTTTTGCCATCAAGCAAAGATTCTACAACAAATCCGTTTTTACTTTGTGCCAAAACTTTATATAAACCCGGCATTCCTGAAATTGAAATTACTTTTGTTAAATCCATTTTTCTTTAATTTTTAATTCACACAAAAATAACATTTATGGTGTAATAAAAAAACGCTGGTTTAAGCGAAAAATTTGGCTTGAGCGAACTTATTGCTTCTCTTTCCACTCGCCATAAAAAGAAATTTCGCCAGAAGCACGCCAGCCCGAAGGTGTGTGGATACAGTCTTTTATCAATATTGCCCAAATTTTATCGGCTATGCGACTAACGATAAAAACTTCGGGCGCCTGTTCAAAACCTGCCGGAAGCGTTACAAAAGGGGCGTGTACTTTTACAAAACTAATATCGTTTGCGCCATCTGTAGCCAAAGTAAAAAGTGCTTGACGTGCTGCTGCAAATTTGGTTCTGGTTTTTGAAAGCTCGGCACTACGTTTTTTAGGAAAATCAGTTTTGCTTTGCGCTTTTACTTTCTCGTCTAATTTTGCTGCATCAAGCAAGGCGTTAATTTCATCTACGGTGGGAAGCAAGCTAATGTAAAAACTGGTATCATTAGCAATAAATGCCTGATAAATCTGCTTACCTAAATCTTCGGCAGTAGGTGTAACAGGTCTTGCAGATTGATTGGAAACTATAGTATGGCTACCTTGTTCGTTTGTTGCGTGATTAATTTCGTGCATAGATTTTTGAAGCACAACTGAATCACTTTGGCTCGTGTTATTATTTTCTGAAACATAAGTGCCGCATGAATAAATCATTAAAGCGGCTGCTGCAATTATATTTTTACTCCTATTATACATACATCATCTATTTGTTCCAGTTCACCTTTCCAATTGCCGAAAATAGTATTTAATTTTTTTCTTTGCTCTTCTGCCGGCAAGTGGGCATTATCTAAAAGCACTTGTTGCAATTGCTTGTACTTGAATTTTTTTCCTTTGGGCCCACCAAACTGATCGGCAAAACCATCAGTGAAAACATAAATTGTATCGCCTTTATTAAGCTTTAATTCGTTATTGGTGTAGCTTTCTGTTTTTCCTGAATCGTAAGTACCTATTGCAATTTTATCGGCATTTATTTCGGTGATTTTACCATTGCTTATTAGATATAGAGAATTATTTGCACCGGCATATTCAAGCGTGAGTGTATTAAAATCTATGGCACAAAGCGCAATATCCATTCCATCGTTTACGGAATAGTCGGCCGATTTTTGTCTCAGTGTTTTTGAAACACCTTTATTTAAAGCATTTAAAATTAAATTAGGTTTACTTAATCCATGTTCGTTTAATGACTGATTTAGCAGGTTATAACCAAGCATACTCATAATTGCGCCCGGCACTCCATGGCCTGTACAATCTACGGCTGCAAAAAAAACCTTGTCGCCAAATTTATCGAACCAAAAAAAATCTCCGCTTACAATGTCCTTGGGTTTAAAAAAAACGAAACAGTGGGGCAAGAGGTTTTTTATTTGGTCCGGTGATGGTAGAATTGCGTTTTGAATTCTTTGTGCATATTTTATGCTGTCTGTAATGTCTTTATTTTTTTCTTCAATTAGATTTTTTTGTTCGTGTATTTCGTTGTTTTGCTGCTCAAGCATATTATTTGCCTTTTGTTTTAAACGATACCTGTTATATAAAAGCAAAGCAAATAGTAAAAGTAATACTGTACCACCTGCCAATGCATATTGTATAATCTTATTGCTTTTATCTTTTTCATTTAGTAGTTCAATTTCTTTTTGTTTTTGTTCGTTTTGATAAACTGCCTCCAGCTCGCTTAATTGCTTTGCACTTTGAAAAGCTGACAAGCTATCATACAATAAATAATATTTTTGAAACCAGTCAAAAGCTTCCTTGTACTTTTCTAAATGCTCGTATGTTTCCATTAAATCATAATAACGATCCTTAATGAGAGAAGTATTACCGAGTTGCTTTGCAATTTCTAAACTCTGCTCATATAGCCTAATTGCTTTATCATTTTGCTCCATGTACCTGTATGTGCGAGCTGTGTTGCCCATAATAAAAATTTTATCTTGTTGGCCATGAAGTGCGTCAGCAATTTTCGCTGCAACACCAAGATATTTTAAAGATTTATCGTATTCTTTCATATCGCTATAAAGCATTCCTAAGTTTGAATAGGAAAGCATTATTTGTGAACTATCATTTAGCTTTTCGAAAATTTTTAACGCTTTTTGATGATTCTCAAGTGTATTTGGGAAAGAAATAATATTGGTCTTTTGATATTTATAATACTCAATGTAGTAGTAAGTGGATGCAATGTTATTATACATAATCCCCTGCGATTTTATATTATTTGAAAGCTCGTAATTTTTTAATGCGAGAGAAAAATATTCAAGACCCTTTTCAAACTTTTGCTGATAGCAAAAACAGACTGCAATTTTATTATAGCATGATCCCAATAAATTTTTTGACTCATTTTGGTCAGCCAACTTTAGTGCTTTGAATAAAAGATCAGCTGCTTTACCATACTCTGCTCTGTTTTGATAATATTCTCCTGAATTTAAAAGGCCAAAAACCTGACCTTTGATATATTGTAATTTGGTTGACAATAAATATGCAGAATCTGAATAAGCTAATGCTATATCTGGATTTGTATTTACTTCAATATCTCGGATTTTATATAGCAATATAACTTTATTTGTGTCGTTATCAAATTTACTCACCGATAATTTCAAAGAATCTAAATAGTTTTTTTGTGCTGCTGAATCAGCAAATAAAAGAAGTAGAAATATGAATGAAAAAATACGCATAGTTAATTCACACTAAAATAATATTTTCTTCACATAAATTAGTAATAAAAATATTTATGTTTGACGGGTGATAAAACTGATTGTATTAATACTGAATTTTTTTTGTTTTTCGTTTGAAATTTGGGCGCAATATTCTTATACGAACATTGCAACTATTTACAATCAAAATTTTAATACGCTGGTTAACAGCGGCACATCTGCCACATTACCCTCCGGCTGGATGATGAGCGAAGCCGGCTCGTCAGGCAATAATGATGGAAACTACCGTGCAGACGATGGCAGTAATAATGGCGGAGATACATATAGTTACGGCAGTGCATTGTCAACTGAAAGGGCATTGGGAACAAGAGCTTCCGGCACATTCGATTCAAGGTTCGGGTTTAGGTTAACAAATAATACAGGAACAGCTATTGACTATTTTGAAGTGTGGTTTACCGGTGAGCATTGGCGGAATGCACAAACCGGAAATGGGGGCACGTGCAATAGCGCAAACAATAATTTGAACAAATTAGTATTTAGCTATCAAACGGGCACCACAGTTACATCGTTAACCACAGGAACTTGGATTACTTTTCCATCTCTCGATTTTACTGCTATACAATGCAACTTTGGGAGTGGCACATGTGTATCAGGCAATGCTATTGATGGAAATTTATCTGCAAACAAAATAAATGTTTATGCATGCATTCAGCTTTCTACTCCGCTTGCTAACGGTAGCGAAATAATTTTAAAATGGGAAGATTTAGATAATTCATGTAACGATCATGGGCTGGCAATTGATGATTTTTATTTGAAAGGACAAACAGGTGCTTGTGTATTACCATTGCAGTTTCTATCATTTAATGCAAGTAAAAAATATAATGAAGTGAAGTTAGAATGGAGTACAATAAATGAACAAAACACCGATTATTTTGAAGTTCTCCAATCTGATAATGGATACAATTTTAAAAAGATTGCGGAATTGAATGCAGCAGGCAACACTAATGAGGAAGTATTTTACACACACACAACCAGCACTTTTCCAGAGTGCACTGTTCATTATTACAAGATTAGATGCATTGACAATGACGGCAAGACATCCGAATCTGCAATAGTTGCGATATACGATGAAAAAAGCAAAAGGAATGAATGCTTATTTTTTTCTAAAAACACAAATGAAATTTTTTACAATTCAAGCTCCAATACAGACGCTGTATTTTTTATGCGAACTACAACAGGCAGTATAATATATGCCAAAAAAATATTTGTAAACGAAGGGCTAAACAGAATAGAACAATTGCCTGATAATATACAAAGCGGCTTGTATTTTTTCGAGTTAAATACTAAAGAGAAAAAAAGTTACTGCAAACTAATTATTGACTAACGGTATGCTTGATGATATATTCCATCGGCAGAATTTGCCCGTTTAAGTCAAGTTTGAAATTTTGTTTAATATTTGTTTCAATTGGCCAGCCGGTTGCTACTTCCACTATTATTGTTCCGGTTAAATTGCCATCAATTTTAAATTCGTGTCCAAAAGTTTCACCATTACCATCTAATTTTCCTGATAAATCAATTGTTGCTTTTCCATCGGTAATTGATTTTAGGGTATAAGTAGCATCGCAATTCATTTTATTACCACTTTTTATTTGAAATTGCTTTTTCCAATTATCGCCAATTTTTATTGCAGAATCGGGGTAAACGATAAAAAACTGCATTTTATTTTCAACAGGGTCTGAATTAGCTGCAGTATCTGATTGCAATTTTTCTTCTAATTTTTCAAGTCGTGAATTGTAAACCGAATTAAAAATTTTACCGTTTAAAGAAAAAACAGATGTAGTTACCATTTTGATATCTGATGGTATGCTGTCGTTTGCTTTGTAGCTTATTTCTTTTCCGTTCACATTTCCGTCAACAAGCGAATTGTTGTTTGTAATGTCAAGTCCTATTTCGTTGTCCGATTTTTTTGTGGTTACGCCTGTCATTTGGAGGGTAAAATGCAGTTTATTATTTTGCGAAACAGAGTTAACCGTAAATTCATAATTCATTTTAATTCCTTTGCCACTTTCGGGGTTAAATACAAGTTTTAATGTATCGTTTGTTTTAGTGCTTGTATCGGCAGTGCCGCATGCGGCTATTGTTAGCGATGCAATCACAGAATAGAGAAAATATTTTTTCATTGTTTGTTTATTACTTTTTGATGCACAAAACTAATGATTTATAAAGAAGAAACGTACCAAAATATTTTGGTGCGTTTAAAGTAATAATAAACTTAGTTTACCAGCCGCATTTGTTTTTAAAATGCTCTTTTAGTTTTTCCTTTTCTTCGTCAGATAAATTATGGTGGCTTGGATAACAATTCTTATTTCGGCTTTTAAATTTCATGCCTCCGAAAATTATTTTAGATAAAACCAGAAGCCCCACAGCTTGCCAATAGGTAATTACCGTTAACCCAAAAATGGCCGGCATTAACCAATTCCACAAATACTGGAAAAGCAGCGCGAAAAGAAAAGCGCCTGCCACGGCACAGGCACCTAATAGTATTCCTTTAACTATTTTTTTACTGTTCATTTTTTTAGTCGTTTAATTGTTCATATAAACTGCGTAGTCTTTTTTGCAAAAGCTGAACTGCATAGCGCTTGCGCGATAAAAGTGTATTTACTTGTACGCCTGTTTCTTCTGCAATTTCTTTAAATGTTTTATCCTCTAATTCGTGCTTCACAAAAACATCGCGTTGTTCGGCAGGCAATTCAAGTAGGGATTCTTGCAACTTACTTACAATTAGTTTTCTCAAATTTCTGGTTTCAGGCGAATCGTTTTCGGCCGGTAAAATATCGGTTAAGAAAAGTGGCTCACCGCCTTCATCACTACCTAATCCGGTTTTTATGCTATCTAATAGTTCAGGTTTTTTCTTGCGGTAGCGATCGGTTATTTTGTTGCGGGCAACGGTAAAAAGCCAGTTACTCACTTTCTCGATAGGGATGAGTGAGCGGGTTGTTTCTGTAAATTGGTAAAATACATCCTGCAAAACATCTTCGGCATCATCGCGGTTAGGTATGTTTTTACGAATAAAATCGAGTAAGCGAGTGCGTTCTTCAGCTAATTTTTGTTCAATAACCCTGTTCTGCTCTTGCAGCATTTGTATTGGTGTTTGTTTTATCACTATGGTGTTCATCTTATTAACTGTTCTTACTAATGATGACGAACAAAAAGTGAGAATATTTTATTTAAATACCGGAAAATTTCGCCCTCGCTGCATTTCGTTTACAAAGTAATTTATGCTGTTTTTTCGCCATTCTACATAAGCTGCTAAGTTCAATTTATCCATCTGTGGCTTATCGTCAGTAAAAATGGTGGCATCAGCCAAATTATAATCATCCGGATTAAGCAGTTCAATATCTCGCGGAAGCAAATACTTAACTAAATGATTTGGTGTAGCCCATATCTCCAAATTGCGGTATGCCTCGTCTTCATCAGTAGGCGATACCATAACATTAAAACCTGCATTTTTTAGCGTGGCGATTATTGATCGTGTTCCCTTTCCTTTTTCTCCGTTTATAAAACCATTTCCGTTTATAACAAGTAAGCCTGTGGATGCGAGCATGGTTTTTAATTCGGCTAACGCCTCGGTAGTAAAACAGTGGCTCGGATTTTCTTCGCCTTTGAACATATCGAGCACAATGAGGTTATACTTATTTTGCCGATGTGTGCGAATAAAATGTCGTGCATCATCAATGGTTACATTCACATTAGGATTTAGAGAGAAATATTTTTTTGCCACATCGTAAATTCGTTCATCTAACTCACACACATCCACGCTGTAGCCATTTTTTATAAGCTGATTAGGTAAACTGCCGCCACCCAAACCGCAAACCAATGTTTTGCTTTCATCCGGCAAATACGTGCAGGCGCGCATAATAAAATCAACATAGTTAAAATGTTTCATGCTATCTACACGGTCGTTAATTTGTGCTTGTGTAATACGGTTTACAAATAAAATACGGTTAGTTCCTTCTGCCGTAGTTCCATCTATATTAAAATTAGGATAATCGGCAACCATCACTTGGCCAAGAAGGCCTTCACTCATATACGGGATTTTTATACCCGGCTGCATATCATAAGTAAGTGCTTTGTAAAACGACCAAGCAGTAATTAAGAAAAACAAAGTGGTTCCGAAGAAATATTTTTTCGCAATAATGGTAGCGGGGATAATGCCTAAAATAATGCCTGTGAAAATGCAAGGTATGGTTAATCCAAAATGTGGAATAATGTAAAATCCGGTGAGGAATGTAGCAGTAATTCCGCCAAGGGTAGAAATAGCATAAACATTGCCCGATGCTCTTCCCACTTGGTTTATATCGTTAGCAATATTTGAAATAATTAAGGGCGAAACCATGCCCATAAAAAAAACAGGTGGCAATAAAAAAACTACCGAACTAAAAATGATGGAAGGCAGCAATGCTTTTTCGCCAACTACCATAAATGCTGTTTTAGAAATAAAAGGCATTAGTAAAACAAAAATTGCAGCTAAAAGCAGCACCCAAAAAAGTGAAAGCGGATTTTTACTTTTTTGCGAAAGCACACCACCGGCAAAATAGCCAAAAGCAAGTCCGCCAAGGGTTACAGCCAAAACAGATGCCCACACATAAAGTGATGAACCAAAATAAGGTGCCATCATTTTTGCGCCCATTAATTCGGCAGCCATAACTGCGCCACCTTCAATAAAAGATAAGGCATAAAAAAAGCGCGACTTAAATAGTGCTTGCATGCCGCAAAGTTAATTTAACTTTTACTTATAAATATTTAAATTAAACAATGTTAAACTTGTATTTTCGCAAACCTAAAATGAGCGCAAAAACCGACATCGAAAAATTAGACGCGAAGAAGAACATTATTATTAAGGGCGCGCGCTTACACAATTTAAAAAACATAGATATTGCCATACCGCGCAATAATTTTGTCGTTGTAACCGGTTTATCTGGCTCAGGAAAATCATCATTGGCATTTGATACACTTTATGCCGAAGGCCAGCGCAGGTATGTAGAAAGTTTATCGGCTTATGCCCGACAATTTTTGGGGCGAATAAATAAACCAGAAGTAGATTACATCAAAGGAATTTCTCCGGCTGTAGCCATTCAGCAAAAAGTAATATCGCGTAACCCGCGCTCAACGGTGGGTACATCTACAGAAATTTACGATTACCTAAAACTGCTTTTTGCACGCATCGGTAAAACTTATTCGCCTGTGAGTGGTGCGCAAGTGAAGCGACACAGTGTTACGGATGTGGCTGATTATATTCACAGCTTGCCCGAGGCAACAAAAATGATGTTGCTGGTGCCGATAACGGCAAGTGAAAATAAACCGGTGAAAGAAAAATTAAAAACATTATTGCAGCAGGGTTTCACACGTGTATTTTACAATACCGAAGTTATTCGAGTGGAAGAAGCAATAGAAATAAAAATGGCGGCAAGCGATGATTTGTTTTTAATTGTTGACCGATTTGCGGTAAACAAAACGGATGAAGATAACCGCAAGCGAATTGACGACTCGATACAAACCGCATTTTACGAAGGCGGTGGCGAACTTATAGTTGAGTTGGTAAGCGATGGGGAAAAAGAAAAAATTAAAACAAAAAAAGTTTCTGAAAAAAATGAGAGCCGGCAATTGTTCTCTAATAAATTTGAAGCAGATGGAATTTTATTTGAAGAGCCATCGGTAAATTTTTTCAGTTTTAATAATCCGGTGGGTGCATGCAAAACCTGCGAGGGCTTTGGCAGCGTAATAGGCATAGATGCCGACATGGTATTGCCGAACAAAACTTTATCGGTGTATGACGATGCGGTAGCGTGCTGGCGAGGTGATGGCAGCATGAGCGAATGGAAAAAAGAATTGTTGCTGAATGCCCATAAATTTGATTTTCCGGTGCACAAAGTAATTGCCGATTTAAATAAAAAACAATACGAACTGTTATGGAACGGCAACCAATATTTTAGAGGCATACACGCTTTCTTTAAAATGGTGGAGGCAAACACTTACAAGATACAATACCGTGTTATGCTATCGCGGTTTAGAAGAAAAACCGTGTGCCCCGATTGCCATGGCACGCGCCTGAGAAAAGATGCGAGCTACGTTAAAATTGCCGATTTATCAATTAGCGAAATGGTGCTGATGCCTGTAAAAGATTTGCAAGCGTGTTTCAAAAATTTAAAACTTGATAAGCACGATAGCGAAGTGGCGAAACGAATATTGATTGAAATAAATAATCGCTTGCAATTTTTGGTAGATGTAGGTTTGGGTTATTTAACGCTAAACCGTTTGTCAAATACATTATCGGGTGGCGAATCGCAGCGGATAAACCTTGCTACAGCGCTTGGTAGCAGCTTGGTGGGCAGCATGTATATTTTAGATGAACCGAGCATAGGTTTGCATCCTCGCGATACGCAGCGATTAATAGGTGTGTTGCAATCGTTAAAAAAAATAGGCAACACGGTAATTGTAGTGGAGCACGATGAAGAAATAATGCGTGCAGCAGATAGAATTATTGACATTGGCCCGAGAGCCGGAACACACGGAGGCGAAATAGTTTTTGAAGGCGACCACACAGATTTGCTCACGGAAGAAAAATCATTAACAGCACGTTACTTAACGGGCAAAGAAAAAATAGAAATTCCGGGCAAACGCAGAAAATGGAGCAAGTATATAGAAGTGCGCGGTGCGAATGAAAATAATTTAAAGAATGTGAATGTGAAATTTCCGTTAAATACGCTCACCGTTATTACCGGAGTGAGTGGTTCGGGAAAGTCATCGCTGGTGAAGCGTGTGTTATATCCTGCGCTGCGTAAGCAATTTGGCGGCTATGGCGAGTTAACCGGAAAATTCAATAAAATAGATGGCCACATAAACCAAATTAGTGCGGTGGAATTTATTGATCAAAATCCGATAGGAAAATCATCGCGCTCTAATCCGGTAACGTATGTGAAAGCTTACGATGAAATACGCAGCTTGTTTACCGAACAGCAGTTGGCACGATTGCGCGGCTACAAACCATCGGTGTTTTCGTTTAATGTGGATGGCGGCCGCTGCGATATTTGCGAAGGCGAAGGAACTGTAACTATTGAGATGCAATTTATGGCTGATGTGCATTTACAGTGCGATGCCTGCAACGGAAAAAGATTTAAGCAAGATATTTTAGAAGTAACTTACAACGGAAAAAACATAGCAGATGTGCTGGAGCTAACGGTGGATGAAGCGATTTTGTTTTTCAGTGAAGCAAAAAAGGATAACAATACCGAGAAAAAAATAGTTGCCAAACTAAAACCGCTGCAAGATGTGGGATTAGGTTATGTGCACCTTGGGCAGGCATCGAGCACGCTGAGCGGTGGAGAGGCGCAACGAATAAAATTGGCATCGTTTATTGGCATAGGCAGCAGTAATACGCCTACACTTTTTATTTTTGATGAGCCCACCACGGGTTTGCACTTTCATGATATAAAAAAATTATTGGTGGCATTTAATGCTTTGCTCGAACAAGGGCACTCGCTTATAGTTATAGAGCACAACCCCGAGGTGATAAAGTGTGCCGACCATGTTATAGACCTTGGCCCCGAAGGTGGTGATGCGGGTGGAACAATTGTTTTTGAGGGTACGCCCGAAGATTTAGTAAAATGCAAAACAAGTTATACGGCTAAGTATTTAAAGCTGTAACTGATTGGGAGATTTTATTTCTTAGAGCCGCACTTTATTATTTTTGCATTTGCTTAAAATGAATTTTTATTAACAAAAAGTGGATTGATTTTGAGGGCGTTAAATGCGCAAAAGGTGAATTATTTTTGTATACAGAAATAATTAAAGACGCTTATTTGCAAGTGTTACAGGCGGGTTTTACTTTAGCCCGAATTTAAAAAAGTAAAATCTAAAAAACTATTTATGAAAAAATTAATGTTATTGTTATTAGTAGTGAGTGGGTATTGCGCAATGGGACAAGGGCTCGTAGAACAAAATAAGTTTTACGGTTCTGTAACAACATCAGATTATACCGCTTTACAATTAGACGCTGAATCAAAAATGTTAGAACAACCAATAAACATTTCGGCAAATGATTATTTAGTGGAAAAAATAGTTGCTGAATTAAATAGCTTAAAGGACATAGTAGTAAAAAACAAACAGAATCAAGATGGTATTATTATCAAACGTAATGAGGAGATTGCAAAACTAAAAATAAAAATTAAGGGCATGTATGAGTTGAAGTTTGATAATAACCTTAGCCAATTTGAAATAAAACAAAAGGGAGCAAACGATGAGTACATGAAACACATTGGTAATTTAAAAAAACTGAAGGAAAAACCCGATAGTTTAAAAAACTTTGAGCTACAATGGTATAAAGACAGTTGCACATACATCTATATAGACAAGTTATATTCATTCAAGGCGTGTAACGACAGTTTAAAGAATGTAATCAAGTACTTTAAAACTGAATTGAAAAAATTAGATACACTTAACTATGATGAACAAAGTAAAAAAATTGAGAAAATTGCAAACGAAATCCAAGAGTACATAAATGATATAGTTGCGAGTAAAGCAAAAAGCATTAATGATTTTTTGGATGCTTTTAATAAGACGATAAAAGCTAAAATAGATAAATTAAACGGAGAAGTTAGTGATGAGAACCTAAGTACGTTACCCGGTTTTACATCACTACTTAATAATCCAGAGTTTACACCTGTGGTAGAGCTACTTGCTGGTTCTTCATTTAAACACAAAAACGAAAAATTGCACATTAATGGCGTTATTAGACTTTTTGCTGGAACTACAGGAAAAAAAAATGATTCTGTTTTGATTGAACAAAGAAAAAAACTATTCATACCAACTACGAGTAACTGGGGAATTGTTTCAAATTTTACTTTCGGAACGATAGATGATAAGAAAAAAGAATATAAACATTTAGGTTTAGTACTAGGGTTGGGATTCACAGGTAAAACTATTTCACGCGACACGTTACAAAATTTCAATTCGGTATTTTTCAATTTCAAAATTGGAGCTGAATGGGCATTTTTTAAAAACTTATCCGTTTATGGTGGGTTTAACACAGTTAGTTTTCTGAGCAACATTGATATATTGAATGACTATTTTGGTGCCGACAGAAATAAAACATACACTTACTTTGATATTGGCGCTAGAACATATCTCGATTTGGGAGGCAAAAGCGGGTTTTCCCTACTAACTGATATAAATTGTATTTTCACTACACCCAAAATAAGAGAGTATGTTTTTCCCTTTAACGACCCTGCGATACTGAATATTCAATTTGGCGTTAGAAAAACTTTAAAATAAAAAAACTAACATTAAAACTATTCAGCGCGGGTTGGGTATTGTTCGTTGCGAGAGAGTAAGCTGTAAGCTATGCGTACTAAAACCAGTATCGGGAAAAAAGGCTTGATGTATTGCACGTGCATAATAATTTCTTTTAACGGGCGCGGAACAATATCGGTAAACCAAAGGGATGTGAAAAAGAAAGTGAGCAGGGTTAAGTAAAAATTGATTTTGGTTTTTATAGAATGAAAATACCAGAGCCCTACTCCAAGCATGGCAATAATAAATGTGGGCGATTCGGCTTTGTGATTAAATACAACCATCCAAATTAAAATAAGTGCTAAATACAACACACGGAAGTGTGGGTTAATGTGCCTGCGAAAGAGGAATGCCGGAACAATTAAAATGATAGCGCCCAGCAGCAGCATAATGTATTTGAGCAGAGCAGATGTGCTGATGGCTGATGTGAATGCAAAAACGCTCATGCCGATTGATTGGCTTTGGTCCATGATTAAAAGTTGGTACCAATTTTTATATTGTTCAATTAGTTGCTGTGGTGTGATAAGGACTAAAGGCAAGAGTAAAAAGACTACCGACCAAAGTGCTAAATATAAAATAGATTTTAATTTTTGTGGATAGAGCAGCAGCAACAGACATCCTAAAACAGAATAAATTTTTATGTAAAAACCAATGGCGATAAGCAAAGTGGCGTGTGCCGGTTTTTTGTTTTCGAATGAATTGAAGGCAAGCAGTGTGAGTGCTGCCAGCAGTGCATTGCTTTGCGAATTTTGTGTGGTTAAAATAATTTCGAAAAAAAGAAAAAGGAGCAGGATGAGTTTTTGAGTGGTGGTGATGAGTTTAAAATTTTGGATGGCATAGAAGAGTAAAAAAACATTGATGCAATTCCAAATAGAAAGCCCGGCAAAATCGGGTAAATAATAAAACGCTGCCATTACGAGTGCAAAGCTGGGGCTGTATTTATATAAATCGGCATATTGGTGGGGGTAAAAAAGATAGAGGTTCTGGTGATTAACGAGGTGCAGAAAAGAGTATTTGAAAATAACATAGTTGTTATAGTGGGTGTGCATGCCGTTCCAAAAAAAGTTTTGGCCTTGTGCCATTTTTTGTGCGGTTATGGCCACACAAACAATGAAAAGAATAATGGCGAGTGCAATTTTTTTCTCGGCAAATTTATCGAGCAAGGTGGAAAGTTTAGTAGGCATTGCGGAAAATAAAATTACCTGCCAGTGTGCTTTTCGATATTGGCCGCAAGTTGCATTGCAATTTCGGTAACCTCGCGGTATTGTGCAGCACGTGCGGCATTCAAATGCCCCGTAAGGGAGTAGGCAATAACGGTGTTTTGATAAATTAGATCGGCTTGGAGATTATGTTTGTTATTTATAAACACATCGCACATTTTATTGTCGAATACTTTAGCAGCCAAATCGGGTGCTGAAGATTTTAGAATAAATGTTTTATCAAATTCATCGTAACCCACTTGTATATCTTGCATGCCAAGTGATTTGCCTATTTTAGAAAAAAATCCTTCGCGGTAAATGCGGATGGTGCTGCTATCGGCAGTAGTATTAACTTTAACAGTGAGCACATTAATGTAATATCTGTTTTTACCACTTCCGCGCTGTTCGCAACGAATATTAACGGTGTGGTTTTTATACGTTCCGCTTAAATATGGTAGCGGGTATTTAAATAAAGTTATCTCGGGTTTAGTAAGCGGAATTTTTAATTCATCGGCAAGGATGGTATATGCATCCCATGATTTAATAATGGTTTTGGCATTTAGCTTAAGTATTAGCCAAAAGAATAAAACTAAAAATGAAGCAGATATTATTACTGCTATTACAGGCATTATTGAACAACGAGTTTTATGGTTTGTGAATATTCGCCACCGTTAATTTGCATGGTGCAAAAATAAATTCCGGAAGTGAGTTGTAAATCGGTTTTGCTGATGGTGATGGTGTGCTCACCGGCTTGCTTACTTTCATTAAGCACGATAGCAATTGTTTTGCTTGTAACATCGGTAACAGTAATTTTTACTTGTGCAGATTGTTTTAAATTAAAATTAATAAGCGACTGTGCGTTAAACGGATTAGGTGTGGCTTGTGAAATGAAAAAGTTTTGCTGCGCATTTTCATTGGTGTATAATCCTTGCGGACAGATGCGGTAAATTTTTCCGCTAGTGGTATAGCCGCCTTTCATTGCATACACGCAACCATCGGCTCCTTGTTTAAGTGTGGTTAATCCGCCCGATTCAGGAACGGCATCCATCCACTGTGTGCGCGAAATAAAAGTGTCATACAATGGCGCGTTGCCAAGCGTAATATCATAAATGCGACCATAATCATTATCAGATACCAAGAGATGATTAGTGAGTGTGTTAAATAGATTGGATGTGTAATGTAAGATACCTGTAATGGCAGGGAGTGGAGAACCCCAATCCTCAATAGGATCAATATAATTAGGATTATTGCAAAGCGTGGTGGTAGAGCCTGTTACATAAAAACCTTCGCAGGGACTCCAACCATAATTGCCGCCACGTATTCCGTAATTTACCTCATCCCAAGTAGCGACACCGTTTTCGGAAATATAAAGTGAATCATTGAAAGTGCTGAAACAAAAATCGAACGGATTGCGGTGGCCATAGCTCCAAATACGGTCATCGTTACCGGTAGCCGGATTACCATCATCGTAAAATGGATTGTTGGTTGGTATTGTACCATCTTTTTTAAGACGCAGCATTTTTCCGAAAGGATTGGTTAGCTGCTGTGCATTTGCCGAAACTGCAATATCGCCAATGGAAATGTAAATATTTGCTGTATCGGAAGGGCGAAAGCGAACATTGCCGCCCACGTGGTTGCCATTTATATTACCTACTTGTTGACTAAAAATAACCATAGGGTTAGTGCCCACGTTACCAGCGGTGGTGAAACGAACCACACGCAAATATTGTGTACCCGAAAAATTAGGGCTGCAGCAGCGGTGGTTATAATAAGCATATACATAATTATTGGTAGCATAGTTAGGATCAATTTCAATGCCCAATAAACCGCGCTCAAAATTATCGTAAGTAGAATCGGATAAATCGTAATAATCGTTCATGTAAACCCCTGCTGCATCGTAAAGTGCAATAACACCGGGTTTGAGGGTGATTAGAAATTTTCCATCAGGCAAAAATGTGAATGCCACCGAATATTGCAAACCGCTGATTAGTGTAGTTTGAACAGGAGTTTGAGCATTAGCAGAAAATAGTGCAAGAGTGAAAATTGCGAGTAGAAATTTTTTCATGATGATTGATTTTTTTTGAACTGCTAATGTAATAAAAAAGACCTCATATTAACGAATCGCATCTCGACAACACATATTTCGGCAGGATTAATATGACCATGCGCTGGTCAGTCATATCTTATCGAAGACTAAGTGTGAAAACTTTATGTCTTGCTTTAAAAATAAAATACTTAAACTAACATTTTAAAGAAAACGCAAATTAATTGATGATGATTTCGTAAGGCAAGCGGGCTTGTATGCCTTTAAGTCCCATCATATTATTGATGTATTTATAATAGTTATAAGCTGCGCCAAATTCGGTTTTAAGTATGTTTTGCTTTATACTTTCTTCGCCTTCGGATAGTTTTTTCATGAAATCTTCAAATGGATCTTTCTGCTTAGGTAGCGATAAAATTTTGTAATCTTTAATCCCGGCTTTACCTGCAGCGTATTTTATGGCATCGTTAATTCCGCCAAGTTCATCTACCAAACCAATTTTAATGGCATCGGTTCCGCACCACACACGGCCCTGACCTATGCTGTCAACAGCATCTTTCGTGATGCCTCTGCCCTCGCCTACTTTGGTAATAAAATCAGTATAAATATCTTCCACACCTTGTTGTATAACGGCTGCTTCATCTTTATCTACAGGTAAGTACAAACTGCCTAAGTGTGCGTGCTTATTTGTATTTACAGTATCAATGGTGATGCCTAAATTGGTTTTGAGCGTACGCTGCAAACTTGGCAACATGCCAAAAACACCAATAGAACCCGTAATGGTATTGGGTTGTGCAAATATGCGATTGCTTACACACGCAATGTAATAGCCACCGCTTGCTGCTACATCGCCCATTGAAACAATTACAGGTTTTACTTTTTTAGCCAATACCATTTCGCGCCAAATTACATCGCTCGCCAATGCACTGCCACCGGGAGAATTAACGCGCAATACAATTGCTTTTACGTTACTGTCTAATCTTGCTTCGCGAATGGATGATGAAATGCGCTCAGAGCCAATTGTATTATCATCGCCTTCGCCACTTTCAATAGAGCCCGATGCGTATATCACCGCAATTTTATTTTTTTTACCAAGTGTGCTTTCGGTGAGTGTTTTAGGTGCTTTATTGTATTTACTTAGCGTGATGAAATTAATTTTATCGGTTTCTTTGGCAGAAATAAGCTTACGTATTTCGCCAAGCAATTCATCTTTATACAAAGTGGCATCGGCTAATTTGTATTTTATACAATCGGCTGCACGTTGCACCTGCATTTTGTTAGCCATTGCGGTGAGCTCATCAATGCTAATGCCGCGCGATTCGCTCACACCCTTTAGCACCTGATTCCACAAGCCGCCTATGTATGTTTTGGTTTGCAAGCGATTGGCATCGCTCATTTTTTCTTCAAAGAAAGGCTCTACTGCACTTTTAAATTTACCGTGCCTGAAAATTTGCACATCCACATCCATTTTTTTAAGCATGCCGGTGTAAAACATTATTTGTGCGCTTAGTCCCTTCCACTCAATCAGTCCTTGCGGGTTTAAGTATATTTTATCCGAAACGGTAGCCAGGTAATATGCTTTGGCTGTATATATTTCAGAATAGCTGACAATAAATTTTCCGCTCTTTTTAAAATCCAAAAGCGAGTTGCGTATTTCTTCAACAGTTGCAAAACCGCCATCAATACTGCTTAAATCGAGGTAAATGCCTTTTATAAGCGAATCGGTTTTTGCTTTTTCGATGGTTGCCATAATATCATTAAGGCCCATTGCTTTATCGCCACCGCCATTTCTTATTTCTTCAAATGGGTCTTTACTTGTGCGCTCGGTTATGGGAGCGCTAAAGGTTAAATGCAATACCGATTTTGGCAGCACGCTTACTTCCTTTTTTTCGGGGATGAGCGAAAAAATAATTACTAATAGCAGAACAAAACTGATTGCAATTGCCAGCAATGCTCCGAAAAATGAGGTGAAAAAATTTTTCATTTTAAAATTTTTGAGTTTGTGTTAATTTTATGCGAATTTATTAAATGCTACGATACGATTGAATACCGTTCATCATAATACATCAGACGAACAAGAATCCATTTTGTTACTGGGAAGTAACATGGGCAACCGAAAAGGTTTTATAGCCGATGCTGTTAAACTTATTACCGATGATTGCGGAACTGTGTTGGCACAATCGGGCTTATACGAAACAGCCGCCTGGGGAAACACAGCCCAGCCGCCATATTTAAATTGTGCATTACATATTAAAACAAGGCACGAAGCAAGCCGCTTGATCGAAAAAATATTGGCAATTGAAAAAACCCTTGGCCGCACTCGCCACCAAAAATGGGAGCAGCGCATTATAGATATTGACATCATTTTTTACGGAAATAAAGTTATTGATACGCCTCAATTAAAAGTACCACACCCACTCATGCACCAAAGGCGATTTGTACTTGCGCCTGTATGCGAAATTACACCTGATTTTTTGCATCCTGTTTTAACTAAAACTTGCGCCCAATTGCTTACTGAATGTGAGGATAAGTTGGTGGTGAAATTATTTCCCGCTTCGTAGTTGCTCAGCAATTTTTTTTGCTTTATCTGTGCGCACTTTATTTACAAATGCATTGGTTTGCTCTAACCATTGTAAAATTTCTTTTACAGAAAGCCGCTTGTGTTTTTTTACCTGCTCAGCAGTAACTTCGTAGTAATATCCTTTTATTGGTTCATTCACTTGGATAAAATTTATTAAGGTTGATAATATCTTGTTTGTCTTGTTCGCGGCCGGTGTTTTGTTTTAAAAGTTTTAAATGATTTACGCTCACCAAAAACACCTTTGCATCATCTATACTTCGCTCTTCTTTTTCTGCCCACATATCGCTAAATGAAAGTGGCGAAAAAATAATAACATCGAGACTCATATTCGCTTGCATTGCCCCAAAATATGAGTAAGCAATGAGATTTTTTTCGCTAATTAATTGGTCTCTTAATTTTACATCGGCTAATTGGTTTAGTGGTAAAGGTAAAATTGATTTATACCCAAGTTTTTTCACTGTGGTTTCAAAAGAGGCAATATTAGCGGCATTAAAATCAATTAAAATGTCAATATCTGCTGTCATACGAGGAATGCCATATATATTTACGGCCAACCCACCACATAACAGATATCGAACATTATTGTTATAAAGTTTTAAAAACAGTTGTTCTGCTTCCATTGTGCAAATTTATTAATTGTACGCAAGGAAAACATTTATTTTTAACACCACACACTATTTTGCGTTATTTTGCGTTATAGTAGATTATGAATTTAAAACGCTTAGCGGCAATAGTATTTTTATTTGTTTCGTGTGTGGCAATGGCACAAAAAACAGCCACCGTAACGGGCACTATTGTGGATAGCGACAATACGCCTTATGATGATGCAAATATTACCGTACAGGGCTATTTGAGTTACAGCGCCACCACAAATGCAGCCGGCAAGTTCACTATCACCATCCCTGCCGATACGTTAATTACTTTAAAAATATCGCATGTGGGTTTTGGCATAAAATACAAAACCGTGAAGGTGAAAGCAGGCGAAAGTCAAAAACTAAAATTGATTTTTGACGACAGTTTTTTTATTGACACCGTGGATATAATTGACAACAGCAACCGCGATGTGTTTATGCAAAAAATACCAATAAAAGATATTTATGTGCAAACGGGCCCATCGGGCGATTTTAATGTGATACTTTTTTCGCAGCCGGGTGTGATGAGCAGCAATGAGCTGAGCAGCGGCTACTCGGTGCGAGGCGGAAATTTTGATGAAAATTTGGTTTATGTAAATGATGTGGAAGTTTACCGTCCGTTTTTAGTACGCTCCGGGCAGCAAGAGGGATTGAGTTTTGTAAACCCCGATATGGTGCAAGAGGTACAATTTTCTACCGGTGGGTTTGAAGCAAAGTATGGCGATAAAATGTCATCGGTGCTGGATATAAAATATCGCAAGCCCACAAAGTTTGGTGGTTCGGCAGCAGCAAGTTTATTGGGCGGCAGTATACATTTAGAGGGCTGCACTGATAATAAACGCTTTACATGGATTGTGGGTGCGCGACAAAAATCTAATCAATACATTTTAAAATCGCTTGATACACAGGGCGACTACCGCCCTTTTTTTTACGATGTGCAATCGTACCTTACGTTTGATATTACTGATGAATGGGAAATAAGTTTGCTCACTAACTTATCGCGAAACAAATATGTATTGGTGCCCGAATCGCGCCAATCAGATTTTGGAACTGTAAATCAGGCATTGCGCCTTAGCGTTTTTTTTGAGGGGCAAGAAATTGACCAATACCGCACTTATTTGGGCGCGCTTACATTATCAAACCGCCCGAGCAAAAAAAATCTGCAACTGAAATATATTTTCTCTGCTTATCATGCCAATGAAACCGAAACTTTTGATTTGCTGGGCGAATATAGATTAGACCAATTAGAAAACGATTTGGGAAAAGATAATTTTGGGCAAGTGGCATTTAACTTAGGCACAGGCGGATTTTTGCAGCATGCACGTAACTATTTATCATCTACCGTTTATAATGCCGAACACAAAGGAAATAAAATGATAGAAAACGATACTTCGTTTTTCACCAGCACCACATATTTTGACTGGGGCATAAAATACCAACACGAAGAAATTAAAAACAATTTGAGCGAATGGAAAATGACCGACTCGGCCGGCTACAGCACCCCGCTTGGCAACCCCGATGTGTTAGAACTGGAAGAGTTGATAAAAACAAAAATTAATATTGGTAGCAATCGCTACAGCGGATATGTGCAATATAATTTGAAAAAGAAACTGCGCGATACATCAGAAATAAGTTTGAACATAGGTGCACGTGCAAATTATTGGGATTTAAACAGGCAGTTTTTGGCCGGCCCACGAGCCGTTTTTTATTACCGCCCTAACTGGAAACGCGATTTTGCATTTAAAGCAGCGACCGGCTATTACTACCAGCCACCTTTTTATCGCGAGCTCACCGATTTATATGGCAATGTGAATACCAACTTAAAAGCGCAAACCTCTATTCATTTTGTGATGGGCAGCGATTTTAATTTTAAAGCTTACAACCGCGATTTTAAATTTACATCCGAAATTTATTACAAGCAGCTAAAAAATTTAATTCCGTATGAGATAGATAATGTGCGCATACGCTACTATGCAAAAAACATGGCGAAAGGATATGTAACAGGTGTGGATATGAAAATAGCCGGAGAAATAGTTAAAGGTGTTGATTCTTGGGTAAGTTTATCTGTTTTATCTGCCAAAGAAGATATTTTAAACGACTCTTACACATTAAACTATAACCAAAATGGCGATTTAATTATTCCGGGTTACACCACCGATGATAGCGTGGCAACAAGCATTACAAAACAGCCGGGTTATGTGCCACGCCCCACCGACCAGCGCGTGAACGTTGCAATATTCTTTCAAGATTATTTACCAAAATTACCGCGCTGCCAAGTGCATTTGAATTTATTGTTTGGCAGCGGATTGCCATTTGGCCCACCTACTTACGAGCGATATAAAGATACACTCCGGATGCCGCCTTACCGAAGAGTGGATATTGGCTTTTCGTACGAACTTTTATCCGATAGCATGAAAACAAAAAAATTCTGGGGTAAGTTTCAGTCTATTTGGATACGTGCCGAAGTATATAATTTACTGGCGATTAACAATACTGTTTCGTATTTGTGGGTGCAAGATGTGGCCGACCGAACTTATGCCATACCCAATTACCTGAGCAGACGCTTGCTTAACTTGCGAATGATAGTACGGTTTTAAAACCAAGAAATTAATTCACTACTATTTTTTGCGTATGTGTATTTTCACCTTCGGTGATAGTGATGGAATACAAACTCCGAGCAAGAGAAGTTAAATCTATAACCGATGTTTTATTATTAATGGTTGAGCTAAAAATTAAATTCCCGACTAAATCGTGCACCGTAATTTGTGCTTGCCCATCGGTTTGTTTTTTTATTGTGAAGTTACCATTGCTTGGATTAGGATAAATATCAATCAACATATTTTTGTTTGTGATTGATTGAACGAACAGGGTGCTGTCGTATCTGCGAAACTCGATTCTTCCTGAAACGTAAATATCGCCTTTGTAAAATTCTATGGAAACGGCTTCTGCATTATTTATAGTTGAAGAGAATGTTGCCCAGTTTGAATTACTGTAATATGCAAAACCAGATGCGAATAGATTATTAATAGAATCGAACATGCCAACCATAAACAGGTCATTTGCGTTTCCTCTAATATCATAAACACATGGTGAAAACCAAGCATTACCGTAATTAGTAATATTCATACTATTCCATGTGCCATCGTAATAAATTATGTTTTCCGATACTGTATTTAAAGTGCCATCAAAATAACCGGTAATGTATAGTTTGTTATTTATAGACTTCATACGTGTTGCGAAAGGAAAGCCGGCATTTTTGTACAATGTTTCGTGATACAACAAATTTGAGCCGTTATACTCGAGTATCGAATCGCCATAAGTGCATACAAAAAGTGAGTTGTTGTATGTTTCGAGTTTATATGCTTTTTGCCCGGTCCAATTTGTAACTACCGACCAAGAAGTACCGTTTCATTTGGCAAGGCCTGTAGTAGTAACTGTTCCAATTTGAGTAAACCTGCCCGCTGCATATAAATCGCCATTATAAACACACATATCGCTTACAAAATCATTTGCGCCTCCGGCTACTGTAGTCCACTGGTTATTTACATAGCGGCTAATACTATTTACCGGAGAATATCCGGCAGAATCAAACTCACCACATATATATATTGTATTGTTATAAAACTCTAAATCTGTTACACTAACAATAACATCGTAGTCAGTAATTCCATTATCCATAGCAATAAAGTTTACGCCATCGTACTTAGCTATTCCGTTTATAAGCCCATTTTGATTCATCCCGCAAAGCTCGCCCATAACATACATGAAATTGTTTTGAGGATCTTTTTTCATATTAAAGATTGTGCCGCACGTTAGGGCAATTGTTGTCCAGTTTTGCGCTTGCAATAAACCAAATGGAAAAAGTAAAAATAAACTTATGGCTTTGTAAATATGTTTCATACTATAAATGACGTGCAATTTATGAAACTGTTGCCTATTTAAAAAAGGGGCGGGAGCCGGCCTGCTACGAGCCGCACTCCCGATAATTGCATAAAGAACGATTATTTTTGCACGAAACAATTATTTCCCCATAAAGAACGAATTTTAATATTTAGACGCACAGATTGTGCCAAAGGTTACAGTTGAAATGTTAAAAAATGTTATTTACTTACTTGCACCGGTGGTAATGGCGGAGCAGGTGGCGGTGGCAACTGGCCCGGCTTTACTTCATCGCGCAGATCGAGGTCATCACAATCAATGCAATTAAGCCCGCTTTCGGTCATTATCCATCTGCGGTTAAGCATATCGCCATCATACACATCGTGCACATTTTCTATATCATAGATTATAGGTCGCACACTTTTGTTCATGTAAATCATTTTTCCTTTTGGAACATGAAGTATTACATCTACGTGTTGCGCCCTTATTTTTTGGTTTTCTTTAATTTCAAAAAACGGTTGCAGTTCTATCAGCGAGTCGGTTTGCGATACGGTGTAGCTAATTTGCTTGGCATTATCAAGCGCTAATTTTCTATCGGCACCACGCGCATATTTATTTATCACCACATAAAAACTATCGTTAGCACTTTCGCGGATGTTAAACTCAGGGTAGCCAACTAATACAGTTGTGCCGTTGCTATCGAGCACATCGTAACCTTCTTTAGTCCAGTTGCGATAGTTGCGGTGCCGTTTTTCAATATCAAAATCGGCATAATCGTAATCGCGTTTTACCTTTATGTAGATGGTATTGCTTGCAGGTTGCGATAGATAAACGGTTTGTTTTGATTTTGCCCGTTCTCTAAATTCATCACTAACAATATAGCCCACATAAATAAGCAATGCCAAGCCCACAGCCCACAGCGAGGTGGATGTTAAATTTACAATCCGGTTTTTACTTTTTATGCCAAGTAGTGCTTTCACGGCTGCATATATCAGCATCAGCAAAGGAATACCTGCGAAAAGGAACAGGCCTATAATTGCTAAATCGGCATGGTTGCTGGATGTAAAAATATAATCGGAGAAATGGCTTGCCGGAATATTATTAACGGTAGAAAAACCAAATACAGTTCCTGTTAAACCAATCATTAATATCACGCAGATTACAATGAGGAAAAAGGCAAATATTTTTCCAACTATTTTAAATGCGCTGCCAAATACAGATGTAATAAAGTCGGCCATTTTATCAATGCCGCTATGCTTTTCACCGGCTTTAAATGATTGGGCATATTGTTTTGCATCATCGCCCATCTGCTCCATTTTTTTTTTCACGTTTTGTGCGCCTTCTTCAAAATTGCGTTTTATGTTATTGATGTTTACTTTTTCGCCACGCATTTCTAATTTTTCGGCAGTGGTTTTAGCTCCCGGAATAACTACCCAAAGAATAATGTAAACCAAAACACCGGCACCAAAAAGCAGGAACAGAGCCACCCAAGCCAAGCGTATCCATAGCGGATCGGTATCAAAATAGTGGGCTATGCCTGAGCATACGCCACCTATAATTGAGTCTTCATCATCTCTAAAAACTCGTTTTCTTTTACCGTTATTGTTGCTTTCTTTTTTTGCGTCATCGGCATCGGTATTATTTTTTTCTTCCGTTTGTTCACCGGCAAAATCTTCGGGTTTGCCCATTATTCCCATTACGCTATCTACATCGGCCATCAGCACCACTTGTTTTATGGCACTTGTTTTATCTTTTAAAAGTTCGGCAATGCGAGCTTCTATATCGGCCATTATTTCATCGCGGCCATCGGTATCTTTAAAATAACCTCTAATGGTGCTAAGGTATTTGCTCAGCTTTTCGTAAGCATCTTCTTCAATATGAAAAATAATGCCGCTTATATTTATTGTTACAGTTTTGTTCATTGTTAAGCAGGATTTGAAGTTTGTGTGTTATTGCGTTTTGTTGTTTTGTTCACAGAGCTTACTAATTCGTCCCAGGTGGTTTCCAGTTCTTTTAAAAACTGCTCGCCCACTTCGGTTAACTTATAGTATTTGCGTGGCGGCCCCGATGTAGATTCTTCCCAGCGGTAACCTAATAGACCCAAATTTTTGAGCCTCGTTAGTAACGGATAAAGTGTTCCTTCCACCACCATCAGTTTTGCTTCTTTCATTCGCTCAATGATATCGGTGGGATATGCTTCACCTTGTGAAAGGATGGATAAAATGCAGAACTCCAGAACACCTTTTCGCATTTGCGCTTTTGTGTTTTCTATGTTCATGTGTTATACGAGTTTAAAAATTAAATTGATGTTGTAGATGTCTCCTGCAAGGTATTTTCCTTGTTCAAGTTTTATTTTTTTCAATTCGGTGTTCACGTGTGCTTTTAAATTTTGGTCGGCTGAATTCATTTCCAAAATTTTTATTGTTCCGTTTTCATCTATCATGAACGATATTTTTACTGCTGCTGTTTGTTTTTTGTCTTTTAAAAATTTTGGGTAGCTCACATTCTGGATGATGACGTTTTTGATTTCTTTGTTCTCGCTAATGTTTGCATTAGCAAAACTTACGGTGCCCATCATCAGACTTAAGCTTAAAAGAACGGTTTTGATTGTTGTTGTCATTTGTTTGTTTTTTTGATTTGATTTGACAATGCAAAGATATATGTATTTTTTAGTACCTTGCAACACATAGTACTAAAATAATGTGTAATTTATTGAATATCAGATAAATAATTTTTCAATAAAAGTTTGCTGCAATAGGAAATTAGGCCTTTAAAAGTTTAAAAACCGTAATCTCGGGCCAAATTCCCACCCTACCCGGGAATGCCAAAAAACCCAAACCTCTATTCACATAAAGGTATTTTTCGTTTTCGTAATATAGGCCAGCCCAGCGCGGATAGCGCAATTGAACGGGGCTAAATTTAAAACTGCCTAATTCTACACCAAACTGCATGCCGTGCGTGTGGCCAGATAATGTGAGGTGAACGTGTTTTTGATGATTCATCACTTGCTGTTCCCAGTGCGATGGATCGTGTGAAAGCAAAATGCGGAAACTATTTTCGGTAACAGCAGCAATGGATTTTTCAAAATCGCCATATTTTGAAAAACCGCCTGCACCCCAATTTTCAATCCCTATTAAATCTATAAACGAATTATTTTTTTCGATTTTTAAATTTTCGTTCAGTAACAACTTAAAACCAATTTCAGAATGGATACTTTTTAGCTTTTGCAGATTGTCAAATTTTTCTTTGGCAGAATTCCATTGTGTGTAATCGCCATAATCGTGATTACCAAAAATGGAAAACTTACCCATTGGCGCTTTTAGTTTGCAAAGTGTATCAATCCAAGGCAGCATTTCATCGGCACGGTTGTTTACTAAATCTCCGGTGAAAAATATTAAATCAGATTTTTGTTCGTTAATTATTTTAACGGCTCGTTCCACTTCGGCTTTATCGTCCCAACTGCCGGAATGTATATCCGAAATTTGAGTGATCGTTAAGCCATTAAATTCGGCAGGCAAATCTTTAAATGCCAGTTCTACTTTTTTTACTTTAAAATTATATTTCCCTTTTATAATGCCATAAACAATTCCGGCAAACGGAATGGTGGCAAGTGCTGTGGCGGTTTGCGAAATAAATTGTCTGCGGCTTGTCCACAGTGTATTAGTAGTATCAGTTACCATATTGGATGCTCCGTTAAAGAAAAAACGAAGTATCCTAAAAACATCTTCGGCTAATAAAAAGAAAACGACAACCAACTTAGGAACATAAAGTAAAATAAAACTGCCTGCCATGGTTTTAAAAAGTGCGCCCTGCGGGCCTTGCACTCGGCTAAAATTAAATACCGTAAAAATTACCAAGCAATAGAAAAAAACATTTGCTGCCCAATAGCCGTAATTAATAATGTTTCGGGTGCGGGCAGACGCTGATGAGCTGGCGGCACGTATGCCATAAAAAACATACCAATCAATTACAAATAACAGAGCTAAAAATAAAAAAGCATTAAAAAATACGCGCATACATTAATTACTGACGTGCAAATGACACAAATATTTTAATGCCAAGCGTATCGTTTCTTTTAGAAATTTGCACTGGATTTAAAATGATAAGTAAAAAACCACAATCGCCATTTTTCTTTTACCTGCTGGTAACTTATGTGCTGCTGCAATTTTTATGGTGGGGCTGGTTGCTTATTAATTTAAACAACGATATTTATGATTTAAAGAGTTCAATAAATTTATTGCAACACGAAAATCCGGCAATGGTGATTGAAAAAGGTAACGAGCTTGAGCACAAATTGCACTTGCGCTGGATGATGATTGTAGGCGAAGGAGTGGTTTTTATATCGCTATTGTTGCTTGGTATAATGCACGTGGTAAAGACACAAAAAAAGGAAGCTGAACTTGGTGCAAGGCAAAAAAACTTTTTGCTTTCGGTTACACACGAACTAAAATCGCCAATTGCAGGTATTAAAATAGCTACCGAAACTTTATTAAAACGCGAACTGGATAAAGAAAAGCAAACAGAAATTTTAAATCGTGTGCTTACTGATACCGACCGACTGAATCAATTAGTGGAAAATATTTTAACGGCTGCAAAAATTGATGAGGGCAAACATGTTTTTGATTTACGCGATACCGACTTAACCGACCTTGTTACAAAATTGTGCAAGCCATATACTAACGTAAAATTTATTGCAACCGAAACTGTTTTCTGTAAAGTAGATTCGCTTTCGTTTCCATCCATTTTAAATAACTTGATTGACAATGCACATAAGTACGCAGGCAGTGAAAATGAAATTACGGTTGCGCTTAAAAAGGAAAACTCGGCAGTAATATTATCGGTTGCCGATAATGGTGCAGGAATCCCGGATGCAGAAAAAGAAAAAGTATTTGAAAAATTTTATCGCATTGGTAACGAAGAAACACGCAGCGCAAAAGGCACCGGGTTGGGGCTTTACATTGTAAACTATTTGGTACTACGGCATGGCGCATCCATTGCAATAAAAAACAATAAACCCAAAGGCTGCATTTTTGAAATACGATTTAATAAATGATTTCGGAAATTAACAATATTTCTTACGACATAAGAGGTGCTGCTTTTAAAGTACACACTAATCTTGGTCCGGGGTTGCTTGAATCGGTATATGAAACCGCTTTGTCTTTTGAACTACGCGAAAAAGGATATGATGTAAAAACTCAAATTGGAATTCCGATGAATTATAGGGAAATAAAATTTGAAACAGGTTTTAGATTAGATATTTAAGTAAATAACTTAGTTATTGTGGAAGTTAAATCTGTAGAAGTTTTGTTGGATGTGCATCACAAGCAACTATTAACTTATTTGAAGCTTGCCGACAAGCGATTGGGTTTGTTGATTAATTTTAATGCTGTTTCGTTAAACGATTCGATTGTAAGAATTGTTAATAAGCTGTAGTGTTCTTTATTTAATTTGAAAGTTTCTCGCTGAGTTGCGCTAAGTGAAAAATGAGTTTCGCTGATAGCTTTGCGGTAATCTGCGTAAAAAAATCTGCGAACATCTGCGTGAAATAAATAACAAAAGTTTCTCGCTGATAGCTTTGCGGTAATCTGCGAAAAAAATCTGCGGGCGTCTGCGTGAAATAAATAACAAAAGTTTCTCGCTGAGTTGCGCTAAGTGAAATACATTTGTAAAACAAAATAACAAAATGAACAAAAAAGTTTTTTTAATAATACTTGATGGATGGGGCGTGGGCGATGGCACAAAGGCCGATGCTATTGCAAATAGTAATACTCCGTTTTATAAATCGCTGCTAAAAAATTACCCGCACAGCTATTTAAAAACGTATGGCGAGCATGTGGGCCTGCCCGAAGGACAAATGGGAAACTCAGAAGTGGGCCATATAAACATTGGCGCTGGCCGGGTGGTGTATCAAGATTTGGCGAAAATAAATAAAGCCATTCGCGAAAAAACAGTTGATAACAACGCAGCGCTTAATAATGCATTTGAACACGCAATAAAAAACAATTGTGCGCTGCACTTTATGGGATTAGTGAGCGAAGGCGGTGTGCACTCATCGCAGGCGCATTTACATTACCTGTGTGCGCTGGCAAATAAAAAAGGTGTGAAAAATATTTTTGTGCATGCTTTTACTGATGGCCGCGATACCGACCCGAAAAGCGGATTGCAATACATTATTGATTTACAAAATAATTTTAACACCCTCTCCTTGGGAGAGGGCCGGGGTGAGGCACCAAAAATTGCAAGTATAGTTGGTCGCTATTATGCAATGGACAGAGACAAACGCTGGGAGCGAATTAAAATTGCTTACGATTTATTGGTGCATGGCAAGGGCGAAAAAGAAAACAATCCTGTAAAAGCAATTGAAAAAAATTATGCTAATAATATCACCGATGAATTTATAAAACCAATTAGCATAACAGATGAAAACAACCAACCGATAGCCACCATAAAACCAAACGATGCCGTGGTGTGTTTTAATTTCCGGACCGACCGCTGCCGCGAGATTACACAAGCGCTTACGCAACACAATATGCCCGAGCACCACATGCAAACGCTGCCGCTGCATTATGTAACGCTAACTAATTACGATGCCGAATTTAAAAACGTGCACGTGATGTACGATAAAGATAATTTGCAAAACACACTTGGCGAAGCATTAGCTGCAGCCGGCAAAACACAATTGCGAATTGCCGAAACCGAAAAATATCCGCATGTAACTTTCTTTTTTTCGGGCGGAAGAGAAAAAGAATTTGAAGGCGAGCAACGCATTTTAATTCCATCGCCTAAAGTGGCTACTTATGATTTGCAACCCGAAATGAGCGCACCACAAATTACGGACGCTGTTTTAGAAGTTTTAAATTCAAAAGGAGAAAGTCAAAAGTCGGATACACTAAATTTAAAATTAAAAATTAAAAATTCAAAATTAAAATTTGAGCTGCCCGATTTTATTTGCCTTAATTTTGCTAACCCCGATATGGTAGGCCACACGGGCGTTTACACCGCTGTGCAGCAAGCATTGGAAACGGTGGATAATTGTTTAGAAAAAATTGTAACCCATGGCATTAAAAATAATTACAGCTTTATTATTATTGCCGATCATGGCAATGCCGATTACATGATAAACCCTGATGGCACGCCTAACACGGCACACAGCACTAACCCGGTGCCTTGTATTTTAATTGACCCTGATTACAAAAAAATTGCACACGGCAAATTAGCCGACCTTGCGCCCACCATTTTAAAAATCATGAAATTAAATATCCCTAACGAAATGGATGGGGATTTGTTGATTAGTTAATTTGAAAATTAGTTAAATTCGCCCCTGCAAATGAGCAACGGCACGCACGCAATAGCAAAACCCCAAAGCAAAGTAAAAGATTACGCTACGTTTATAAAACTGCGCTTAGCATCGCTGGTGGTATTTTCGGCAGTTATAAGTTATGCTATAAGTGCTAAGGGTAATATTAATTGGTTAACGCTAAGTATGCTCACGCTGGGTGGTTTTTTGGTAACGGGTGCCAGCAATGGTTTTAACCAAATTATAGAGCGCCATTTAGACAAACTAATGCACCGCACACAAAACAGGCCACTGCCGCAAGGCCGCATGAGTGTGAACGAAGCATTTTGGCTGGCTACAATAATGGGCGGTGCGGGCATTTTAATTTTAACAGTTTATACCAATGTAATGAGCGGCATTTTAGGATTAGCTGCACTTATACTTTACACCGTAGTTTACACACCACTAAAACAAAAAACGCCATTTGCCGTTTTTGTGGGTGCATTTCCGGGAGCTATACCTCCGCTATTAGGCCATGTAGCAGGCACCGCAGGTTTTGGCGAAATACAATTTACGGGCTTGGTATTATTTTTTGTGCAATTTATGTGGCAGTTTCCGCATTTTTGGGCCATTGCCTGGGTTATGGACGAAGATTACAAACGAGCCGGTTTTAAAATGCTGCCATCGCCCGGTGGGCGAGATACGGCAAGTGCATTTCAGGTGCTTGTTTACACACTTTTCTTAACCATCATTAGCTTAGCACCCACCCTATATGGCATATCAGGCACGGTAGCATTAATCACTAATATACTTTGCGGAGCATTTTTTTCGTGGCAAGCCATTCAGCTTTATAAAAATTGCAGCGTGGAAGCAGCACGCAAATTAATGTTTGGTTCGTTTTTTTACTTGCCCATTGTACAATTAGCAACCTTATTAGGATAACATAAATTATGAACACCATTACACAAGAAGAGCGCAGAGCAATAAAACAAAAAACGGCTAAGCCCATGCTATGGCTTGGCATTGTAAGTATTGTAATGCTATTTGCAGGATTAACAAGTGCCTATGTAGTAAGCCGCGGCAAGCAACCCGAAACATGGTTCAGGTTTGATATGCCGAGCCATTTTTACATAAGCTGCATAATTATAGCACTAAGCAGCATAACAATATGGTGGGCACACGCATCCATAAAAAAAGGAAACGTACAGAATTTAAAAACAGGTTTGCTTTTAACACTTGCATTGGGTGTGGCATTTTGCTGGTCGCAGTTTATGGGCTATGCGCAGTTAATTAATCAAGGCGTTTTTTTAGTATCAAAAGATGTATCGGGCTCATATCTATATATTTTATCATTTATGCACATAGTTCACTTATCAGGCGGCATGGTGGGACTTATCATTGCTATTTTTAAGGCATTTAACAATAAATATTCGGCCGAAAACTGGCTTGGTGTAGATTTGGTAGCCACTTATTGGCATTTTATGGATATACTGTGGATATATTTGTGCCTCTTTTTATATTACATACATTGATTTCTGAATAAAAAAATTATTAATATTGTCGGCAAACTAAAAGCTATTTATGTCAGCACACTCACAACCGGTTAATTGGGGCGGCAATGCCTCTCCGCTCAACGTAAGTTACGGTAAAATTTTCATGTGGTTTTTTCTTATTTCCGATGCACTCACCTTCTCATCGTTACTGTGTGCTTATGGCTTTATGCGCCACAAATACAGCGAGATATGGCCCATCCCGGGCGATGTTTTCCATCACTTTCCGTTTTTGCACGGTGTGCATTTGCCACTTTATTATGTGGGTTTGATGACATTCATCCTCATCATGTCATCGGTAACAATGGTATTAGCCGTAGAAGCCGGCCACCGTAACGACAGACGCAGTGTACTTATCTGGATGTTCTGGACAATTATTGGCGGTTTAGCATTTGTAGGTTCACAAGCATGGGAGTGGTATAACTTTATAGTAGGCACAGAAGAAGGCGCAATGCGCGAAGTACTCGTAAACGGAACTTGGGTGCAAGAAACCATTCACGGAGCCAATATGCGCTTAAATGAATATGGGCTGCCGGTTTTTGCTAATTTCTTTTTCTTTATAACAGGGTTTCACGGCTTTCACGTATTTTCAGGCGTGTGCATTAATATTGTCATATTTATAATGGTATATAACCGAGTGATGGAAAAACGAGGCCATTATGAAATGGTAGAAAAAGTAGGACTATACTGGCACTTTGTAGATTTGGTATGGGTATTTGTATTCACCTTCTTTTATTTACTATAAAAAAACAAAATCTAAAAAAGCTACAGTTTAACTAAATAAAAAAACTATGGAATTTAACGACAACTATCCACAATACGAATTCATGGCTCACCACAGTGAAGAAGAAGGAAAAAAAGCCCGTAAAAAATTATGGCAGGTTTTCTTCATCATGTTAGCAATTACCATTGTTGAACTATTTATTGGTATTTATGCCGAGCAAATGGGACTGTTGAATGAGTTACGCATGTCAACCATTCCGTTAAAATTCATTTTCATTGGGCTCACCATCGTAAAAGCCTATTACATCATTTATGCATTTATGCACTTAGGCCACGAAAACCGATTGATGAAATGGCTAATCATCGGGCCTTACACTTCATTTATTGCCTACCTAATTTTTATGGGCACCTATTTAGAAGGCACTTACGCATCGCAATACAAAGCACTTATTGACCCTATACTAACCATGCAAGCTGCTGAATTACGTTCGGGCAGCAGACATGGCGGTAGCGGTCAAGAAAACACCGGAGGCGGAGAACACCCCCAAGAAAAAAAAGAAGAACATAAAACCGAAGGCGGCCAACATTAAAAATTGAAAAAAGGTTTAATACTTTTTACTGTACTTCTATTTCCATCGTTAGTTTATTTGTTTTTTTCTACGGGCACAGTACGATTTATGAGCCAGCCCATTTTGGGCCCGCGCTTAGGCACACAAGAAATTACCGTTAACGGCAAAACTCGCACCGATACCATTTACCACACCATTCCGGCTTTTAATTTTACCAATTGGGATGGAAGCCCCATCACCGAAAAAACATTTAACGATAAAATATATATCGCTAATTTCTTTTTTGCATCCTGCCAAGGTATTTGCCCTAAAATGCAAAGCGGAATGAAAGTGGTGCAAGACCGCTGCAAAGACTTAACCGATATTGCATTTTTATCGCACACCGTTAATCCCGAAAACGATACATTGCCCGTATTAAAAGAATATGCCAAGCGCGTAACCGTTGGCAATACAAGCAACTGGTATTTTGTAACCGGAACAAAAAAAGATATTTACGACATCGGCATAGATGGCTACTTAATGCCCGTGGGCGAAGACCCAAGAGCCGAAGGCGGATTTTTGCACAGCGAACAATTAGTGATTATTGATAAAGAAAAACGCATAAGAGGATTTTTTGATGGCACCGATTTGGCAGAAGTTAACAAACTGATAGACGCACTAAAAATTATTTATGCCGAATATGCCGCCAAAGAAACAATAGAAATGAACAAAGTAACCCAAGGCAAAAAAGAGTGAGCGATAAATTTATTTTCCGTTTTATCATTGGCATATCGGTATTCGTATTTGCAGTGGTGGTGCTGCTAAATAAAAAAGTGCTGCCCGTTCCGCAACCCGTACCTGAATTTGTTTACTCCTTACCTACCCTTAACGCCATCATTAACGGCACTTGCAGCGTTTTATTAATACTATCGCTCATGATGATAAAACGCAAAAACATAAGCGCACATAAAAAACTGAATGTAACCACTTTTGTTTTATCCTCTTTGTTTCTGGTATCATATATCACCTATCACTGGATGGCACAAGAAACCAGCTACCCAAAAGATAATCCGCTGCGCCCTCTTTACCTTTTTATACTTATTACACACATCGTATTGGCTGCTTTGGTTTTACCATTAATACTTCTGTCTTTTCATCGCGGATTTCAAATGCAGGTGGAAAAGCACCGCAAGCTCGTGCGCTGGGCATTTCCCATTTGGCTCTATGTTACCATTACGGGCGTGGTTGTTTATTTAATGATTTCGCCATATTACACACATTAATTACATTTGCCTTGTGAAAAAATACATTCCACTACTATTAATCATTGCCGTTTTTATTCTTCTTCCGCAGTTTGCCGATGCACAATGTTCAATGTGCCGCAAAGTTGCCAGCGATGGAGCGAATAAAACCACAGGTGCAAATGTTTCACAAAACCTTAATTCGGCCATACTTTATTTAATGGCTGTACCTTATTTTTCATTGCTCTTTATTTTCCGTAAGCAAATTGCAGGGCTTTACCGCCAATGGAAAAACAGCAAAAAAATGGCTTAATCTGCATTGTACTTTTGCTTACTTTTGTTCCACGTTCTTTTATACTTATCACGAAAGGTGGAGGGATAACGCCCGATGAAACCTTACCAACCCTTTTAAATAATTAAAAGAAGGTGGAAAATCGTTTTCTTGAGAAAGAAAAAGATAAGTCAGAGTAATATTTAGAAAACATAAAAAAATATTATAACTCCTCTGACTAAAAAGTTAGAGGAGTTTTTGTTTACGTATGATTGACATAAAAAAAGAATTAGAAAAAAGAATCCTGGTGATTGATGGTGCAATGGGTACCATGATTCAACAATATAAACTGGAAGAAAAAGACTTCCGTAGTAAACGCTTTGCAGATTTTCACAAAGATCTGAAAGGGAATAATGATCTATTGTCTATCACACAACCGCAAATTATTAAAGCCATTCACAAAGAATATTTAAAAGCCGGTGCAGATATTATTGAAACAAATACGTTTAGTGCAACCACTATTGCGATGGCGGATTACGATATGCAAAATCTTGCATACGAGTTGAATTATGAATCAGCTAAAATTGCGAAAGAAGCTGTAGGGGAATTTCAAAAAGAATCAGTAGATAACACACCCAAATTCGTAGCCGGAGCATTTGGTCCGACTAATCGTACACTTTCTTTATCGCCCAATGTAAACGACCCGGGATTTCGCGCCATTACTTTTGACGAATTGGTTATTGCTTATTCCGAACAAGCACGTGGATTGATTGAGGGTGGTGCCGATTTATTATTGGTGGAAACTATTTTTGATACACTCAATGCAAAAGCAGCTTTGTTTGCGATTCAAAATGTTTGCAAAGAAAAAAATATTAAAATGCCTGTGATGGTTTCGGGAACAATTACCGATGCCAGTGGAAGAACATTATCCGGACAAACTACCGAAGCATTTTTAAATTCCATTTCACATGTTGATTTATTAAGCGTTGGTTTAAATTGCGCTTTGGGTGCAAAAGACATGCGCCCGTATTTGGAAGAACTTTCGGATAAAGCTCCGTTTTATGTAAGCGCTTACCCCAATGCGGGATTACCAAATCAGTTTGGTGAATACGATCAGGATGCTCATGAGATGGGACATCAGATCGAAGATTTTTTACGTGCCGGATTCTTAAACATTGTGGGTGGTTGTTGTGGAACAACTCCAGCTCATATCAAACGCATTGCCGAATTAGCGAAAGTATCAAAGCCAAGAAAAAAACCGGCAGCGGATACATTGATGCACTTGAGCGGATTGGAACCATTAACACTTCGCCCGGAAAGTAATTTCCTGAATGTGGGTGAACGTACAAACGTAACAGGCTCAAAAAAATTCTTGCGTTTAATTAATGAAGAAAATTATGAAGAGGCTTTATCAATTGCACGCGAGCAAGTAGAAGGTGGAGCGCAAGTTATTGATGTGAACATGGATGAAGGAATGTTGGACAGTGAAGCAGCCATGACCAAGTTTTTAAATTTGATTGCATCGGAACCAGATATATCAAAAGTGCCTATCATGATTGACTCATCTAAATGGAGCGTGATTGAAGCAGGATTAAAATGTGTGCAAGGAAAAGCAATTGTAAATTCCATTTCCTTGAAAGAAGGAGAAGAAAAATTTATTGAACAAGCAAATAAAATAAAACAATACGGAGCGGCTGTAATTGTAATGGCTTTTGATGAAGTGGGACAAGCTGATACATTGCAACGCAGAATAGATATTTGTAAACGTGCATATGATGTGTTGGTAAACAAAGTGCATTTCCCTCCACAAGATATTATTTTCGATCCAAATATTTTTCCTGTTGCAACCGGAATGGAAGAACATCGCTTGAATGCACTCGATTTTTTTAATGCCACAAAATGGATTAAAGAAAATCTGCCTCACGCAAAAGTTAGTGGTGGAGTGAGTAACGTTTCCTTCTCCTTCCGAGGAAACGACCATGTGCGTGAAGCCATTCACAGTTCATTTTTGTTTCATGCCGTGAAAAACGGAATGGATATGGGAATTGTCAATCCCGCACAGTTGGTAGTATATGATGATATTGATAAAAAATTATTGGAATTAGTAGAAGATGTATTGTTGAACAGGCGAGATGATGCAACAGAACGATTAGTTGAGCATGCCGAATCGTTAAAAGGAATTGTAAAAGAAAAAACCGGAAAAGAAGAAGAGTGGAGGAAAGGAACGGTGGAAGAACGTTTGAGTTATGCATTGGTAAAAGGATTGGTTGAATACATTGATGCAGATACAGAAGAAGCATTTCAAAAATTCGGTCGCCCTTTAAATGTAATTGAAGGTCCTTTGATGGATGGAATGAATGTGGTGGGAGATCTATTTGGAAGCGGAAAAATGTTTTTGCCACAAGTGGTGAAAAGTGCACGCGTGATGAAAAAAGCGGTTGCCTACTTAGAACCGTACTTGCAGGCAGAGAAAGAAGCAAACAAATTGGCTGGGATTGCCGGTGATGGAAGAAGCAATGCAGGAAAAATTTTAATGGCAACAGTTAAAGGAGATGTGCATGATATCGGAAAAAATATTGTAGGTGTTGTATTGGCCTGTAATAATTATGAAATTATTGACTTAGGTGTGATGGTATCTGCGGATAAAATTTTAGAACAAGCACGCCACCATAATGTAGATGTAATTGGATTAAGCGGATTGATAACTCCATCGCTGGATGAAATGGTGCACGTTGCGAAAGAGATGGAACGTCTTGGTTTTAAAATGCCTTTGATGATAGGTGGTGCAACCACTTCTAAAGTACATACAGCAGTAAAAATTGCACAAAATTATTCTGGTCCGGTTATTCACGTGAACGATGCAAGTAAATCGGTTCCTGTTGCAAGCAGTTTAATTTCGGATGAATTGCGTGAGTCGTTTATGGTTGAAATCACCAAAGATTATGACCGTGTGCGCGAACAAAATAAAAATGCTCAATCACAAAATAAATTTATTTCCATTGCGGAAACACGTGAAAATAAATTTCCAATCGATTGGACAAAACAAGAAATTGTTAAACCAACGTTTATTGGAAATAAAGTTTTTACAGATTATTCCATTAAAGAAATAGCTGAATACATCGACTGGACGCCATTTTTCATCTCTTGGGAAATGAAAGGATCGTATCCGAAAATTTTGAAAGATCCAACACGCGGTGAAGAGGCACGTAAATTATTTGACGATGCACAAACCATGTTGAAAAAAATCATTAATGAAAAATGGTTAAAAGCAAACGCAGTAATTGGAATCTATCCTGCAAATAGTAAAGGGGATGACATATACCTCTCCCCAGCCCTCTCCACAGGAGAGGGGGCCGTGGTGTTCCATACATTGCGTCAGCAGACTAAGAAGCCGGCCGGACAATATAATGTTGCTTTGTCTGATTTTATAAATCCTAACGGAAACGACTATGTCGGAATCTTTGCATTAACAACCGGAATAGGAATAGACGAGCACGTAGCACGTTTTGAAAAAGACCACGATGATTATTCTGCCATCATGTTAAAAGCATTGGCTGATCGTTTAGCGGAAGCATTTGCCGAATTGATGCACAAAAAAGTGAGAAAGGAATTCTGGGGATATGCCAAAGAAGAAAATTTACAAAATGAAGAATTAATCAAAGAAGAATATGAAGGAATTCGTCCGGCACCAGGTTATCCTGCACAACCCGATCATACCGAAAAACTAACCATTTGGAAATTATTGGATGTGGAGAAAAATACAGGAATGATTTTGACAGAAAGCATGGCAATGGTTCCAACGGCTGCTGTGAGCGGCTTGTATTTTGCGAATTCAAATTCGCATTATTTCGGTATTGGCAAAATTCAAAAAGACCAAGTGGAAGAATATGCAAAACGAAAAGGGATAAGTTTGCAAGAAGCAGAGAGATGGTTAGGACCGAATTTGGCTTATTAAATTTTAATAACTTAGTGTTGCAATTTTAATGGAATCAGAAAATACATTGAGCGAAAGCAGCATCTCCGACTTAAAAAAAGCAAGTGGATGGATGATATTTTGCTCAATATGCTGCTTGCTTCTTTCTGCATATTCTATAGTTACCACATTCATAAGATTTATGTTTATTTCAGAAACATTTAGTTTTATGGTAACGATAGTATTTAGCCTTGCCACACTTGTACTTAGTGTTTATTCATCCATTTTACTTTTAATGCATGCTGCACATTTAAGAAAATACGCAACAAGCAAAAAAATTAGTGATATTGAAAAATCATTTTCTAACTACGTTAAATTTTGGAGAACAAGCACAATACTCATTATCGTTTCTGTTACAAGTACAGTTATAAATACTGTTCTCCAGTTAATTCAAATTCAGTCTTACGACTATTAAGATATGCAAACACTTGACGATTACTCAATAGAAGGCGAAAGCGAACTGAGCACTATCACTACCGATTTGCTGAAAAAAGGCAACAAGTGGATAAAAATATTTAGCACCACTTGCTTCATAGCTGCCGGCATTTATTTCTTATACATTGTGGGCGTTTATACTTTTTTACCATACATGGGAAAGTCAATGATTGTGATGATATTCCTACCTTTTTCAGCAATACTTTTAATTGTTCCTGCTATTTTGTTAAATCAATATGCAAAAAACATAAACCGTTTTGTTGATACCAAAGCAACCGGAGAATTAGAGTTAGCGTTTAGCCGCTACAAGCAATTTTGGCGCTTTTGCGGAATAGTTATTATATTTTTTATGCTATTTATTTTTGTGCTTGGTATCACAATTTTTGGCGTTATGCATTAGCATTTTATTTATTATGAAAATAATTGTACCCATAAAAATGCTTTCGATAGATGAAGATGGTTTTCACCTTTCAGCAACAATAAATATAAATGGCACAAAAGCAAATGTGATTATTGATACCGGAGCATCGCGCACAGTTTTTGATAAAACACGCATCAAAACCTATGTGAAAACTCGATCGAAAAAAATAAAAGATAAACTTTCATCAGGACTTGGAACTAATACCATGCAAAGTAGTGAGATAACAATAGCTGCACTATACATAGGAAAATTAAAAATCAAAAACTACCATTCTGTTTTACTCGATTTATCGCACGTTAATAATTCTTATAAAACAATTGGCCTCAAACCTATTGATGGTGTTTTGGGCAGTGATATTCTTAATAAGCACCGCGCTATAATTGATTACAGCAAAAAAACGCTTATTTTACAAAGCTAAAAAAGCATTAAGATTTACGCAGTTTTGATAAGATAAAATGTAAGTTTTTAGCTATATTTGCGCCCCTTAAAACACAAATTAAAATGAACATTACACGCGAAAACATTGACCAACTTAATGCAACAATAAAAGTAAAACTTGGTCCGGAAGATTATAAACAAAAAGTAGATGATGCTTTAAAAAATTATTCTAAAAAAGTATCAATGCCCGGTTTTCGTCCGGGAAAAGTGCCGGCCGGAATGGTGAAAAAAATGTACGGCAAATCAATTTTAGCAGAAGAGTTGAATAAACTTTTAAACGATTCGCTATACAAATACATTCAGGAAAATAATATTGAAATGCTTGGCAACCCAATACCAAGCGCGGATGAAAAAAACAATATTGATGAAAACCAAACCGAATTTGAATTCAAATACGATTTGGGCTTAGCACCCACATTTAATGTAGAGCTAAATAATAAAGAAAAATATCCGTTCGAAGTAATTAAAATTGACGAGAAATTAGTTGACCGCCAAATGAACGACATGGCAAAACGCTACGGTAAAATCATTAACCCCGAAAATTCTACAAAAGAAGATCTGATTTTAGTTGATATGGTAGAAGTAAATGAGCAAAACGAAATAGTAGCTGCCGGCTTGTTCCGTTCTGCATCGTTATTTATGGAGCGTATAACAGGCGATGCGGTTCAACAAAAACTAATCGGCATTAAAAAAGACGATAAAGTAACTTTAAACGCTACCGAATTAGCTGCTGATGCAGAATATTTTGCCACACTCCTAAAAGCAGATAAAGAAAAAGTAGCTGCAAGTAACTTACAACTAACTGTAAAAGAAATAAGCCGCATAGCGCCTGCTGATATTAATCAAGAATTATTTAAAAAGATATACGGAGAAGGTGTTGTAAATAATGTTGAAGAGTTTAGAGCAAAACTAAAAGAAGATTTGGGCAAATCATTTGTTGGAGAAAGCGACCGAAAATTCATGAACACTGTAGTAAATTCATTGAAACAAAAAGTGAATCTGCAATTACCCGATGAGTTTTTAAAACGCTGGTTACTTGTTGTAAACGAAAAGCCAATAAGCAAAGAGCAATTAGAGCAAGAGTATCCACTTTATGCAGAGCAACTTAAATGGCAACTTATTGAAAACAAAATAATAAAAGAAAAAGAAATAAAAATTACACAAGAAGAAGCCATTGATTACGTAAAAAATTTGTTGCGCGAAAATTATCTTCGTTATGGCCAAGCAAATGTGGATGAAAAAGAATTAAACGATGCTGCAAAAAATATTCTTTCAAAAGAGGATGAAGCAAAACGCATATTCGACCAAATGTACGAACAGCGCTTACTTGCCATTTTCAAAAACACATTCACGCTTGAGCAAAAAGAAGTGGAGCACGATGAGTTTATAAAATAATTGTACCTTTAAAACGACTAAAGAATAAAGTATCACCAGAAAAAAATCATTGTATATGTTTCCAAAAGACGAATTCAGAAAATATGCCACCAAACACAAAGGCATTAACAGCACCACTTACGATAACTATGTATCGTCATTAACACCTTATATTATAGAAGAGCGCCAACTCAACGTAGCTCAAATGGACGTTTTTTCGCGATTGATGATGGACAGAATAATTTTTATGGGTACAGGTATTAACGACCAAGTTGCCAATATTATTCAGGCACAGCTTTTATTTCTCGAATCGGTGGATGCCAAAAAAGACATTCAAATTTACATTAACTCACCGGGTGGCTCGGTTTATGCCGGCTTAGGAATTTATGATACCATGCAATATATAAATTGCAATGTTGCAACAATATGTACCGGCATGGCAGCATCTATGGGAGCTGTTTTAATGTGCGCTGGCGAAAAAGGAAAACGTACTTCGCTACCACATGCTCGCGTGATGATACACCAACCATTGGGTGGTGCCGAAGGACAAGCTTCGGATATAGAAATTACAGCTCGCGAAATTCAAAAGTTGAAAAAAGAATTGTACGAAATAATAGCAAAACATTCAGGCCAAACGTATGATAAAGTGTGGGCAGATAGCGACCGCGATTATTGGATGACTGCGCAAGAAGCAAAAGATTACGGAATGATTGACGAAATTTTAATTCGTAACAAATAGGCATAATGGCTTCAAAAGAAGAAATTAAATGTACATTTTGCCGCAGGCCTAAGCACGAATGTAACGTGCTTATTGCCGGTCAAGATGGTCATATTTGCGATCAATGCATTGGTCAGGCTTACACTATTGTTAAGCAAGAAACAAATGCAAAGGGCAGTTCTACTTTTGGCGCGTTAACTTTACTAAAACCAACTGAAATAAAAACGCACTTGGACCAATATGTAATTGGACAGCAAGATGCTAAAAAAGTTTTGTCAGTAGCAGTTTACAACCACTACAAACGAGTTACACAAAAACCAAAAACCACAAAAGAAGAAATTGATATTGAAAAATCAAATATTATTTTGGTGGGACAAACCGGAACAGGAAAAACATTATTAGCACGCACTATTGCAAAAATTTTAAATGTTCCGTTTTGCATTGCCGATGCTACAGTTTTAACTGAAGCCGGATATGTGGGCGAAGATGTAGAAAGTATTTTGTCGCGATTATTACAATCTGCCGATTACGATGTAACTGCTGCCGAAAGGGGAATTGTTTTTATTGATGAAATTGATAAAATTTCACGTAAAGGCGATAACCCATCCATAACACGCGATGTATCGGGCGAAGGTGTTCAGCAAGGTTTACTAAAACTTTTAGAGGGATCGGTTGTTAATGTGCCACCACAAGGTGGCCGCAAGCATCCTGAACAAAAAATGATACAGGTTGATACTAAAAATATTTTATTTGTGTGTGGTGGCGCATTTGATGGAATTGAGAAAATGATTGCACGCAGATTAAACTCTCAAGTAGTGGGTTACTCTGCAACACAAGATAGAAATACAGTAGATAAAGAACACTTATTACAATACATTGCTCCGCAAGATTTAAAATCATTCGGATTAATTCCGGAACTTATTGGTCGCTTGCCTGTACTCACCTATTTGAATCCACTTGACAGAGATACACTTCGCCAGATATTGACAGAACCAAAAAATTCTCTGATAAAACAATACACCAAACTATTTGAAATAGATGGTGTTAAACTATCTTTTGAAAAAGAAGTTTTTGAATTTATTGTTGATAAAGCAATGGAATTTAAACTTGGCGCACGTGGCTTACGCAGTATTTGCGAAGCCATTATGCTTGACGCAATGTTTGAATTACCTGCACAAGAAAACGCAAAAACATTGCACATTACAGCAGATTATGCAAAAGAAAAAATCGGAAAATCGAACATCAGCAAGCTGCGCGTAGCTTAGTTATCACCATTCACTAATTGTTAGTTATCTTAGTACAATCATGCCGGCTCATGATTTACTAAGAAAATACTGGGGACACGAACACTTTCGTCCACTTCAAAAAGAGATTATTCAATCTGTTTTAGACGGAAAAGATACGCTTGCACTTTTACCAACCGGTGGCGGTAAATCCATCTGTTTTCAAATTCCGGCATTAGCAAAAGAAGGTATTTGTATTGTTGTTTCCCCTCTCATTGCATTAATGAAAGACCAAGTGGAAACACTTAATGCCAAAGGCATAACTGCGGTAGCGGTTAATTCGGCAATGAGCAAACGTGAAGTTGACATAACACTGAGCAACTGCATGCATGGGAGAATAAAATTTTTATATGTATCGCCCGAGCGTATTGCAACAGAAATTTTCAGGGTAAGAGTATTGCGCATGAATGTAAATTTAATTGCGGTGGACGAAGCACATTGCATTTCGCAATGGGGTTATGATTTTAGACCAAGCTACATGCAAATAGCCGAACTCAGGCAATTGCTGCCAACAGTTCCTGTAATTGCACTAACGGCAACTGCAACAGCCGAAGTGGTAAAAGATATTCAACAAAAATTAGAATTCAAGAAAGAAAATCTTTTACAAAAAAGTTTCGAGCGAAAAAATTTAGCTTATGTTGTAAATACTGTTGAAGATAAACTGACAAAGCTATTGCGAATATGCACTAATGTAAAAGGAACCGGAATTGTATATGTTCGTAACAGAAAAAAAACACAAGAGATAAGCGATTGGCTTAACCAAAATAAAATTACAGCCGATTACTATCATGCAGGATTAACAAACGAGCAACGCTCGCAAAAACAAAATAACTGGCTTAGCAATAAAACGCGTGTAATGGTTTGCACCAATGCTTTTGGAATGGGCATAGATAAACCGGATGTGCGTTTTGTTGTTCATATTGATTTGCCGGATTGCATTGAGGCATACTTTCAGGAGGCGGGCCGGGCGGGGCGTGATGAGCAAACAGCATATTCAGTTCTACTTTACAACACAGCCGACAAAATAGAATTAGAGCACACTGTAGCAGCGGCATTTCCACCTATTGATGAAATAAAGCGCATTTATCAAGCATTAGCTAATTATTTTCAAATTCCAATTGGAGCACCACCGGGCGTCAGTTTCGATTTTGATATAAATGCGTTTTGTAAAAATTATAATTTAAAATCGCTCACGGTTTTTAACTGTCTAAAATTTTTACAACGGCAAGGTTATGTTGAACTTAGCGAAGCACTTTACCAACCTTCGAGATTAAATTTTTTAGTTTCACGCGAAGAACTATATAAGTTTCAGGTAACCAATAAAAGTTTAGATGAGTTTATAAAAATATTATTGCGAATGTACAGCGGGCTATTTGATGGTTTTGTGAAAATAAACGAATATGATATTGCTCGTAAAACCAATTTGCAAAAGGAAAAAGCAATTGACTATTTACTTTACCTGCAAAGCAGCAAACTAATATCGTATTTGCCGCAAACAGAAATGCCAAAGCTCACTTATACCACCGAGCGAATTGATGCTAAAGATTTACACTTATCTCCCGAAAATTATTCGCAACTAAAAGAGCGCGCTTTTAAGCGGATGGAATGGGTGATACATTATGCAGAGCGAAAAAATTTGTGCCGCAGCAGGTTGCTCCTATCCTATTTTGGTGAAAACGATGCTGACAACTGCGGGCAGTGCGATATTTGCCTCGATGAAAAAAAGCGCGAATTATCTTATGATGAGTTTGAAAAAATTATTGAAGCAATTGTTAACCTTTTAAGTGTAACACCTCACACACTTAACGAAGTTGTGAACATGATTATAGAACACCGTGAAGAAAAAATATTGAAAGTGATAAAGTGGATGATGGACAACAATGAATTGCATTACAACAATGAGAATAAATTAGAGTTGCCCGAAAAATAAGATGATAAATTACGTCACCAAACTATTTACCACAACTTACGAAACTGCAGAAGCAGACAAGGAAGAAAATTTTCACAATGGCAAACAAACAATGATTACTTGCTTGTTAGTTGCAATCTGCATCACATCAATAAAATATTATGGCGATAGCAGTTATTTATACATTACTGCTGATTGGCTCGGCTATGGTAATAGTATAAGCAAACTAAACTACAACGACTCGCATCTATACGAACTACTTTGGTGGGCAAGTATATTGTTTGCCTTTTATTTTATTGTTCCGACACTTGTCATAAAATTAATTTTTAAACAAAATTTATCTGCTTATGGTTTAAAGATAAAGGGAGCATTCAGCGACAAAAAAATATATTTCTTAATGCTGCTTGTAATGATTCCAATTGTAATTGGCGTTTCATTTACCCATTCGTTTCAAAGCAAATATCCTTTTTACAAAGTAAGTGCTAACGAAAATTTATTTGGCAATTTTTTAATTTGGGAGCTCGCCTACTTCATTCAGTTTTTTGCCCTCGAATTTTTTTTCAGAGGATTTATGGTACACGCCACCAAAAAAACCTTTGGTTTCTATAGTGTTTTTGTGATGATGATACCCTATTGCATGATTCATTTTGGCAAACCAATGCCCGAAACAATTGCTGCAATTATTGCAGGTATTGTGCTGGGCGTACTTAGTTTAAAAAGTAAATCAATATGGCTTGGCGTGGCAATCCATTACAGTGTTGCTATAACGATGGATATTGCAGCACTTTGGCAAAAGGGAATTATCTGATAATTTTCAGTTAATTGCACAATAGTATTTACCTCTATTTTGGAAAGCGAAAGAATTTACTATGTTAGCTTCTAATTTTTCCTGTCTTGAAAAGTGGTTCACATATCTTCCTGTTTTTGTTCGCATCCTGCGTTTATTCTATTGCACTTTCTCAATCCATTACATTTGAAAAGTATTATGATACACTTGGATGTTTTGGTGGGGCGTGCGTGCAGCAAACTTATGATAATGGCTATATTATTTCGGGTGTAAATTCCATTTCAACTCTTGATAATAATGTTGCATTAATAAAAACAGATTCTATTGGTAAAATACTTTGGTTTAAATCATACGGGGGCAACAATGCTGATGGTGGGGAGTATATAGAACAGACACCTGACAGTGGCTTTATCATTGTTGGCGAGAAGGATTATATGACAACAACTGACAGTAAAATATGGCTTTTAAAAACCGATAAAAATGGAGATACTCTTTGGACAAAAACAATTGGCGCACCAGGGGCTAATATCCCTTATTCTGTCAGGCAAACAACTGATGGCGGCTATGTAATATGTGGCTACACCTCTGCGTGAGGAGCTGGGAGTTATGATGTGTATATTGTAAAGACTGATTCCGCGGGAAATATTCTTTGGCAAAAAACTTATGGTACGGTTGGCGCGGATGTTGCATATTCTATTGATCAAACTACAGATGGCGGATACATTACAACAGGAATGAAAGCAATAGGTAACGATTGGGACGTATGGCTGATAAAAACAGATTTGAATGGGGATTCACTATGGTCGAAAACGTACGGTGGTTTTCGAAACGATAGAGGGCAGAGTGTTGAACAAACTACAGATGGGGGGTACATAATTGCGGGTTATACTAGTAGTTTTCTCGATACCATTTTTTACGGTGCATATTTAATAAAAACTGATGGCAATGGAGATACGCTTTGGACAAAAACGTATTCCAATGGTCCGCCAAACACTTATTCAGAAGGAGCTTATTGTGTTCAGCAAATCCAAGGAGGATATATCCTCTTAGGAAATGGTGGCAGCGCGAATGGTGACGGAATATTTTTAATACGTACGGACAATATTGGTGATACAATCTGGGAAAAAACTTATGGAAGCCCAAGCGGTGGAGAATCAGGTTATTTTCTACGACAAACTACTGATATGGGATTTATTCTTGTTGGGAGGTCAAGTGCTTTTAACACAAACTGGATTTATTTAGTGAAAACTGATAGCGTGGGTTATGCTCCTACTGGAGTATTCGAGCCAACCCATCTGCCTCAAGGGCAAGTTATCATATTCCCCAACCCTTTTTCTTCTTCGGCAACTATTGAAATAAGCTCTGAATTCGAAATTAAACAAGGGCTATTTGAAGTAATTGATGTTTATGGGAGAAAAAAAATAGAACGCACTATCCCTAACGGAACAAAAGAAATGATTTTGGATAAAGGAAATCTTTTACCCGGAATTTATTTTTTAAAAATAATTTCAGAAAGTAAAATTTTGGCAACTGGGAAGTTTATAATAAAATAATAATTAAAAAAAAATATGAGAATACAAACTGCCTTTGATTTCGAGACGCGTAAAGTTCTCAACACTATTCCCTAATGCGTAATTTAGTTTTAAAACTACGTTCGTTATTACATGAGCGACCATCGCTTGAAGTGGGTAGAAATAGCCATTTAGCCATTCTTTAATTTCGGTATTTTTTTTTACTTTTACCCATAGGCAAATCTCCCATGGAAATAACCAAGCAAGATATTACACAAGGTATTGCAGCCCATACGGTTTTTAAATTTATGGATGATCACAATATTATTCTGTCCTATGTTGGCGATTTAAACCACTCTACTACAACTTCGTTGCTAAAAAATTTACAGAAAACATTGCAACACTTAGAGCCCAATGTAACCATCCGAAAAAAAATATACAACGTGATGGTAGAATGTCTTGATAACATTGCAAAATACAACGAGAAACAAGAAACAGAAAAATTTATGGGCCGAACCGCTCCGATTATGTTTATGTTTTCTGTCGTTAGCGGTTTATATACTATTACTACGGGCAATCATTTAAAAAACACTGAAGTGCCTTTGCTTAAAGAAAATTTAGATGCAATGAACACGAGCGATAAAACAGAATTAAAAAGTATGTACCGAAAAGTTATTTCCGACACTTTAAAACAACAAGACAAAGAAGGCGGACTTGGCTTAATTGATATTGCAATTAAATCTGGGGGAAAGTTTAAATATGAATTCAGACAAGTATCTGGAGTGCTATCGTTTTACATGCTACAAATAGAAATAAACACAAAAAACATCATATGAACGCAATGATTTTAGAGGCGACTAATACTACTGCCAAATTAGTGCTAGACCCAACAAAAAATATTTTTGAAATCTCAGGAGAATCAAGACCGGAAAATACGGGCAAGTATTTTAACCCGGTTGTAGAATGGCTTAATGGCTACCAAAATGTATTGTATTTTCAAAAATCGAATTACGGCAAATCACCTAAAGTGAGTTTTAAATTTTCGTTCGATTATTTTAACTCTACATCAGCAAAGTACATTGCCGATATGCTTACCATTTTAGAAAAATATGTATCCAATGGTTACGAAGCTGAAGCAATATGGGTTTATGATGCAATGGACATTGACATGAAAGAATCGGGCGAAGAGTTTGCAATTTTAGTTCCAAAACTTCCGTTTACATACCAGCCAATTAATGATTAATAAACTAACAGCAGTTTTATTGTTCTGCTCCAATGTAATATTTGCGGGTGGCTTTCAGGTAAACTTGCAAGGACAAAAACAGGCAGCCATGGGCCATGCCGCCACAGGTTTGCTAACCGATGCTTCTTCCATTTTTTTTAATCCGGGTGCAGTTTGCTTTTTAGATTCTGTTTACCAATTGCAAATGGGTTCATCGTTTATAATTCCCAATGTTCAATATTTAGAATTAGCACCGGGAAATTACACAGCGCGCACCGAGCTGAACATTGGCACACCGTTTTCTGTTTATGCTGCCGCTAAAACTAACTTGGGCAATAAATGGTATTATGGCATTGGTATTTACACTCCATTTGGCAGCCGTGTGCAATGGGCCGATGATTGGAAAGGTCAGTTTTTAATTCGCGAAATTAATTTGAAAACAATTTTTATACAGCCCACTTTTTCTTATCAAGTGAATGAAAAAATTGGCTTTGGAATAGGGCCGTTGGCAGCCGTTGGCGGATTTAGCTTGCGCAAAGGAATACCCGTGCAAGATACTGCCGGCAATTATGGCGAAGGAATTTTAGCAGGCAAAGCAAATGGTTTTGGTTTTAATGCCGGAATTTATTTCAGGCCAACAGAAAATTTTTCATTGGGTATTGATTATCGCTCGGCTGTAAAAGTAAAAGTGAAAAATGGCGATGCTAATTTTACAGTTCCTGAATCGTTAAAAGAGTTTTTTCCTCAAACGAGTTTTACCACTGCCATTAAATTACCACAAGTAATTAGTGCCGGAGCAGGTTACAAATGTGGTGCAAAATGGACCTTTTCATTAGACCTTAATTTTGTTGGATGGCAATCATACGACACACTGAGAATTGATTTTAAAGACACTACAGCCAAACTGCAAAACATTCGCTCGGCACGTAATTATCAAAATACATTTATGTATCGTGCCGGGGCACAATACATCGTTAACGAAAATGTTACCATCCGATTTGGCGCTTATTTCGATCCATCGCCTGTGGATGCTGGTTATTTAACGCCTGAAACTCCCGATGCAAATAGAATTGGAATCACTACAGGTGCAAGTTTTTATATTTCTGAGAAAGTGAAATTAGATTGCTCGTTTCTTTACATTGAAGGAATGAAACGCAGCGATGTGAATTTAGAAACACAATTTGGAGGCACTTATAAATCGCGCGCTTTTGTTCCCGGCTTTGCGCTTGAAATTGAGTTGTAGTTTTTTCTCTACCTAATTAATGTAACATGCCCTATGTATTGGCGGTCTATTTTTTCGGCCAAATCAAGCAGCTCTACTTTCCACACATATACATCTTGCTGGCATTTGTTGCCTTTGTATGTTCCGTCCCAGCCCTGGTTAGGGTCGTAAGTTTCAAAAAACAATTGCCCCCATCTATCAAAAATCATAAAATGGTAATTTCCTGCTCCCATCACTTTGGGCATAAACACATCGTTAAATCCGCTGTTGTTCGGTGAAAATGCATTAGGAACAAAAAAGCGGTATTCGTATTTTATTTCAATCGAAATTGAAAATGTATCGGCACAACCGTAAGTATTTGTTACGACTTGATAGGAGTTGTAAATACCAGGTGCTTGATAGGTGTAAGAGCTGTTACAATTATTACTGTAATTGCCATCGCCAAAATAAATTGTACAACTCGTTCCGCCTTGGCTTAAATCCATAAATGTTACATCAGGATTGAAAATAGATGTTACCAATGGGCTTGCATCGTAAATGGCAGTAGGCACAGGATAAACATCTATAATATTATTTGCAACAAAGGTGAGTGTATCAATGCAACCATTGCTGGTAATAACAGTGAGTGTTACAGTGTAATTACCGGGTTGATTATATATGTGCGTTGGGCTTGCTAAATTTGAAGTATTTCCATCGCCAAAATTCCAACTGTAATTTGTAATCATGTTTCCGGTTACTGAAGTATTAGTGAAAAATGCGGTGAAAGGTGCGCAACCGTTTTGTGGTGCAGCATTAAAAGATGCGGTGGGCATTGGGTAAATATAAATCGAGTCGGTATAGGTTTGTGTGCAATTATTCTCACTTACGGTGAGTGTTACTGTGTGCCAACCTGTGGATGTAAATTGCACATTGTTCGGATTTTGTGCCGATGAATTTTGGGGGTTAGCATTATTGCCGAAATTCCAAGCAAAGGTGCTTACGCCATTACCCATAAAATTTCCGGCAGCGGTAAAGTTAAAATTGTTGTTGTTTATACACTGTGCATTGGGTGGTACAAAATTAGGGCTGAGTAACGGGTAAATATAAAACGTGGTGTAAGCCGTATCGGCACAACTCATACCCGGATTGCAAATCAGCATCACATTGTAAGTTCCTGAATCGGTGTAAGTCCAAGTAGGTGTTGCTAAGTTTGATGTATCATTGGTAGCATTAGGGTCGTTAAAATCCCAAAAGTAACTGGATGCATTTATACTATTATTACTGAAATTAACGGTGTAGCCAAAACAAAAAGTGGTTTGCGAAGGAATGGATGAAATAGAGAGATTAGGACACAGCGTAACATTTACTTGATATTCTCTGCGGCTGGTGCTGATGAGCTGGTTGTTTCTCCACTCTTCCACACACACTGCAAATACCCACTGCCCCACTTGATTAGGTGTTCCGGTAATTAATCCGGTGTTCTGGTTAATATTCATTGCCGGATTAGAGTTGATGGGATAATTTGCCGAATATGGATTTAGCCAAGGCACAGCCATAAATGGTGGTGGCGTGGGTGGTGATGGCATTGGGTTGGTTTGCGAACCTCCATCATAAGGATCGCAAAACGTGTAAACTAATAAATCGCCATCGGGGTCGGTAGCTGAGTGTAAAAAACTAAACGGAACATTGGCGCACATAAAAAGTGGTGGTAAGCTATCGTAGCGCGGATTGCTGTTTCCTGGTGCTACACCCGTACCGGGAATGGTACATGAAAAAGTAGAACCAACTGAAAGTGGATTGTTTAAGTTTAAAATAGTGGCGTTTCGGCAACAGCGCTGATAACAGAGTGTGTAACCACCTGGTATTGGTGGCAGATTAACGGTAGTGATGTAAATTGCTTCTTCCACACACACACCGCCCGGTGGCTGGTAGCAGGGATTATTTAAACTAACAGGCAATGTTGTGAAACCCGGCAGTGAAAGCTGCAAATTTTGTATCAGATTACCGTTTACATCGTAAACACCCACCGATGCCGGATTATCAAAGGGCGCTTGGCCATTTATGCAATCGCGATAAACTTTAAGTGTAACCAAGTAATCGTTGTTACCCAAATAATCGTAATACAATTCACCACCAACTATGTGTGTAGCTTTTGCTTCTGTAAAAAGAAGTGAAAATAGAACTAATACAGTTAATTTTTTAAACCACCTCATTTTTTCCTTAGCAGCGTTAAGTAACCGGGTATGGTTTTTCCGTCAGGGAGATACAGTATGAAATAATATGTTCCATCGGAGTGATTATCGCCACTCCAATTGTTTTGATAACTAGCATCGTCATAAATTATGTTTCCCCAACGGTTATAAACCACAAAGCGACTGCCCGGGAAATTTTCTAAATTTTCAAACGAAAAGAAATCATTAATTCCATCGCCATTAGGTGTGAATACGTTTGGAACAATAATGCTACAGTCGGTTTCTATCACCACGCTAATCGTGTCCACATCTGTTCGGCTACAGCCATCAGTAATGCTTACCAAAAATGTTCCGTTACTTGTTGGAGTATAGCTGTAAGATGAATTACAAACCGTTTGCGGAATGGTATCGTTACCGGAAATGGTTGTCCAGTTACAACTAAATGATGGTGCACCGCCACTCACAACCATGTTAATGGTGATTTGTTCTCCTTCGCATACAGTGTAATCAGGAGTTGTAATGGCTGGCCCGGTAGGTGCCACAATAACATTTATAATTTGTGTTTGTACCGGTGAGTTGCAACTATCTGTAACTGTTACCGTGTAACTTGTGTTAGCGGTAGGCGTTACAATAATGGTTTGGTTATTTGAACCGGTTGACCAACTATAGCTATACGGCTGAACACCGCCCGATGCCTGTGCATTTAAAAACAGTTGTGTGTTAGGACAAATAGTGGTATCACTGCTTGCAGCTAAGTTAAGCGGAGTGTAATCGCCTACATAAAACTCAAGCACTGCACTATTACTTTGTGTACATATTGTGTTTGATGTTGCAGTTATTGAAACTAATTCTAAACCTTCTAACACGTTTTCGTTTAATGCAGTTATGCAAATTTGAATGGTATCATCGCCCGGCTGAAATATAACTTGCGATGGAAGTGAAGGTGTATAATCTACTCCATTTACTGCCTGCCCACCAATTGTGAGCGCTACAGTATCAGCGCTACTTAAATCGCCCGAACGCGTTAATAATAAACATGCTGTGCCGCAACCTTCAAATAAAGTTGAATCATTAGGTCCGCCATAGCTGATGTTTGCATCCACTAATATTCCTGATGCTGAGAAACTTCCTGCTTTCAAGAAAACGCCTGAATCAAAAATACCATCGCCCACATCGCTTATTGCAATTTTGATGTGGTAAACTTGTCCGCATTGAACTGGCGAAATAGCAGTTAGTACTGTTGTAAAACCATCGTACTCTACCGATGTGGGACTAAGGTTAGTTGGTGGATTTGTCCAGCCGCTGTTATCTACATAAAATTGAGGATATCCACCACAGCATGGTGCTGTTGCATCGCAATAGCTAACAGGCGCACATGGGCCGTTAACTGTATTAATTTGGATGGGTGTGGTTGTGTTAGGAATAAGTGCAATGTTTTCAGCATTGTTAGTATAGGGTCCGTTAATTCCGGGCCCGCTTATAAAAAAGCCAAACACATCGTTTACCGAGCAGCATGTATATTCCGGATATTCTTCAGATGCAAAAACGAAATCAAATTTTACGGTATCGGCATAAGTGATAAAGTCAAATTCTAAAATGGCAGCGTTAAAAGTCATATTCGGATTAACGATTGTTGACAAATCTACATCACCGGGTTGTCCATTATCAGCACCGGCTGCAGGATTAGTATTAGTAGGTCCGGGAGCAACAGTAATTGGACCTGAACAAATAATAAGTCCGCTATCAATACCTATAGTTGGGTTAGTAGTTAAACCGTTTTGAAAAAAACCAATAGCTGCCGGGTCACCGGTATATGTTATGTTGCTTACAGTTACACCTTGCCCAAGCAGGATATTTTGAACCAAATAAGATGCTTGATCATAGGGTGGTGCATTGGTAACGGTTAACTGTGCTTTAGCATTAAAAAATAAAGCAAAAAATAAAAATAAGCTTAGTAGTGTTTTTTTCATTCGTGCAGGAATTAAAAATTTACTCGTTTTACCTCGCAACTGTTACGTGCGTAATTTTATCAATCTTCTGCTCGTTAGGACCAAGTACAACAAACTTGGCTACAAATACTTCGTTGTGAACTTTAGTGCCCTTATATGTTCCGTCCCAACGGGTATTTATATCGCGTGATGTGAAAATTAACTCGCCCCAGCGATTAAAGATATACATTTCATAACTTAATATTCCTGTACCAACACCACCATATCCATCATTCATTCCGTTTCCGTTTGGAGAGAATGAGTTGGGCGTGTAGAAATAAAAATCGGGATAAATGGTAATTACTTCTCTGGTTGTATCGGCACAGCCGTTGGCATCAATTACAATAAGCGTAACCGTAAATGTATAGGTTTGGTCGTTAGGATAGGTGTGGCTTGGGCTTGGAGTAGTAGATGTGTTGCCATCGCCAAAATCCCAGAACCATGAAACAATATTTGTTTGTGATTGATCTGTAAAGTCAACGGTATTAGCCGATGCAAAGGCAGAACTAAATGCCGCTGATGGCTGAGTAATATTTACCAATACTGTTTGCTGCAATTGATTGCCACAAGTATCGGTTACAAAAAGCGTGTAAGTTGTAGGGCTCGTTGGCACAGCGTAAGCAACCGAATCGGTGCTGGTAATGCCTTGGCTCCAGCTGTATTGATAGGGGCGAACACCGCCAATTACTGTGGCTAAAAGCAATGACGAATCGCCCGGGCAAACGCTAGTACTTGTTATGGTTGCCGTAGGAGGATCTACATTCATGATGTAAATCTTAATAGTATCGTTAGTTGTTGAGTTACATGGACCAAGGCTATTGAGAATGATGTAAATAATTTCGGTGCCTTCGCTAATACCGTCCATCACAGGGTTAATAACTACACCCAATGAATCTACACCTTGTTGGAAAATAATTTGAGAATTAATGTTTGTATAATCAACCCCATTGGTGGCGGTACCGGTTATTGTATAGCTAATAGTGTCTTGCAACAATGTATCTGGGCCTCTGTCAAAATAAACTACCAATGAACCGCAACCCTCATAAACGGTTGAATCGTTTCCAAAAATATTTGCTCCCGAACTTGCTGCACCCACTACTACTCCACCCGAAGAAAAACTTCCTGCTTCAAGAAATACGCCTGAATCTAAAATATAGTCGCCACCATCGCCTATGGCTAACTTAATGTGGTACGTTTGACCGCACTGAACAGACGCAACTGCTGTTAGCACGGTTGTAAAACCATCGTACTGAACTGTTGTTTGTCCCACAGTAGTTGGGCAGTTGTAGTTGCCGGGGCACATGTTAAACTGTTGTTGATTGGTAGGATCGTTGCAAATGTAATAGGGTGAATTTTGCGGGTTACAATTAACAAAGAACATCGTAACCGGATTGGTAGTACTTGGCACTAATGCGATATTCACGGCATTGTTTGAAAACGGACCATTAATGCCCGGCCCACTTATGAAAAACCCGAAACCATCATTAATTCCACCCGGAGTAGAGCTTACGTATTCCATGTATTCTTCTGAGCCAAAAACATAGCGGAACTTAACTGTGTCGGACATTGGTATAAAGTCGAACTCAACTATGGTGGCATCGTAGCTCAAAGTAGGATTCATAATAATATCCAAATCGGGGTCGCCATTTAAGTTATTGCTAGTGGATGCTCCGCTTTGGTTATTTGGCGGAATTGCATTTTGGATACTTCCGCAAGTTAAAATAATTCCGCTATCTAAACCGATGTTAGAATTTACGCCATTAAAAAAGCCCCATGCTGCTTGCGGAACTGCGTTTACAGTAACATTGCTAACCTGCACACCGCCTCCAACAAGGACGTTTTGAACCAAAAAATTCATGTTATTGTAAGGAGGGGCATTGGTAACTGTTAATTGCGCTGCCAAATTACTCCCCAACAAAAGAGCAAGAAATAACAATTTTGAAACAAGTTTAAGACAGCGCATTTGAATTGTAATTAATTAGTTTTTAGCTTAATGTGAAACAAATATAGCAAAAATGAGCGAGTAACTACACCTGAAATTAGGGATTATTTAGCCTATTTTTTACCATTATTTGATTCTCGTTTAGTATTATTTAGACAAGAATATGGCAATTTTAGTTGCTTTTACTTTTTCAAATTTTTTAGTATTCGGGCTATGTACTTTTCGGATGGTAATAAACTTTGCTGAATACGCTTGGCATATCTGATGCTTCCTAAAATATCGTTCTGCTTTTCCTCTGTAATTTCTTTTTGCCTTACTACTTCGGCAGTACGCTCTTGTACTTTTTCTTCTAAAACTTCTAAGGCTTTTTGCTGCGCTTCTATTTTGTCTTTTTTCAGCTCGTTAATTTTATCGCCAAGCGCTAAAGAAAGCAAAAGAAAGAACAAAAAGGAGCCAATATTATCGGGAAAAAACTGGCTTTCGGAAAAAATTTCAACTCCAAATATTGTAGCCACAGACAGTGCAATGCCGAACACAAAAAAAACATTGCTAAGAACAAAATAACGAGCCGGACGGTAACCTTTAACCCAACTGTAAATGCCAATTACAAAACAAAAAAGATAAGTGAGGGTGAAAAACATCAAGAACAAAGTAGTAGGCATGCTACTAAAGAAAAATGATAGCAAGGTTAAAAGCAAATAAAAAGCAAATAAGCCAAGTAGTGCATTGCTAATTTTTTTATTGATTGAATTAATATTTAAAAACGAACGAACAAAAAGCAAATAAAAGGCAGTTAAAATTGCGGGCGCAAAAACAATATAGCCCGATTTGAGTTGTAACTGATACATCCAACCGAGTGGACTATAATAAAGATGCACACCAAACTCAATGGTGCGCGTTACTTCTAAACTTATCCATAAAAAAATAACAACGGAATAATAGAGGTAAGATGTTTCGCGAAGTGAAAAGAAAAGTAAAAAGTTGTATAAAAACAGAATAAGTAATGCGCCACCAAATGCGCCCCACATATAGTGTATTTTGTTGTTGCTCACTTTATGGTCTAACAATGCGTCTATTGTTTTCCAATCATCGCTCGATCGCATAGATGAAAAAATATCTTCCGTTAAAAACCTGAAACTGTTTCGCTCATCAGCTGCAATTGATTTTTGCATGTATTCAAATGCTTTTTCTTTATTGCCCAAAACTGTGTGGCAATAAGCTGTTCGGTAATTTATGTTCGATTTTTGTTTTTTTGTTTTTACTGTATCGTTATAAATTTGCAGCATAGCCGATGCTCTCTCATAAAATGGCACAGCCAGCAAATACTTGTCTTCGCCAAACAAGCTATCAGCTGCATTTACATTTGCAAAAAACGCTATTCGTGCCGAATCAATTTGTGCCTGAGTTTGTGCAACAGAGCAATTGGCGCATAGCAAAAAGAGAAAAAAAATGATTCTATAAAACTGTGTTTTCAAAAAGGTACTTGGTGTGCTTAATTTATCCGTTTTTATTTTTCCCCGATTTGGGTTTTCCTAAACTAATTTTATAATCATTTGCATCGCCCTTTATTTTAATGTTGACGTAACGCTGTTTTTTTTCAGGGTCAGCATATTGTATGGCATCTATTTGCTCCGCATCTACTTCTTCGGTTTTTTTACCAAATAATTTTGACGAACCTGCTTGTGTAATCATTTTCCATGGGATGCGAATAAAATACTCCATGTTCATTTTCGTATCCTGCGTACCCGATATTTCCATGAAACCGATGGAAGAATTAATATTCATTTTCGGGATGGTTAAAACTCCATTGGTTAAATCTATATGATTTGAAAGCGTATCAAATCTAACTTTGGTTAAATTTTTATCCTGAAAATAATCAGCCATATAATTAAACATACTGTAATTTTCTAACATGCCATTAACTACTTCCACATCCATGTGTATTTCCGAATCGTCAATCGTTGGTATCAAATCGGCATGCATGTGAATTTTGCCTGTTATTTTTCCTGAAAATTGTCCGTGCAAATTTTCGGCTACAATGTGGTCTTGCCCGAAATTATCAAACTTTAAAAGCAGCTTATCTAAATCAACATTTTTAACATTAATATTTGGACTAAAATAAATCAGCTTAGGGTTTGAGCCATTAAAATATCCGGCAATATCAAACGAACCGCCCGCAGCATCAATGTGCATTGCATCTACATATAAATAGTGATTAGGCGTGGTACGTAATTTTGCGCTTATGTTATGCACTAAATATTTATGATAATTAAAATGGCCCACTTTAATATCAAAAGTCATAGTGGTGAAAGGCAATTCGTAAATATTGAAACCTGCTTCGTGATTTACTGTACCTGTTGTTTTATTAGCTGTGGGCACTGTGTAATTAAATAATTCATCACAATCCAATCTATTTGCAAAAAGTTCAAAATGATTATCGCGCTTTTTCACATTTTCATCTTTTCCGAAATAGTAATGGAGCGTGGTTTTAAAATCTGATTTTCCCATTTTTCCTGAAAAATTTTCGACCACCAAATGTTTTTCCTGGTAATGAATACGGCCATTAAAATTTTCGAATCGCAGTGGGTGAACTTTCATTTTGGCATCAAACTTATCGAGGAAAATATCCATTGACTTTAAGCTATCGCTAAAATGCAAATCGGTGTAGCCGTGTAAAGATAATTTATCAAATTCTTCGTGTCTGTAATCATCGGGCACATAATTAGCTCCTTTGTATGAAAAAATATCTTCTAATTGCAAAAGCGATGATGTAAGACTAAATTCAATTTTAGTATCGCCATAGGGTTTTTTGTTAAACCACAAATCATAGTGCTTTAATTTGCCCGAAAAAAAGAAATCGCTTTTATCAATCATCCCTTTAAAGTCAACTACTTTAAAATCTTCTTTCTGTACAAAAATATCTGCATGAAAATCGTGAAACGTGTGCGGGTAGTGCTTGAGCTTTGCGTAAAGATCTTCGATAAAAAATTCGCCAATTGGTAAATTGGTGGGGGCTGTGAAAGCTTGTGCAGAACTGTTAAATTTTAAATTAAGTGATAGGTTTTCTATTTGCTCGTTAAATGATTTTACAGAATCGTTTCCGGTGAGTTCAAACAAATCGAGATACTTACTTTTTATTTTCAAATCACTCACTACTTCATCCGCAGTGTGATGAATAATGGCAGGCAAATCGCTAATTGTGCCATTAATTGATATATCTGATTTCCCGATTTTAGCGGTTGCATATTTAATTTCGGCCTTGTGGCCGTTTTCTTCCACGTATAAATTTATGTCTTCAAATGGTAAGGGAAATGATGGTGTTTTAAAACCCAATTTTTCTACTTTGAGTTGAGTAAAATATGATTCGTTCAATTTCTCAATACTCCGCTCCGGAAATTCCAAATCAATGATGTCGCGAAAATTCATCGTGAGCGAGAGCTTGCCTTTTAAATTTTGTAAAACATCTGTTAGATTAAAAAACTTAGCTAAAAAGTCTAATTCAAATTCTGATTTTAATTGCAAATTAATATCAGGCGATTTAAAATTTTTAACCGAAAGGTTGCCAGAGAATGTACCTGCTTCGGGCTTTGCCGAAAAATTTTGCAGCGTAAATTCCATTGTTTCGGGCGATCGCTTTTCACCATTTGTGAAACTGCCTTTAAAGTTCAGCTCGTCTAATTTTCGGTTTACAACCATGTTATTAAAATATGCATCCTCGCACCCAAACACTGCATCAATTGCAGGCGTGTGCCCGTTTATCGACTTGCCTTTTATAGTAGTATTAAAAAATATTTTGCCTTTGTTATCGTATTTTTTAAGTGTAGGAATAAGTTCTTCGGGAGCCATTGCTATAAACAGTTCAAAATCGGGCTTGTTACCATTAAATTGCATATCAATAAAAACATCGTTTAAGAAATCAATGCTGCCGCCAATATTAAACTCGGCTTCTTCCAGCTTCATAACCGATGGCTGAATAGTCATCAGTTCTTTTTCTTGCAGAAAATCTATTTCGGTATCAATGTTAAAGTGCTTGTGTTTTATAAAAGTGGTATCGTTATTTACTATAATATTTAGTTCAAATGCAGCTGTTAATGTTGCCAACACATGCTTTGGCGATGTTTTAAACGATGAAGATGCTTTGGAAATAAAGGCATCAATTAAAAAATTATTTGCTTCGTTTAGTTTAGTTAAGTCAATGTTTTGTAGTTCTATTTTTTTCAGGTCGAGGTGAAATTCTTCGTTCACATCTGCCACTTCTTTTTCGGATGATAGTGCTTTGGCGATATTAAACTCACCATCGGTGTGCTGTATTAAATTAAGTGTGCCTTCGTTTAATTTCAGTTTTTTCACTTCCATTTTGCCAGAAATTATTGTCCACATATCAAAGCCGAGGTAAATGTCTTTTAAATCGGCAATGGGTTTGGTGTTGCATTTTTTGTCTTCATAAATTTTTACATCTTCTAAATCAATTGATATGTAAGGGAAATTTGCGAAAAGAGAAATATGCGAATCTTTTAACGATACACTTCCCTTAAAATCTTTATTCATATCGCTGAGTAGTTGTTGCACTATTGCGTCCTGTTTCCAAAACAAAACAGCTACCAGTATAGAGATGAGGGCAACGGGAATAACTATCAACCAAATAAAAATTCGTTTCCAAAGCTTTTTACTATAGAGTAATTTTTTCATTTGCAATTTGATTGTTTTTCTCTTGCACAATATTAATTAGCGAAATGGAGCAGCTAATTTACATTTAAAAAAGTAATGGCTTACTATTCAATCAAATGAGTACGCAACAATATTTTTAACTAACTCCTACTCCACCGTCCAAGTATTTCTTCCTCGCAAGAGTTTATCCAAATTGCCTTTTCCGTTTTTTTCTATTGCTTGTTGTATTTGGCTCACAAGTGCTTGCTCATAAGTTGGGCGCTGTTCGCAATACAATACTCCGAATACGCGCGGCAGTGCATCCGCTTTTTCAGGATGATCGAAAAAGCGGGCTAAAATATTTGCTTTTACACGGTCGGTTTCATCATGCATCCAAATTTCGTTAGCGCTTATAGCATTTGCATCCATAATTTTAGGAGCAAATCCATCGAGTACAATCGCTTTGGTGTTATCGGCAAATAAAAGTGGTTTGCCATGTGTTACAAAAATGGTATTTAGTTTTTTTGTTGCCTTTTCGGTAAACACTTCAAATGCGCCATCGTTAAACACATTACAATTTTGGTACACTTCTAAAAGCGAAGTGCCTTGGTGAGCATGTGTGCGTTTTATCATATCACGCAAGTGTAATGGGTCGCGATCCATAGCACGCGCCACAAAGGAGGAATCGGCACCGAGTGCCAGCGCAAGCGGATTAAATGGATGATCAACCGAACCGACTGGAGTGGATTTTGTAACTGCTCCTTTAGGCGATGTGGGAGAATATTGTCCTTTAGTGAGTCCGTAAATTTCGTTGTTAAACAGCAAAATGTTTACATCAAAATTTCTGCGCAGCAAATGAATTAAATGATTGCCGCCTATGGAAAGCGAATCGCCATCTCCGGTAACAATCCACACGCTTAGTTCCGGTCGGGTGGCTTTTAGCCCGCTTGCAATTGCGGTGGCACGGCCGTGTATGCTGTGCATACCATAAGTTTCCATATAATAAGGAAACCGCGATGAGCAGCCAATGCCAGAGATGAAAACAATTTCTTCGCGCTTTAATCCTAATTCAGGTAAAACGGTTTGCACTTGTTTTAAAATAGAATAATCGCCACAGCCGGGGCACCAGCGCACCTCTTGGTCGGTTACAAAATCTTTGGCAGTTAGTTTTATGTTTTCGGCTTCTGTACTCATTTATGCTGAATATTTTAAAATTTCGTTTTTAATTTCTGCTGATGTAAACGGCAATCCTTTTATTTTATTAAGCGGCTTGGCATCTACCAAATATTTATCGCGCAAGATGCGCACCAGTTGGCCGTTATTAATTTCGGGCACTATAATCGTTTTATAGTTTTTCATTATGTCGCCCAAATTTTTAGGCAGTGGATTTAAGTAACGCACATGTGCATGAGCCACTTTTTTTCCATCGGCCAATAATTCTTTTACGGCAGTTTTTATAGATCCGTAAGTAGAACCCCAGCCAATAACCAACACATCACCTTGTTCAGGCCCTGAGTCAATTTTTTGAGACGGAATATGATCGGCAACTCTGTCCACTTTTTCTTGGCGCAATTTTACCATGTACTCATGATTTTCCGGATCGTAAGAAATGTTACCTGTTTCATTTTCTTTTTCCAATCCTCCCACTCTGTGCTCTAATCCTTTTGTTCCGGGCAGCGCCCATGGGCGTGATAATTTTTCATCGCGCTTGTAAGGTAAAAATTTACCGTCAATTTTATTTTCTTCGGTAGCAAATTTTACTTCAATTGCTTTTAGTTCATCAGTTTTCGGGAAAAGCCATGGCTCGGCACCATTGGCAATAAATCCATCGCTTAAAAAGAAAACGGGCATCATGTGTTGCACGCTAATGCGACAAGCATCGTACACGGCATCAAAACAATCAGAAGGCGATTGCGCTGCAATAATTACCATTGGCGATTCGCCATTGCGGCCATACATTACTTGTAACAAATCGGCTTGTTCGGTTTTGGTAGGCAAACCTGTGCTTGGCCCTCCACGCTGCACATCTACTATAACTAATGGCAACTCAAGCATAAGCGCCAAATTAATTGCTTCGGATTTTAATGCGATGCCGGGGCCCGATGATGCAGTAACGCCAAGTGCTCCGCCAAAAGAAGCGCCAATGGCTGCAGTAACGGCTGCAATTTCATCTTCGGCCTGAAAAGATTTTACACCAAAATTTTTATGTTTCGATAGCTCATGTAAAATATCGGATGCAGGCGTAATGGGATAGCTGCCATAAAAAAGTGCAAGTTTTGATTTTTCGGCTGCGGCTATAAGACCTAAGGCTGTTGCCTGATTACCTGTGATGTTACGGTATTCGCCTTTTTTTACTTGCGCAGGTTTTACTTCGTAGCGAGTAATTGTTGTTTCGGTTGTGTCACCATAATT
>JAGVMA010000046.1 GCA_020054095.1 Bacteroidia bacterium | reverse complement strand
ATTCCCCCCAAAAATTTAAAAATCATTGCAGATTTTGTCTCCTCATTTAAGTAATTTTTCCTAATGTTATCAACCGGTGTAGGTGTTTTTCAGGATTAACTAAGTAGTTTTATTTATGATGAATTAATTCCTTATGAATTTGGAATGGCACGGCCTATAAGCTTTGCACATGTTTAGAAAACAAACTCCCCCCTCACCCACCAATCTTTTTCCTCTCAATAAAACCATTGGCGGCTTTAATCATATCGGCAAAAAAGAGTGTGAACTCTATTTGCATTTCGGGCTGGTAAAGTTTTAATTCTGTGGTGGCGTGTTCCATATCGGATTTAAAACGGGCGCGGTGCGCCATGCCTTTTAGCACCTGTGCTATGCCGCTGTGGGTAGCGTAAACCATGGGCACATTATATTTTACCATGTATTGCAAAAATAATTGCGAGTGCGTAGGCATTTTATTTTTATGCTGCAGCAGCGTGCGGTGCACTTGCACGGTATATTCGGCAAGTGGTATGGGCGAATACTGCTGCCAGTTAATTGCCAAAAAATAATCGTAAAAAATATCCATTATCACGCCTGCATATTTTTTGTAGCGAGGGCGCAAGCGGTTCACGCTTTGGAGGTAAACAGGGTGTGCATCGGTATAGCTATCAATAAAACGGTGCAGTAAAATTCCGTTTTTAATGCCGTGCTCGTAATTATTAAAGGCGCTGCCTCTTATCGAGTCGGCAATAAAATTGCCAATCATTAAATTTTCATCGTTGCCTGAAAGAAAAAGGTGTGCTAAAAAATTCACACATCAAAGGTACATCATCGAAAACTAAAAATGGTTGAAAAATAGACTTTGGCTGTGAGCGCCAAATGGTTTATTTTAGCCGTTCAAACAAAAAAATAATCCACAACAAATGAAACAACTCCTACTCTCTTTTGCAATTGCAAGTTTGGCTTTTACTAATATGCAAGCAGCCACAGGTGGCCCAGATACTTACGGCTACACCTGGGTAGATAGCAACGAGCCCAATGGCCCCACCTACACTTGGTGGGATATTTCGCAAATTGGTAATCCGGTAACGGGTTTGGCCGATGATAATATTATAGGCCCCAAACCAATTGGCGGCAATTTCCAATACTACTGGTATCAAGTTGATAAAGTATGGATAGGATCGAACGGATACATCGCTTTTAACAACGGAAACTTGGCAGCGCCATTCCCTATTATACCTACAGCGGGAGGCGTTAACGATTATATTGCTGCACTTGCATCTGACTTAAATTTTTTGGGTGTAAACAATCCGGCTCAGTGTTATTATTACGCTAATGCCGATTCGTTTTGCGTATCGTGGGTAAATGTTCCGTATTGGTATTCAAGTAATCCTTCTTATCAGGGCAGCAATTCATTTCAAATTATTTTAAATAAATCAGATTCTACCATCACGGTTAACTACCAATCGTGCACCAGTCAGCTTACTTCTTTTGAAGATATATCGGCTGGTATTGAAAACAATAGCGGCCAAATAGGATTGCAAAGTTTTACAGATGTTTTTCCGGCAGCAAATTATACAGTTAAGTTTTTTGCACCGCGCAATCCATCGTTACAAGTTAACGAAGGCGCACCTATGTGGAACACCGCTGTGGGTAACAATGGTTATTTTCTAAAACGCAACGGCTCGCCCGTGAGCGTAACTACTAATGTGAAAAATTTAGGCAATACTACGCTTGCACCGTTTCCTGTTGTAACCGATGTGCTTAGCATTAACAATACATTACAAGTTAGCAATAGCGATTCTACAGGTACACTTGCCCCCGGGCAAGACACTTCTTTTGTGTTTACAAATCCTTGGAACACTACGCTTGCGGGCACATTTAAAATTGTGAGCACCGTAAGCGGAATACCTAACGATTACAATACACTAAACAATACTAAAACGCAAGAAGTGGTGGTGATAGATACTACACAAACCACTATGACCATGAACTACAACGTAAACTTTACTAACCAAATTGGCACAAGTGTTGGTTGGAATGGTGGCGCAGGTGGTGTGGGAATGTTTTTTAAACCACCCGTTTACCCGGCTCGTGTTACCGCAACTAAATTTATAATTACAGGTAGTCCGCAATTGCCTACTTCATTTTATGCAAAAATTTATGATGATAACGGCCCCGGTGGCTCGCCCGGAACTTTATTAGACTCGGTAGCGGTACAAACATCAAGTGTAATTTTAAATGGCGTAACTACAGTTAATACTGCGAGTAACGTGGTGATTGCAAGTGGTGGCATTTATGTACTGTGGGATATGGCAGGTGTAGGTTCTACTTTAGCCGAAGATTTAACTCCGCCATTTTCGTTAAACACGTATGAAGTGTTTAATAATTTTTGGGCAGAATACCGCGACCGCGAAGTGAAAGATTTTTTCATAGGCGTAGATTTCAAATATGCGTTTCCTGAAGATGTGGGTGCAATACGAATTGTAAGCCCGCTTAACAATGCTACTATTGCTACTGGTGTGCAAGTGAGAGCATACATTAAGAACTTTGCTGCTAATCCAGATAATTATGCAATAAACGTAAACTACAAATTAGGTTTATCCGGTAACACAATTACACAACAGTACTTAGGGCCTGTTATTAATCCTGGCGATTCGGTTTTATTTACATTCACTCAGTTATTGTATCCGCAATATTCAGGACAGGATAACTTGTGCGTGTGGACTTCAAAAAATACCGACATCAATAACATGAACGATAGTACATGCATAAACGTAACACTTGTGGGTATTAACGAGTACAATTTACTGCAACACCGCGTGAGCATTTATCCTGTGCCGGCTACCAATGCTGTTAACTTTAAATTTGACGAAAGCATTAACACCAATACTATCATCACTATTTTAGATGTGCTGGGCAATGTGGTGTATTCGCAAAACTATAACAACATCAGCAGCAGCGAACAAATAACAATTAATACCGAAAACTTTGCAGCAGGAGTTTACAGTTTCACCATAGTGAGCGATAAAATAAGCAGCGGAAAAATTTCGGTGATAAAATAGATTCACTTTTAGAAAAAATAAAAAGCCCCTTCATCAATTAGAGAAGGGGCTTTTTATTTTTTCCCCTTTCTTGGCTTGGGCACTTTGCCAATTCTTACATCAGAACGTAAAATTAAATCGCAAATAATGCTGGTGTAAGTTTCAAAATTATCGTCATCGGCATGTATCATTTGCCAATCGGTTTCGTTTTTGCCATTGCTTAAAACATAAACCGAGTGCATAGTAGGTATTATTTCTTTAAGCGAAGTGTGGTGCTCGCGCGAAGTAGCAATCCATATTCCGTTTGCTTCCGGATGATTTTCTTTTAAGCGCGTAACAAGCACAATTTTAGTTCCAACATAAATAGAATGACAACCAAACATTGGTTTAACAATGGGACTGAGCGAAAATAAATGCTCCACCACAAAATCGAATGCCATTTTACTTTTCTGCATTTTCACCCAACAAACATCTGTAAAAAGCGCATGGCAATTAGTGATTAAAAAAACTCTGCTAAATTCGTTATTGCAAAATAAAACGCAGCTGTTTACTTAGTACCAATTAGTTCTACATCAAAAATTAATGTGGCATTTGCAGGTATAACGGGTGGTTGCCCATTTGCACCATAAGCAATTGAAGGCGGTAAGATAATGCGCCATTTTTCGCCTGTGTTCATGAGACCGAATGATTCGTCCCAACCTTTAATTACTTGACCCGATCCTAAAGTAAACTCAAATGGTTGCCCGCGCTCAACAGAGGAATCGAACATTTTTCCATCGAGCAAATAACCGCTGTAATTTGCTATCACTGTTTTGCCGGGTGCAACTTTTGCTCCTCCGGTTTTTGTAACGATTATGTATTTTAACCCGCTCGATGTGGTGATTGTATCTTTTCCTTTTGTATCGAATAAAACAGGAACTACTTTGGGTTTCACATCTAATAATTCAATATCAAAGATGCAATCGGTTTTGGGTGGTATTTGTCCGGGGCGACCGTTTTCGCCAAAGCCCAATAAATAAGGAACAACTACACGCGCCTTGCCACCTTTGCTCATTTGCATAATTGCTTCATCAAGTCCGGGCAAACCTTTGCCAAGCGGCCAAGTATATGGCTGCTTGCGCTCAATAGAATTATCGAACATTTTTCCATCGGGTAAATAACCAGCAAAATGGAGTGTAACCATATCACCGGCAACAGCATTAGGGCCATCACCTTTTAAAATGGTAATGTATTTTACACCACTTGCTAATTTAACGGTGTCTTTTCCCTTGCAATCGTAAGGTCTTAATCCTTGCTCAAAACTCATTAACTCAATCTCGAATTTTAATGTAGAATTAGGGGCAAACATACCCGCCCCTGTTTTTCCGTATGCAATGCCTGGCGGAATAACCACTTTTAATTTATCGCCTATCTGCATCATGCTCACCGCTTCATCAAATCCTTTTATGGCTTTGCCCTGCCCTAACTTAAATGTAAACGGGTTTTGCTGTTTATAAGAATCGGTAAAAACCGAATCGTTTGCCAACTTGCCAATATAGTTTACTGTAACCACATCGCCAGTTTCGGCTTTTGCGCCATCGCCTAATTTGGTGAACTTATATTTAAGTCCCGATGCGGTGGTGATATCTTTGTTCAGCACTCGTTTTAGTTCTTCATTTTTTTGAGCGAACGAAAACGTGCTTAATAAAAAGCAAGCGAAAATTAAAGCATGGTTTTGTTTTTGCATGTAATTGTTATTTAGCTTCTACTAATTCTACTTCAAATACAAGTGGTGTGTAAGGTGGTATTGCATATTGCCCCGTTTGCGGATCTTGCATACCCACCGAATCGTAAGCCATTGGCGATGGCAAAAGCATAGTAGCTTTTCCGCCCACTTTTAATTTTTGAATTCCTTCGTCCCATCCTTTAACTACTTGGCCTTTGCCAAGTGTAAATTGATAGGGCTGGCCACCATGTGCATCAGATGCATCAAACATTTGTCCGTTTAAAAAAGTTCCTTTGTATTTTACCGAAACCATACTGCCTACTTTTGCTTGTGCACCGGTGCCTTGCGATACATTGTAAAAATAAATTCCGTTTTTATCCGGCTTAACCGATATTTTATTGTCTGCTATGTATTTTTCAATGGCACCTTTTTCCATCATCTTTAGTGAATCGAAAAACAACTGCTGTTGCTTCATCATTTCATCGTACATTTTTTGGCGCTCCTCCATCACTTGCTGTTTCGATTTTATGCCCACCATTTTAATTTCAAAAACCAGCATGGCTCCTTTTGGGTAACGTGATATAGAATCTTTACTTGGGTAATATTTATCTAACGAGTCGCAGCTAACCATGAACGATGCACTATCGCCTACACTCATCATCTGTAATCCTTCTTCTAAAGCACCATTATAAGCTGGCTTGTTAAGAGAGTATTGCACTGTTCCGCCATTTTGCGGATATGCTTCGCGCGAATCGAAAACTATACTATCGCCTCTTTCGTTTTTTAAAGTAATTACGTTTTTCACCACCACATATTCGCCTTCTTTTGGTTTTTCGCCCGATGCAGATTTGTTATGAAACTTGTAATACAAGCCGGTTTCGTTTTTTTCGTATCCAGGGTATCCGCCACCCGAACATGCTGAAAGGTAAATTGCCATTGCTACTACTGCTGCTACAAAAATTGTTCTTTTCATTTTGGTTGTTTGTGTTATTTAACTTTTAATATTTCTAATTCATAAAGTAAAGTGGTGAAAGGCGGTACCAATCCGTTGGTTGAGCCCTTCTCGCCAAAAGCGAGGTGCGAAGGTATAATTATTTTAGACTTATCGCCCTCCTTCATTTTGCCTATCGCAACATCTATTCCCGCTATCACCTGCATATCGTTTCCGTAAATAAATTCGAGTGGTTGCTTAACAGTAATCGAATCGAAACAAGTGCCGTTTAAAAAATACCCTTTGTAAGATACTTCAATGGTTTTACCAACGGCAACTTCAATACCTGTTCCATTTTTTTCAGGGATAATATAAAGCCCATTATCTGTTGCGTTTTGCGGAATATTATTGGTTTCTAAAAATTGGAGGAGCACTTCTTTTTCTTTAAAGTCGGCAGTTTCGTTATTGGTTTGTGCCATCAAATCGTATTCGCTTTTATCCATGTACGAAACAATGAACATTTCTGCTCGTAAAACTGCAGTATCGGTAACGGCTATAAAACTCACGCTATCGCCCGAATTCATTTTAATAAGCGCATCGTAAATAACTGCTGTTACTTCTTCGCGCTGCAGCGGAAATGTTATTTCGCCCGTTGGGCCTATATTTGAATCGTATAATTTTTTGCCGCTGCTTTGGTTAAACCATTTTACACGGGCGGTTATCATATCGCCATGTACCAAGTTTTTTTCATCGGAATTAAAACGGTGCACTTTAAAGTAAAGCCTATCGTTTAGTCGTGTGTATCCCGGAAAACGAGTATCGGTACAAGCAGAAAAAAACAAACTGCAGAAAGCGAAAATTAAAAAGCAATAAAAAGTTTTTATTCTAAAACTATTTTTAAAATTTAAAAGGGTACTCGGAGTCTTGTGCATTGCTATTTTAAAGATAATAATTCTACTTCATACACAATACTGCAACGTGGCGGAATTTTATCAAAATCGCCTAACAAACCGTGCCCTAAGTGCGAGGGCAAAATAAAACGTGATTTGCCGCCTACTTGCATTGTCAATATTGCTTCGTGCAAACCAGTTTCCACATAATCTTGCCCTATTTTAAAACTACGCGCGCCATCTTTATCGGATGCGTAACAAACAGTGCCATCGAGCAACGAAATTTTATAATTTATTTTTGCTGTCAATCCTGCCTTGGCGCTATCGCCTGTGCCGGGTTTAATCACCATTTGCCTTAAACCGGTGCCGCTGGTTTGCATTTGCCAACCTTTGTTTAGTGCATATTGGTCTATCTCGTCCGATTCTTGCTTGGCAATTTTTTTATTTGCGTCAACTAGTTTTTGCTTTTGTTGCAGATAGTCTTCGTCAGTTATTTTCTTGTGGCTATCATCGCCACAGGAAGCAAAAAACAAAACTGCACAAATTGCGAAAACGAGCTTAATCATTTAGCAATGCGGTTTTATAGTTGGGCAATAAATCGGTTAAAATTTTAACGGCATCGGTTAGTTTGCCTTTATACTCACCACCTGCAGCATTGGCATGGCCGCCACCCGAAAAATGTTGGCGAGATAAAAGATTAACATCAAATGCACCTTTCGAGCGCAACGAAATTTTTATTTCATCACCGCGTTCCATAAAAAATGCTGCAAAACGAATATTGTTAATCGTGAGGCAATAGTTTACTAAACCTTCGGTATCGCCTTTAGTAAAATTATATTTTTCTAATTCTTCTTTTGATAATGAGATATAGGCCGTGCGATATTCAGGGAAGACAACTAGTTTGCTAAGCGCATAACCAAGCAGGCGCAATCTATCTGCCGAGTAACTATCATAAACTTTTTCATGTGCAGTGAAATGTTTTACGCCTTTGCTTATAAGTTCGGCAGCTATGTGGTGTGTGTGTGCTTTTACGCTCGGAAAACGAAACGAAGCTGTATCGGTCATTATGCCCGTGTAAATACATATACCTGATTGCTCGTCAATTAAATTTTTATCTCCAAGTGCATGTATAAAATCGTAAACTAATTGAGCTGTAGAGCATGCGCCTACATCGTGAAACATGAAATTGGCAAAATCTTCGGGCATTTGGTGGTGATCAATTAATATTTTAAATGCTTTGGCTTTTCGCACTTCTTCGCCTAATTCATCAATGCGTTTGAGTGTATTAAAATCGAGGCAAAAAATAATATCGGCTGCCGCCACCGATTGCTTACAGGCATGTGTTGCAGCTTCAAAAACCATAACAGTTTCGGTGCCGGGCATCCATTTTAAAAATTCGGGGTAATCATTAGGCGTTATCACCTGCGCTTGTTTACCCGCTTTTATCAGGTAATTATAAAGACCCAGCGATGAACCAATGGCATCGCCATCGGGGTTTTTATGGGTAACTATTACTATGTTTTTGCTAGTAGCAATTTGTGATTTTATATCGGCAATACTCATCATAATTTTTTCAAAGATACTATTTTGTTGCGGGTTGAGAGCTTGCCTGCCGGAGGCGGGTTGCTGGTTGTATTAAAATATAAGTTTTATGGTTACCAATTGAAATGATTGAGTTACCAATTAAAGCGCTATAGAATAAATTAATAAATTAGCACATAATAAAAGTAGCGTAATTGGCTCGAACTCTAATCCTCCTAATCCTTTTTCAAGTGGCTGCTTCTGGGCAATCGGCTAAGGTTAGTACCGATCCTGATTTAACGAAAGCATACACGCAAGCCATAAGTGATTTTATAAAAGCAGCTAACGAAAAAAACACGGCTCACTTTGATACACTGTTTATTCTAAAACGAAAAAATAATCAGCCCGATGATTTTCCGGATATAGTGCTGCCCAAAGAAATAGAGCAAACGCAAATAATAGTAACCAGTCCCGAACAATCTAAAAGCGAAAACAAAAAAAACGTTTACCTAAATTTAATGGGCTGGGTTAGCAACACAACTGCCGAATTTATTTTTGTTGTTTTCTCTAACGGCTTTGAACATCAATACGATTATACCCTTAACTACAAATACAATTTGGAGTTAAATAAATTCGAACTTGTTAAGCTCGGTTTTAAAGGTGCACCGTTTGATAAATAGATTGGTGTTGTTCAACTATACTTAATTAGTATGTTAAAGCAGATATTGCACAAAACCCAATCTTTCATCATACAAGTTATTTATTATCTTCGCGCGGCAAAAAAAACAACTATGGCTACTAACAGAACATTTACAATGGTTAAACCCGATGCAGTTGAGAAAAACAACATCGGCCCAATATTAAGTATGATAAACCAAGCAGGTTTTAAGGTAATTGGCATGAAATATACACGCCTTACTAAAGAACAAGCAGGTGCATTTTATGCGGTACACAGCGAGCGCCCATTTTATGGCGAATTAGTTGACTACATGAGCTCGGGCCCAATTGTGGCTGCAATTTTAGAAAAAGAAAACGCAGTGGCCGATTTCAGAAAACTAATAGGTGCTACCGACCCAAGCCAAGCCGAAGAGGGAACAATACGCAAAGCGTATGCTGAAAGCAAAGCAAAAAATGCGGTTCATGGTTCGGATAGCGATGAGAATGCTGCTATCGAAGGCAATTTCTTTTTCTCGATGTTAGAGCGTTTCTAAAAAATCAGATTTTAGATAAAAATTTTAGTGTGTCCACATTGTCGGCATAATCATTTAGTTGCGGACATTGTGTGTTACCAAAATCTACTGCATTTTTAATTTGCGGCATAGCACTCACCACACACTGTATGTGTTCGTGATCCATGCGTAAACGGATTTGCACATCTTCAATGGCATTGTAGTATTCGTAAAACAAAACTGCTATGGGCGATGAAAGCGCAATGTCTTCTTTCAAAATCAGGAAATTATTATCCAATATTTTGTGGCTACCCATCAAATATATGGTGCGATTGTACTCGTAATTGTTAGCGTATTTTTTGTTTTCAATTACCTGCTTTTGGTTATACACACCTTTAAATAAATTATCGAAATTATAACCAGTGGGCACAAATAGTTTTGAAACATTTCGACAACCAAGCCCAAAATAATCAAACGCATCGGCACCTAAATTTTGTAACTGTTCGGGCGTTTCGTTACCGCTTAAAACAGCAATGCTGTTTCTGTTTCTGCGAATAACGTGTGGATGCTTGGCAAAATAATTTTGGAAATAACGTGCCGAATTATTGCTACCGGTTGCAATATAAGCTTGCACGTTTTCGAGTTTGGCAGGTGTGAAATTTATGCGTTGTTTAAAACTTGGTTCAATAGTGCACAGCATCTCCGCAATAAAAGGCAGTAGTAGTTTGTCATCGCTGGCACACTTGCCCACAAAAATATTACCGCTCATCAGCACACATAAAAAATCGTGAAAACCCACAGCCGGAATATTTCCGGCCATTATCACGCCCACTCTTTTAGGTTCTTTTTCTGAATTTATTTCAGGATAAGCACTTGCCCAATTTTGCAATTTTGTTTCGCTTAGCATATCGGCAATAGCGCGCATTGCTTTGTTTACATTGGATGCAGTAAACCAGCCGTTTTCGTAATACGATTGCTGAACAACGGCTGCATATTTATCTGTAAAGTCATTTTTTTCTTGCTGCGCAAGTTGGTTTAGTCTTTTTCCGAGTTGTGTGAAAGCCGAAATTTTCTTTACTAAATGCATTACTATATCGTTGTAAATTATTTTTTGTTATCTTTGAAACCGCAAAACTAATCAACACAATTAATCAATGGCAATTAAAATTACTGACGAATGCATAAATTGCGGAGCATGCGAACCGGAATGCCCCAACAATGCAATTTATGAAGGTGCTGCCGAATGGCGCTTTGCCGATGGAACTTCTATAAAAGGAAGTTTTACATCTAAAAGCGGAATTACAGCCCATGCTGACGATGCTCAAACGCCCGTAAGCATGGATGTGTATTATATTGTAACCGATAAGTGTACCGAGTGTAAAGGATTTCATGACAAGCCGCAATGCGCTGAAGTGTGCCCTGTTGATTGCTGCGTACCCGATACAGATAATGTGGAAACCGAAGCCGAATTATTAGAAAAAAAGGCATCGTTACACTTGTAGATTTTTTTTGCCGAAAATTAGGCAGCATTTTTGCGTTTAATATCCCCATGAAGATAAAAGCACTATTTTTTGCATCTTTGTTTTTCTCTGCAAATTTTTTTGCGACCGAACTTTCTCCTGAAGATATAGCGTTTTTTAACTCGCGCCAAGATTCAATGGCAAAGTACATACGCTTATCTGTGATTGCAAAAACAGAGGAGCAGCGCTTTGCAATTAACGAACAGTTTAGCCGCTTTTTAGATGAAGCTTTTAATCACGAGCGTGCTTATGCTTTTAGTTTTGATTCGCTAAAGCAATTTAAAATGCTGATTAGTGCCGATGATAAATTGCTGCGCATTATTACTTGGAATATACCGAAAGACGACAAAACTCAAATTTATTTTGGATATGTTCAGCATTATAACAGCAAAAAAAAGCAGTGGCAAACTTTTAAACTCACCGATAAATCGGACGAAATAAAAAATGCTGAAATGCTAAAGCTAACAGATGATAATTGGTTTGGTGCCTATTATTATAAAATAGTAACCAAAAAGCACAAGAAGAAAACTTATTACACACTGCTTGGTTGGGACGGAAACACACGCATTACGCAACGTAAAATTATTGATGTGCTATATTTTGATGCCGCTGGCCAGCCCTATTTTGGTGAAGAAATTTTTGAAGTACAAAAAACAATGGGCAAAACCGATAAAAAAATTACAGTGTGGCAAAAGCGCGTGATATTTGAGTTTAAGCAAGGTGTTACCATGGCATTAAAATTCGATACATCAACTGATGCCATTGTGTTCGACCATCTTTCGCCAGAAGACTCATCGCAAAAAGGTATGTATCAGTTTTATGGACCTGATTTAAGTTATTCGGCTTATTTATTTAAAAAAGGCAAATGGATTTTTGTTGAAAATGCCGATGCGCGCAACGACAAAAATCAAAACAAAAAAGATTTTAATAATCCTGAGGGGAATAATTAAAAAATACTTTCTGGAATAACTATTTTCCAATTAGGGTAACTGTACCGGCTAATTCCACTACTTTTCCGTTCGATTCTGTGTACTCTATATAATAAGCAAACACGCCTTGTTGGCAAACTTCGCCACCGTAAGTTCCATCCCAACCAACGGAATAGTCTTCGGTTTCAAAAACTTTTTCGCCCCAGCGGTTAAAAATTGTGAGGCGGTAATACGTTTTATCCCAATATGCACCTTGCGGCATAAAAATGGTGTTTACGCCACCGGGAACAAATGCATTGGGTACAAAAAATTTGCTGTATTGGAAAACATCGCCAGGGTTAGAGTTTGATGTTTCCTGAAATCCGTAAACATTAACAATTGCTTCATTGGCTACAACGTAATAACTAAAGCGGCCGTTAGAAGTGTAATAAGGGTCAACATCATCGGTAAATGTATTATTGCCAAACGTAACATTGCCTACAGGAATAAAACCTCCGCCATCTATTGCTCGGTAAATATCATAGCTGCCTACTCCGCCATCAAATCCTTCGTAATTTGTCCAAGTTATAGTGTTAGTTCTATCGGTGTTAGCAATACCGCTCAAATATATTGTTTTGGCTGTAGCCGATGTTTGTGCATCTTGACCACAGATGTCAATTGTTACCACTCGGTAATAATAACTTTGCCTAAGCGGAAACACATCACCATCAATATAGGAAACGCTATTTGTGGTATTGAACGGAACTGTTGCTACAGGAGAAAAAGGCCCTGTGGGCGAATCGGCACGTTCAAAACGGTAAGCGGTAACATCGGCAAGCGGATCTACATGGGCTTTAATTTCGATGCTGGTGGTACTAAGTACCGATGCAGACCTGATGTAAGTGTAAACAGGTGCAACGCTAACTGCTGCAGTAATACAAAATCGGTTAGATGAGCTGGTGAGTCCTTGCCCATCAAACGCTTGAATAATGTAACAGTATGTTCCGTTTACAATTCCTGTATGCGTAAATGTAGTTTGTGATGGAGTGGTAGTTCCTACAAGTGTTAATGATCCTGCATTAAAACTCACCCACACATTGTATCCGGCTACACCACTTGTCCAGTTTACATAGTTTGTCCAACTTAAATCTACTTTACGGATGCATGGGTCTAACTGACCTATAGCGTAAATGGTTTGCTGAAAATTACCAAGCGGGCTTGTTTTACCGCAACTATCAATTGCTGCGATGCAATACATTTCTGATTTTGTATCGGCAACGCTGTTCGCATTTTCGTAGTAGGTATTTGTTTGTCCGTAAACAGTATCAATAGGCACCCAAAAGCCACCAATGTATTGGTAAATAATATACCCTTCAATATCAGATTCTACACCTTGCTCCCAGCCCAAAGTAGCATTATTTGTAGCCGGGTTAACGCTCACCGAATCTAAAACGGGTGTGCTTGGTGGTGTATTGTCCTGAAAAGTAGCGCCAACTGTGTTAGATACCGATGCACAACCTTGCGCATCGCCCACTTGCACATAATAGTTTACAAATTGATTACAAACTTTAACCACATCCGTAGTAGTAATATTGGGCGTAGTCATTCTGTAACTCCAAGGATTTGGATTATCGTTATACACATCGTAAACTCCGGCCGATGTAGGTGCAAGCGGTGTGGAAACTACATTCCAAGCCAAGTTGCCGGTTTGCCCATTGCCGGGATTACTGAGCGTTAAAAAGATGGTAGAAAGTGTATCAACTGGAATTGAAACAACATTGCCATTGAAATTTGATACTGTTTCCATGTAGTAATAGCGCGGACCAATATTAGCTCCGGCACCGGTATGTATAAAAGTTGTTTGCCCATAGGTGCTGATAGTGGGCAGCAACAACTGAAAGCCCGCACAGCAGTTAGTAGAATACCAAATGTTGTATTGAATAAATATGTTGCTTGGGTCGGGTGGTATTAGCCAGGTAAGTGTAACATCGCCATTTGCTGCTACCGATAGGCAACGCAAATCGGGCGAAGGCAACTGTGCATTTAGCTTGGTGAAACCAAGTGCGCAAATCACAATTATTATTTTTAAATAGTTAATCACTAATTTATTTAAGCTACTAATTTAGTTTTTATTCGGTTTTTACGAGTAAAGTAATTTTTACTTTTTTCCAACTATCAACTCCGTTAAATCGGCTTTTTGCCAATATTTGTTAGCCAGTTCTTGCAATTGCTTAGGCGTGGTGTTGCATATAGCAGATAGGTATTTATCGTAATAATCATAATCTAAGTCATAAATGGCAATGCCCTTAAACCTGTCTGCCAACGCAAATGCGCCATCAATAGTTGATAAGAACGAGCCCAACATGTAATTACGTACCAACTCCATTTCATCCGCACTAATTTCTTCTTCTCTTAAACGGTTAATTTCAATATATATTTGATTAATTGCATCGGCACACACATCCACGCCCACTTCGGTACTGATAAAGAAATAGCCGCTGTATTTTTGCGATGCAATGCCCGAACCAATGCCGTAGGTATAACCTTTATCCTCACGGATGTTCGACATTAATCTGGAACCAAAATAACCTCCAAGAACAGTATTAAGCACCTGCATTGGCAAATAATCGGGGTGAGTTTTATTAAAAAGCACCCTTCCTATTCTTATTGCCGATTGTAATGCATCTTGCTTTAAGACAATATTTTCACCCGTTTTAGTTGCATTTGGGCTAATTGTATTTACTTGATTTATTGACGTTTGCGAAAGCCAATCGTTGCCACCAAAATGTGCATTTAACTTAGTGCTTATTTCAGCACTTACCTTTCCGGAAACTATAATGCGGCAAGTGGCAGGGTTGTAATATTGCTTAAAAAATTGAACTAACTGAGATTTTGTAACTTTTTCAAAATCAGCATGTTTAAGTAAATAACCATAATAGGTATTATCACCATAAAGCAGATTTAGAAAATGTCTTCGGGCTACGGTATTCACCTTTTGCTCATCCACCAAAAAGCGCTGCTGTTTATTTGTGATATTTAGGGCAATTTCCTCATCCGGAAACTGGGCGTTTTTAATCACATCTTCTATAACGGGTAGTATTTTGTCTAAATGCTTGTTAAGCGTAAAAACACTTAAGCTTGCAAAGTCGGCAGCTACTTCGGTTTCTAAAAAAGCACCGTAATAATCCACTGCATCGGCAATTTGGCAGGCGCTCATTTTATGTGTTCCAGAGTCTATCAACTCATTAACCGTAGATGCCACCAATGGCGATTGCTGATAAACGTAACCGGCAGCAAACAGAAATTCAATTTTTATAAGCTCTTGCGAGCCAACATTAATAACATTTAACGGAATACCATTGTCTAATTTCTGTTCGGCAGCTTTAGTAATTTCCACCGATTTTATGGCATTTATAACTGGTGCAACGGCTCGATTTAGCATAAAAACAATTTACATGTAAAAATACAACTTAAAGTAACGGCTTGCCAACTGGCGATGTAGAGGTTTTGAGACACTACCCCCCCGTCAAACTTGCACGATGTAAATTTAATGAAATAATGCTTATGTACCCACATTCTATACTATTGCCACAAGTGCTTATTATAACCATGGTTTCGTATTGCAGTATCTTGTCCTCCGAGTGTATCAATTGAATTAACAGTCAACACCCATATTGCTATGGAGCCAACCGAGGAACGATAATAGGCATTTTTGGAAAAGCATTTTGTGATAAATTTGAATGATACACAACAGTAATAAGATTAAATCTCAGCCCAATTTTTTTTCTTCTGTTTCGGTACTTTTCAGCCATTATTATAAATATTTTTACTTCCCTTATTATGTTTTCAACCTAAACCCATCAGACTATATTTCTATGTTTCGTTGTTTTTCTTCTTTGGGCAATGCGTTTTTCTTGCTTCTTCTTTCAGGTATTTACTCATTGGCATAAAATTTTGCAATGCCTTGATAGCCTCTGCTCCGAATACCTACAAGGTGTTTTCTCGCACTATCTTTTTACCGGTTAAATGAACACGTTTATACCCAATCAAAACAAGTTCCATTTTGCTGATAAATTCGCATACGCTACTTCCCCAATACCGTAAGTGATTCCACTATGAAGTTGGCTACGATAACCCCTTTTGTACATGGGCATAATCAAAAGTTTGTCCGCATAACTTAATGCAGGAGACTTGCCCCGGGTTGCGTGTTTTCATTGCTGTTCTTTAGAGGTTGTAATGCAATCCAACATTGGCAAAAAAAACCTCATTATATAACACATGGTAAGTCGCTTGACTAATGTGGGCTCAAAATTTTCTAAGTCTTTATAGAATATCCTTAAAATCAATTCTCTTATTTTTTCTGCTTTTACAGCAATACAAAGATTTTAGCAAGAAACGAATAGGTATAAAACTATTTGCTGAAGAAGTAATAGTGAAAAGACTTACAACTGTCCAACTTCTTCAAACGAGTTGCCTTCAGAAAAGGCATAACTGTTGCTGTAGGCGCAACTGCCACAAACTTGCCATCATTATATGCAACATGGTGATAAAAAAATGCCTTACAAACCACCAACAGAATATTCGTTTGTTGAGCAAAAAGAAAACTCGCTGTCCTCAATCGTATCAAAAAACAAATTGATAAATTCGCCCGACTAATTTATATCTCGGTTTCGTAAAGTATTGATTTAAAAACGAAACTAAAAGCGTTATGTGCCATTATGAAACAGACACTTGAACATAAACTAAAATTCAAAGATGGACTTGCGGTGTACATTGGAAATGGCATCAAGACAAATCTGCATAGACATTACGCTTTAGAAATAGCTCTTTCATTTGACAAGTCATTTCAAATTATAACAAATGAAAAATCTTATACAGATTGTACTTTTGCTATTATACCCAAAAATATTGAACATCAATTTATCAGCAGCCCTGGCGATTTTCAAGTTTTTATTTATCTCGACCCGTTTCATCACCTTTCCAACTTTCTCGAAAATGAATTTGAATTGTCGTCACTCATAATTACTGACTTAGCAATAAATAAAAAGATTTCATTTCCATCTATACAGCAGTGGATAGATGTGGATAATAATAATTTATTTGAAACTATTAGTAGTCTTGTGCAGCAACTCACACGCAAAAGCCATATTGAGAATAAAACAGACTATCGGATTACAAAAAGTTTTCAGTTTATTTCCGACAACTTGAATAAAGATATAAGTATCAAAAAAATTGCTGAATCCATTTTTTTATCAGAGAGCAGGTATGCTCATTTGTTTAAAACACAAGTCGGTATTCCATTCAGAAGATATGTTTTATGGCTTAGAATGCAAAAAACAATTCAATCAATAATGGAAGGAAATTCATTAACATCTGCATCATACGATGGCGGCTTTTCCGACTTGCCACACTTCAACAAGGTGTTTCAGGAAATGTTTGGCATAACACCATCAGCAGTTTTAAAAGAATAGCAAGTTTATACAAGTTTGGCAGTGTGAAGTTTTACATTTTTGCATCATAAAACAAAAAAAATATGACTGCAACAACAAAAACCGCATTTCAGTACAGTATTTACCCTTTGTATATGCTGTCGGCTTGGCTACTCATTTTATGGGGAATGGAAAGTGGGCTAAATCAATATTTGGCAACAATTCCTGTAATATTTTTTTACGGCTTAATTATACTTTTGCTTGAAAAAGTTTTACCATTTGAGAAAGATTGGTTGAATGGTAATGACTGGAATTTAGACTTGACCTATTACATAATCAACTATACAATAAAAACAATTGCACAAATTGGCTTTGTCTGGTTGGCAACGTACTTACACTTCTTCAATTGGTTTCCTGTAAACTTACCCTTTGGAGTACAAGTAATTATTGCTTTAATTATCATTGATTTCTTTCTGTTTTTTGTGCATTGGCAAAGTCATAAATACGAATGGCTTTGGAAATTGCACGCTATACATCACAGTTCTGAAAGGCTCTACTTTTTGAATGGAGAAAAACGCCACGCCTTACATCAAATATTAGAAGGCTTACCGGGCATTTTGATTTGTATGATTATTGGTTCGCCACAGCAGGTGGTTGTAGCAGCATTAGCCCTGTTAGCAATCAATATGATGATGCAACACACTAATTTAGACTACAAAGCAGGTGTGTTAAAAAAGTTTTTCTGTGTAGCAGAATTACATAGATGGCATCATAGAGCGGACTATAAGGATGCACAAGTAAATTTTGGTGCATGGCTTACCATTTGGGACAGAATTTTTAAGACTAATTACGATAGTAAAGAAATAATGAGCCGTGATGACATTGGCGAAATAGGAATAAAGGAAGAACCAAACTTTCCGAAAACCTATATAAAACAAGCTCAATACCCTTTTAGTACTAAATTACAAAAAACAGCAAAATTAATAGGTGTAATAATGCTCTTCGTTAATTTTACATCAAAGGCATTTTCCCAAACAAGTGCTGATGATATTATTGGAAAATGGACAAGCACTAAATCTTCAATGACCGTTTTAGTATTCAAGAAAGACAAAACATATTCCGCAAAAATTATCAATGCAACCGACAAAAATCAAATTGGCAAAATAATTATCTGGGGTTTAGAGTTTGACAAAAGTGATATCGAGTGGAATAATGGAGAGGTAAAACTACCGAATATGGCCCATTCAGCAAGCTGTTATGTGAAAATGAAAGACATAAACACATTAGAAATAACAGGGTATCACGGCATAACACTTTTTGGTACGACCGAAACTTATTACAGAGCAAAATAACGACACCTAACAAGGGGAACCGTGCACAACCCTAAAAAATAAAATTAATTCATAAAAAAACGATTCTTTTGAAAAAGAGAATCGTTTTTTTACGTTTTAAGCGCTTTTGTTTTTGAAATTTATTTCATCATGTCGCGAATAAAAAAATGTGATGCTGAGCTAAGCGAACCGCTCTCACAAAACAATTTTGCTGCGCTAACACAAAAAGATGCTTAGCTTAGCTCAGCATAGCAACAACATTAATTTACAACTAATAACACTTCTCCCAATGCTTCGGGGCTATGTGCACAATGACGCGCAGCACAATCACAACTTAAAACATCTTGCCAGGGTTCATAATAGTATTAGGATCAAAGGCGGCTTTAATTTGTTTTTGCAATTGTATTAAATGAGGCGTAAACATGATGGGCATGTATTGCTTTTGCACCAGCCCTATGCCGTGTTCACCGGAAATGGTGCCGCCTAATTTTTTGCAGAGCTCGAAAATTTCGGTAATGCCGTGTGTAAGTTCGTTGTTCCATTTTTCATCGGGCATATTGGCTTTTATAATGTTTACGTGCAGGTTGCCATCGCCAGCATGGCCATAACACACTGATTTAAATCCGTAACGTGCGCCTATTTCTTTTACTCCTTTTAGTAATGCAGGCAATTCGGCACGGGGCACCACGGTATCTTCTTCTTTGTAAACAGAATGTGCTTTTACTGCCTCACCCACTCCACGCCTCATGCGCCACAGGTTGTTTTTTTGTTCATCGGTATCGGCAAATAAAATTTCATCAGCATCGTGCGCTTGCATAATGGTTGCAATTTGTTCTGCTTCGAGCATCAGTGTTTCTGCATTATTGCCGTCTAATTCTATCAGCAAATGTGCTGCATGGTTTTGTTTAATATCAATGGTAACATTGCTCACATATCTCAGTGCCCAGTCAATGGCATCGCGTTCCATAAATTCCATACCACTGGGCGTGATACCGGCTCTAAAAACCGCTGCCACGCTTTCGCACGCTTTTTCGGCCGAGAAAAATGGTACGAGCATCACCACGGTATGTTGCGGCAGTGGTATTAACCTGAAAACAATTTTTGTTACCACACCCAGCAAACCCTCGCTGCCTACTACTAATTGGGTGAGGTTAAATCCGGTAGAGTTTTTTAAAACATTGGCACCTGTCCAAATTATTTCGCCTGTGGGCAACACCATTTCTAAGTTTAAAACATAATCTTTAGTGGTGCCGTATTTCACAGCTTTTGGTCCGCCCGATGATAGTGCAATGTTGCCACCCAAAAAGCAGGAGCCCTTGCTGGCAGGGTCTGGAGGATAAAACAATTTTTTTTCTTTTACTGCTTGCTGAAAAACTTCGTTGATAACGCCCGGCTCCACAGTAGCTTGCAAATTGCGCTCGTCTATTTGCAAAATTGCATTCATGCGCTCAACGGAAAGCAACACACCTTTATGAATAGGTAAAGCTGCACCGCTAAGGCCTGTGCCTGCTCCGCGTGGTGTTACGGGTATTAATCGTGTGTTGCAATACCTTAGTATTGCGGAAATTTCTTGTGCTGTTAGTGGCTTTAGTACCAGCTCGGGCAGGTACGATAAATCTTCGGTTTCATCGTGCGAATAGTTTTTAAGTGTTTCGTTATCCGCAAAAACATATTGCTCGCCAAGCGTTTTTATAAAAAAATCAATGTCGGCTTTTGTAATACTATTATAGTTCATAAAGAGAATTTTGCCACTCACAATTTATAATTCACCATTCATAATTCAAGTAACAGTGGTGCATTGTATTTTTATATCTTCACACATCAAAATTAAACAAAGCAAAAAGAAGCATATCATGAAAAAAATCATTTTATCAGTACTGATTTCAACAAGTGTATTCGCACAAAAGCAGGTAAAGGAAATAAGCATGGAATCGTTATGGAAAACCTACGATTTTGCAGGTTCGTATTTCTCGGCACCTACTTCCATGAACAATGGCGAACATTTTACACAACTGCAATACAACGATAATTATGGCGAAATAGTGAAATATGAATACAAAACATTTAAAGAGCTGGGCGTTATACTTAAAGGTGCCGAACTGGTGCCCACAGCGCCTAACAGAAAAGCTGTGCCAATTACCATTGAGGGTTACCTGTTTAGTCCGGATGAAAAACAATTATTGATATGGAACGGAACGGAGCAAATTTACCGCCACTCAACCCGAGAGAGTTATTACATTATTGATATTGCTACCAAAAAAATTACCGAACTATCGGCCAGCGGCAAACAAAGTTATGCGCGCTTTTCGCCCGATGGCAGCAAAGTATCATTTGTGCGCGAAAACAATTTGTTTTTTAAGGATTTAATATCGGGCACCGAAACGCAAATTAGTTTTGATGGAAAAAACAATAGCATTATAAATGGCGCTGTTGATTGGGTATATGAAGAGGAATTTACAATGGCCATTGGTTACGAATGGTCGGCCGATGGCTCTCGCCTCGCCTATTACCGTTTTGATGAAACTGCGGTGAAAGAATTTAATTTTCAAACTTACGGTGAACTTTATCCTAACGATAATAAATACAAATACCCAAAAGCGGGTGAAGATAATTCGGATGTTACACTGATGGTGTACGATGTGAAAGCAAAAAAGAGTATTAATGTGCTTAACGTAAAAGGTGTTTCGGAATATATTCCTCGTTTTAAATGGACAACTAATTCTAATGTATTATCGGTGCAACGAATGAACCGATTGCAAAATAAATTAGAACTAATGCTTGCCGATTTTACTAAAACCGGTGCCGATATGGTAAACACCATTTATACCGAAACAAGCGACACGTACATTGAAATAAATGATGATTTGTATTTTCTGGAAAACGGAAAACAATTTATATGGTGCAGCGAAAAAGAAGGCTGGATGCACTATTACCTTATGGATATGAACGGAAAGCAAGTAAACCAAATTACAAAAGGCGAATGGGAAGTAACCGAGTTATATGGTGTGGATGAGAAAAAAGGACTTATTTACTTTCAAGCGGCAGCCATTAATGCTACCGAGCGCGAAGTGTATTCAATAAAATTAGATGGCAGCAACATGAAAATGCTTAGCACAAAAAAAGGACAAAGCAGTGCCGATTTTAGTGCCGGTTACAAATACTATATTCTTTCGCAAAGCGATGCCAATACACCCACTATGGTTACGCTGCACACGGCCGATGGCAAAAAAATAAAAGTGCTGGATGATAATAAAGAGCTAGTAGAAAAATTAGGCGGATACGCACTTGGCAAAAAAGAATTTATGCAAATAAAAACCGAAGGCGATGTGATGCTTAATGCCTGGATGATAAAACCTGCCAATTTTGATGCAAATAAAAAATACCCTGTTTTCTTTACCATTTATGGCGGGCCGGGTAATAATACTGTTGACAACACGTGGGAAGGAATAAATTACATGTGGCATCAGCTATTGGCACAAAAGGGCTACATAGTGGTTTCGGTTGATAACCGCGGAACGGGACAACGCGGCAAAAAATTTAAGCATTGCACTTATGGGCAATTAGGAAAAAACGAAGTGATTGACCAAATAGAAGCAGCAAAATATTTCGGCAACTTGCCTTATGTTGACAAAAACAGAATAGGAGTTTTTGGCTGGAGCTATGGCGGTTACATGAGTTCGCTTTGCATTACTAAAGGGGCAGATTATTTTAAAATGGCAATTGCCGTGGCACCGGTTACTACTTGGCGCTATTACGATAGCATTTACACCGAGCGTTACATGGGCTTGCCACAAGCTAATTCCAGCGGATATGACGACAACTCACCAATCAATCATGTAAGCAAATTAAAAGGGAAATATTTACTCATACACGGCACTGCCGATGACAATGTTCATTTTCAAAATGCAGTTGACATGGTAACCGCATTAGTAAAAGCAAATAAAAAATTCGATTCGTTTTACTACCCGAATAAAAACCATGGCATAGGCGGTGGCAATACACGCCTGCATTTATATAACATGATGACTGATTATATTATTGCCAACCTGTAAACAATTTTTATATTCGCTTTAACTAAAAAATAAACTATGAGCCAAGTATTAGATAATGATTTAAACAGTAATACTGATGACAGTAAAGAAATGATTTGGAAGCATAACATTTTAGGTCATCCTTCCGGATTGTTCTTATTGTTTTTTACTGAAATGTGGGAGCGATTTAGCTACTATGGCATGCGTGCACTTTTGGTTTTATTTTTAGTGAGTGATGCATCGGCAGGTGGCTGGGCTTGGAGCAGAGAGGACGCATTGTATTTATATGCTTGGTACACGGGCCTGGTTTACCTCACGCCAATTTTAGGGGGTATGCTTGCTGATAGAGTTTTAGGATACCGCAAAGCAGTAATGCTTGGTGCGCTTTTAATGACACTTGGTCACGCATCAATGGCACTTGAAACACCCGCAACGTTTTACCTCGGATTAAGTTTATTAATACTTGGCAACGGTGCTTTTAAACCAAATATTTCATCAATAGTAGGGCAACTATATTCACGAAAAAGCGAAAAGAAAGACGCTGCTTACACTATATTTTACATGGGAATAAATGCAGGTGCATTCTTGGGAATATTGCTGTGTGGTTATATTGGCGAAAAAGTTGGTTGGAGTTATGGCTTTGGTTTAGCCGGAATTTTCATGTTGCTTGGTTTAATAATGTTTGGCTTCGGGCAAAAAATATTTGGGAATATAGGGCTCACACCCGATGCTAAAAAAAGTGATTCGGCAAACACAGCATCAGATAACACACCTGCCAATGTTGTTCGCGACCGATTAATAGTTATTAGCGTTTTCTCCTTCTTCACTATTTTCTTTTGGATGGCTTTTGAACAAGCAGGAGGAAGTATGACTATTTTTGCAAAAGATTACACAAACAATATTTTAGAATCGAGCCAGGCGAATACATTTAAGATTTTCAATACGCTCTTAACTGTCGTTCCTCTTATTCTTGTTACATGGGTTTTATTCTCATTAGCCAAATCAATTGTAAAAGATTTTCCATTAGCAGTAATTTCAATTGTAACAAGCTTTGTTATTATATGGGGCATTGCAATTTGGATGCTTAGAAAGGAATTTCAGGCAGACGTTGCCGCCATACCTGCATCGTGGTATGGCATTTTAAATTCATTCTTCATAATCGCTTGCGCTCCACTATTTTCAAAAATTTGGGAAAGCAAATACAATCCATCGGGCCCTATAAAATTTGGGATGGGTTTAATATTACTCGGTTTAGGTTTTGCCATTTTGGCTTATGGCGGACGAGACATAGCCCAAGGCGCTCAAACTGCATCGGTGAGCATGGTGTGGTTAATACTTGCATACCTATTTCACACACTTGGCGAATTGTGCGTATCGCCCGTTGGCTTGTCCTATGTAAGTAAACTTGCACCGGCACGCCTTGTGGGTATGATGTTTGGTATTTGGTTTTTGGCAACTTTCATAGCAAATTTTTTGGCAGGATTAACAGGAAGCTATATTGACAAAATTTCTGAACACTATTCTATTTCTATCTTCTTCCTCATCTTTACTTTTATTCCTGTGGGTGCCGGATTAGTGATGATAATGCTGAACAAAATGCTGAAAAAGAAAATGCACGGTATTAATTAATGCACGCATTAGATTTAAACACTTTTAGAGTAGGCGATGTTTTCGATTTTGGTGAAACTGTTTTAAGCGAACAGGAAATTATTGATTTTGCCAAGTCCTTCGACCCTCTTGAATTCCATACTGATAAAGAAAAAGCGAAACAAAGTTTTTTCAAAAATTTAATCGCCAGCGGTCCGCACGTATTTAACTTGGTGCATCGCACCAAATGGATTCCGCTTTTTGGCAAAACTGTAATATGTGGATTGGAAATAAACGATTGGAAATTTCTGAAACCCGTTTTTGCCGATATGCCTGTGCATGCGCAGGTAAAAGTACTATCCATAAAACCTAATGCGGAAAAAAAACATGCAGCCGTTAAATGGAGGTACAAATTCACTACCGATAATGGCGAATTAGTTTCAGCATTAAACTCGGTAGTGCTTCATAAAATTGTTTAATTTTATTTCAGTTTTTTATCGCGAACATGAAAAAGATAGCACTTCTGTTGTTGGTAATTTCTGCCACCGCTTTTACATTTAAAAAAGGCGAAGAAATTAAATGGCTTACGTTTGATGATGCACAAACAGAAAATAAAAAAAAAATCGAGAAAAATAATTATTGATGTTTATACCGACTGGTGCGGATGGTGCAAAAAATTAGATGCGTCAACCTACAAAAACAAAGAGATTGTAAGATATACCAACGAAAAATATTACGCCATAAAATTTAATGCCGAAGGCAAAGAAGCTGTAAAGTTTAACGGAACTAATTACTCAGCAACTGCGGGTACACATAAATTGGCATCCTATTTATTGAGCAATAAATTATCGTATCCCACTACGGTAATAGTAGATGAAGATTTAAGCGTAATACAGGCCATACCCGGTTATATGGATGCAAAAACGATGGAAATGGTTTTGCATTATTTTGCCGAAGATGCTCACAAAACAATACCTTGGGACGAGTACCAAAAAACATTTAGCGGAGAAGTAAAATAAATTACCATGAATTTAAAGCAACGAATTTTAAAACTCATAGAGGCACAAAAATATACGTATGAAGATTTAGCCAAATACCTCAATATCTCTGAAGTAGAATTAGATCAAGCATTTGATACCAACACGATTGAAATACGCACACTCGAATTAATTTCGAAAGAGTTGCGTATTCCGCTTTATAGTTTTTTTCGCGACCCTAATATGGGTTTTGATTATTCGCAAGAGCCATTTTACACCACTAATATTTGGGGCGATAACGAAATTGATAACCGAAGAATAATTGCATCGCTGCAATTAGAAATATCAAAACTAAAACTCGATATTTTTGAAAAAGATGCGCTGATAAAAAAATTACAACAAGAATTAACAAAAAAATAAAATGAAAAAAACTATCCTCCTCTCCACTGTATTATTCGCTACTGCTTTGTTTTGTTTCACAAGCTGTGGCGGAAGCAACAAACCTACCGATGCACCTAACGAAGTAAAAATAGATTCATCGGCACATGCTGCCTACTTATGCCCCATGGGTTATGAGTGTGGCCATGCAATGGAACCGGGCAAATGTAAAAGTTGCGATATGGATTTAGAAAAAAACGAAAAGTACGTAGCTCACTAAGCTACAACTTTTAAATCTACAGGATTTTTCACTTTCTCTTTCAGCAAAGAACAATCAAGCACTTCGGTCATTTGCGTAACGTAATGAAAAGTTAAACCTTTTATATATTCAGGTTTTACATCTTCAATATCCTTACGGTTTTCTTCGCTTAAAATAATTTCTTTTATTCCAGCACGTTTGGCAGCTAATATTTTTTCTTTTATGCCTCCTACTGCAATTACTCTTCCACGCAAAGTAATTTCACCCGTCATGGCAATATTTTTTTTCACTTTGCGTTGCGTTAATGCCGATGCTAATGCGGTGAGCATTGCTATACCAGCACTTGGTCCATCTTTAGGAGTGGCGCCTTCGGGCACATGCAAGTGAATGCTCCAATTTTCAAAAACATCGGGCGCAAGGCCAATTAAATCGCTATGTGCTTTTAAATATTCCAATGCAATGGTTGCTGATTCTTTCATTACATCGCCTAAATTACCGGTGAGCGTTAATTTGCCCCCTTTGCTTCTGCTTAATGATGTTTCGATAAATAAAATATCGCCACCAACGGGAGTCCATGCAAGACCGGTAACTACACCTGCCACATCGTTACCTTGGTATTTATCTTTTATGTGAGCAGGACCTAAAATTTTGGTCAACTCTTTTTCGGTAGGCGTTAATTTATATTTTTCTTTAGTAGCAATGCTTTTTCCAGCATTACGAATAAGTTTTGCTAATTTTTTCTCAAGCCCGCGCACACCCGATTCGCGCGTATAGTTTTCAATAACATATTCAATTGCCGAATCGGTAAAATTAATTTGGCGAGGTTTTACTCCGTGCTCTTCTAATTGCTTAGGGACTAAATGTTTTTTTGCAATTTGTAGTTTTTCCTCCGTAGTGTATCCTGTTACATCTATTATTTCCATCCTATCGAGCAAGGCCGGCTGAATGCTGTTAAGCGAATTAGCGGTTGCAATAAACATTACATTGCTTAAATCATAATCGAGTTCCACAAAATTATCGTAAAAGGTGCTGTTTTGCTCAGGGTCAAGTACTTCGAGCAAAGCCGATGATGGATCGCCATGGTAATCAGCACCTACTTTATCTATTTCATCTAAAATAAAAACAGGATTAGATGATTGTGCTTTTTTCAGATTTTGCAAAATACGACCCGGCATTGCACCGATGTAAGTTTTTCTGTGGCCTCTTATTTCACTCTCATCTTTTAAACCACCTAAACTCATACGCACATATTTTCTGCCAAGTGCTTCAGCTACCGATTTGCCCAACGAAGTTTTACCTACGCCCGGAGGGCCATACAGGCAAAGAATTGGCGCTTTCATATTCCCTTTTAGTTTTAAAACTGCAAGGTGTTCTAATATACGTTCTTTCACTTTTTCTAATCCGTGGTGATCGCGGTTTAAAATTTTGTTGGCACGTTTTAAATCAAAATTATCAGTAGTGTATTCGCTCCAAGGCAAATCTAAAAGCAATTCTAAATAATTAGTTTGTACCGAAAACTCGGCAGCATTCGGGTTCATTCGCTCAAGCTTCTTAATTTCTTTTGCGAAAACATCAGCTACTTCTTTTGCCCACTTTTTAGTTTTAGCTCGTTCTTTTAATTCTTCCATTTGCTGTTCAAAACTATTGCCGCCTAATTCTTCTTGTATGGTTTTTATTTGCTGATGTAAAAAATATTCGCGCTGCTGCTTATCTAAATCGGTTTTTACTTTTGATTGAATTTGGTTTTTTAGTTCAAGCATCTGAATTTCTTTGGTAAGATGCGAGAGCACTTGTGTGGCACGCTCCTTTAAATCAGCAAGCTCTAACAAGCGCTGCTTTTCAATTATTGACGCATTCATGTTCGATGAAATAAAATTCACCAAAAACGATGGACTTTCAATATTTTGAATTGCAAAGGTAGCTTCGCTTGGTATGTGTGGCGATAGCTTAATGATATTAAGCGCATGATCTTTTAACGAACTTACCAATGCAGAAAATTCGTTATCGATTTGTTCGGGCTTAGTTTCAACAAACTGTTTTACTTTGGCAACCAAATAAGGCTCGGAAGAAACGGGCTCCACCACTTCAAATCTGCGTTTACCTTGAATAATAGCAGTAGTGTTTCCATCAGGCATACGCAACACACGAAGTATTTGTGCTACGGTTCCAATTTTATATAAATCATCAAATGATGGATCGTCCACTTTATCGGTTCGCTGCGAAATTACGCCCACTGTTTTATCGCCTTTATTGGCTTCTTTTATAAGATTAATTGATTTATCGCGTCCTACGGTGATGGGCATAACCACACCCGGAAACAAAACCATATTACGAAGCGGTAATATTGGCAGCATTTCAGGTAGCTTTTCTGCATTAAGTTGGTCTTCTTCCTCGGATGTAAGCAATGGAATAAACTCGGCATCATCATCCGGAATGTTATGCAAATGGAGGTTTTCGGGTAAAAAATTATCGTTCATCACTAATTATTTTTAATATTCTGTTAGTTTAAGTCAATGATAGTGCCATCTGTTTACGAGCGCCTTTTTGGCATAAATGCCTCTTATTATATTTCCAAAAACTAAAAACAGCATGTTGCTTAAATGCGGCCATACCGCAAACTGGCCCTTTGTAGTAAAAAGCGGACATCCCCCACTTTATAGTTTCTTCCATATTCGCATTAGCTTTATGAATAAGCGAGCGTAGCTTTTTTAAAATGGGCTGTGCAAATGGTTGCGCTTTAGCGATGTATGCGTCTATACGTTTGTCGATCTTTGGCATGGTTTAGTTGTATATGATAGAAAGATGAAAAATAGAGAGATAAGCTTATATCTTTAAAAAATTAAAAGCTGTAAACCACCGATATATCGTTTAACAACGGAAACAATTCAAAATTTGTGAGAGGATTATAAATTCCTTGAAATCCGGAAGCAAAAGTGTTACCGTTTGTATCTGTACTCTTCTGGTTGGATAAATAAAACATGTTAAAATCAAGACCACATTGAGCTGAAAGCAACCATCGTTTTGAAAGTGGGTACCTTATACCACCATGTATTAAGGCACCTGCACTTTGATATTTTGTTTCAAATCCACTTGTATATTTTTTATCTTCAATAATATAACTATATGATCCTGCATTGGGACTAGGTGGAAATATATTACGCGTAAGTATTTTTTCTGAATACGTACTTACTTTGTGATGCCCAAAATTGTAATACAAATCTGCTCCATAAAAAAATGAAACCTTTTTTAATGCCTTTACTCTTTCATACCCTATGTTTAATTGAAGCATAAAGGGCTTAGAATCAAAATTACGTGTATAGCTGTAATACATAGAATCGTTTTCAGGAACAGAATAAGAAGATGAATAACGATTAATTATATCGAATTGCGGTGAATACTGAAAGCGGAAGCGAAGAAAATTTTTTTTACAAAATTCGCGTTTATAATACAAACCAAAAATCGGATTATAATCGAATCGCTGATTTGATGATACTGAAGGAATAACAATTGCAGGCAAAAGGTTAAGTCCTACTTCGTTTTTCCGATACACTGTTGAATCGGGATTAGCATACAGCGAAGTGCCAAAAATCATAGCTAACAAAAAAAGAATACTTGCTTTATGCATCAGATTATTATAATATTTAAGCATGGATTGTTGTTTAATGTTTATTTCCTAAACTGTTCAGTTAAATTAAAAACGTGCGTTAAAATTGCTTTATCATCATCGGTAAGTGCAATGGCTCTGCGCTGCATCACTTTTTCGGCTACGGCTAATGCCTCGCTTATTTTATAAGTAGTAAAACCTGCTGCACCACCCCAACTGTAATCGGGTAAAAAATTGCGCGGGAAACCTGCTCCAAAAATATTAGCATTAACTCCCACTACTGTTCCGGTATTAAACATGGTGTTTATTCCGCACTTGCTGTGGTCGGCCATTATTAAACCACAAAAAGTTAAACCTGTGTTTACAAACTTTTGTTTCACATAATGCCATAGCTTAACATCGGCATAATTATTTTTAAGGTTAGAGTTATTGCTATCAGCACCAATATTGCACCACTCACCTATTACACTGTTGCCCAAAAAACCATCGTGGGCTTTATTGCTGTAACCAAAAATCACACTATTGTTTACTTCACCTCCCACTTTACTATGCGGCCCTATGGTAGTGGGTCCGTAAATTTTAGCACCCAATTTTAATGCCGAGTGTTCGCACAATGCAAATGGCCCGCGCACAATGCTGCCCTCCATTATTTCAGTATCTTTACCAATGTAAATAGACCCACTTGTAGCATTCAGAATTGCACATTCTACTTTAGCGCCTTCTTCCACAAAAATATTTTCAAGGCCTATTACCTGATTAGTTTTGCTCAGTGCCACAGAATTTCTGCCGTGAGTAATTAAATCAAAATCGCGTTTTAACTCTTCCCCGTTTTTTGAAAATATATCCCACAAATTTTTCACTTGAACTGGCGCAGCATGGCTCTCAAATTTTTTAAACAAAGTGCCAAAGCGCTCATCAATCGTAAAATCTATTTGAGTAATTTTGCCCGAATTAAGTGCAATTAAAACATCGCCCATAAAAAGCGATTCTTCTGTTTTTAAGTTATTAATCTCTTCCGCTAATTTCGGATTGGGGCAAAAGCTACCGTTAATCCATACATTATCATCATCAATAGTAGGTTCAAATTTATATTTGCCTTGCAGGTATTCTTGCGTGTAAAACGAGCAGGTGTTGCCAAGGTATTTTTCCCACTTTTCGCGAATGGTTAAAATGCCGATTCTGATTTCGGCTACCGGGCGTGTAAAACTTATCGGTAAAAGATTATCGCGGTTATCATCGAACAAAATATAATTCATCTGCTTGTGTTTTAGCTCCGTTAAAGGTACGGAAATTGCTGATTTTCTAAATTGAAAATTATTAGCTTTACCAACTTATAAATTTAGCTAAAACCACAAACCAATTCTATGCAACTATCTAATAGAATTAAAAGTCTGAGCGAATCTCAAACAATTGCGATGGCAAGGCGCAGTCGTGAACTAAAAGCACAAGGCATAGATATTATCAGCTTAAGTTTAGGCGAGCCCGATTTTAAAACTCCTGATTTTATAAAGCAAGCCGCAAAAACTGCCATTGATGGCGACTTTAGTTATTACACCCATGTTTCGGGTTATTTGGAATTACGCCAGGCAATTGCCAATAAACTGAAACGCGATAACAATCTAAATTACACTGCCGATAACATTGTAGTATCTACCGGTGCCAAACAGAGTATCGCCAATGTGGTGCTAAGTTTAATTAACCCCGGAGATGAAGTTCTTGTGCCAGCTCCTTACTGGGTAAGTTATCTCGAAATAATAAAATTAGCCGAAGGCAAATCAATAGTTATTAAAACAAATATTGATAGCGATTTTAAAGTAACTCCCGAGCAATTGAAAAAAGCAATCACACCTAAAACGCGAATGTTAATTTTCAGCACACCTTGCAATCCTACAGGCAGCGTTTATTCTAAAGCCGAGTTGAAAGCAATTGCCCATCTTATTGCACAGTATCCCGATATTTATATTATATCAGACGAAATATACGAGCATATAAACTTTGTGGGAAAACATGAGTGCATGGCACAGTTCGACAATATAAAAGAACGAGTAATTACCATTAACGGTGTTTCAAAAGGATTTGCAATGACAGGCTGGCGTGTTGGCTATATTGCTGCGCCACTTGATATTGCGAAAGCATGCGATAAAATGCAAGGACAGTTTACATCTGCTACCTGCTCCATAGCCCAAAAAGCTACACATGCAGCCATGGAAATGGAAACTGCAACCATCGAACCAATGCGAAAAGCATTTGAAAGCAGAAAAAACATAGTTGTGAAATTGCTCAAAGAAATTGATGGCCTGCGTGTAAATAATCCGCAAGGTGCATTTTATGTTTTTCCGGATGTGAGTGCCTACTTTGGAAAAAGCAGCGGTAACGCAGTAATAAAAAACGCTACCGATTTATGCGCATACTTATTAGACAAAGCACATGTGGCACTTGTGCCGGGCGAAGCATTTGGCGATGATAATTACCTGCGTATTTCTTACGCTACATCCGAAGACAAATTAGCTGAAGCAATAAAACGCATTAAAAACGCATTGGCAGAATTAAAATAACAGCACAATTGTTTTATAAAAGAGATGAACAAAAGACAAATTATAAGAGCATTTGAATCATTCAAAAATGTGAACGTCCTAATTATTGGGGATGTAATGATAGATGCCTACATGTGGGGAAAAGTTTCGCGCATATCGCCCGAAGCACCTGTGCCCATAGTAGCGGTGAACAAAAAAGAAATACGCTTGGGCGGAGCTGCAAACGTGGCGCTAAACGTGCAAGCAATGGGCGCTAACCCTATTTTATGTTCCGTTATTGGGGTAGATAAAGAGGGCGATGATTTTTTATCGCTCATGCGCACCCAAAAATTATCGCAAAAAGGAATATTAAAATGCAGAGGAAGAATAACTACATCAAAAACGCGAGTTATCAGCAGTAACCATCATCTGCTGCGTGTGGACGAAGAAGTGGAAACAGATATTACTAAATTAGAAACAGAACAATTATTACGCATCATTATATACTTGCTCCGCAACGAAAAAGTGAACGTAGTGATATTTGAAGATTATGACAAAGGATTAATAACACCGGCACTTATTAATAAAGTGATAAGCGAAGCAAAAAAGAAAAAAATTCCGGTGGTGGTTGATCCTAAAAAAAGAAATTTTTCGGATTACAAAAATGTATCGCTCTTTAAACCTAATTTAAAAGAGATGAAAGAGGGCATTAAATGGGACTTTGATGTTACCAATAAAAAACAATTAGAAAAAGCAGTGAACCAGTTTCGCGACAAACAAAATATAGATACTGTTTTGCTTACCTTATCAGAACATGGTATATATGTGGATGATGGCGATGCAAAAAAGCAAATTCCGGCTGTGGTGCGTAATATTTCGGATGTATCAGGCGCGGGCGATACGGTAGTTAGTATTGCAGCACTTTGCTTAGCTGCCGGATTAGATACTACAAGTATTGCCACCATCACTAATTTGGCGGGTGGCCAAGTGTGCGAAAAAGTGGGCGTAGTGCCTATTAATAAAAAACAATTGCTGCGCGAAACTTTAGCATACATGAAAAACAAAAAAAATAAGTGAGCACCACCGTTACACCATACAATACAACTGCCGATAGTAAAAAGCAACAAGTGGCAACCATGTTTAACAACATTGCAGGCCGATACGATGCCATGAACCAATTGCTTTCATTGGGCATACACAAGCTATGGCGAAAAAAAACAATTAATTTACTGCGTAGTAAAAAACCAAAACTAATATTGGATGTAGCTACCGGCACTGCCGATTTCGCTATTGAAGCAATAAAAATTAATCCCGAAAAAGTTACAGGTGTAGATATTTCAACAGAAATGATGAAAGTAGGGCGCGAAAAAATTGCGAAACTCAATTTGCAAACTAAAATAGAATTACTGCAAGGCGATTCAGAAAACTTACAATTTGCCGATAACAGTTTTGATGCTGTAACAGTGGGTTTTGGTGTGCGAAATTTTGAAAACTTAGATGCAGGGATAAAAAACATTAACCGCGTTTTAAAACCAGGCGGAATTATAGCTGTGTTAGAATTTTCAAAACCCGAAATATTTCCGGTAAAACAATTGTATCAGTTTTATTTTAAATATATATGCCCGTTAATGGGAAAACTTTTTTCTAAAGACAGCAGAGCATACTCCTACCTGCACGATTCTGTAGATGCGTTTCCGTATGGCAAAAAATTTGAAGAAGTGCTTAGTCGCAATGGTTTTACCGAAATAAAAACCCAAAAGCTAAGTTTTGGAATAGCATCTATTTACACCGCAACAAAATAAATTATAAATTCAGCCGTTATTATTAAAAATGCTCGCTAAGCGCTTACATATAATTTTAGTTTTTGTTTTTCTTTTTGCAACTAATTCATTTTCGCAAAAGAAAAAAGTATTAAACCTGCCTACTTACAATAGCCACTGGTTGCATTTTGGTTTTAGCTTGGGACTTAATAAAGCTAATTTCCAAATCACGCCCATTAAAAATTTGGCATCGGTAGATACCGTTTTAGCTATTTTACCCACAGCACAGTTTGGTTTTAATTTGGGCATCGTTACAGATTTGCGTATTCACGAATATGCTACGCTGCGTTTTTTACCCGATTTATCTTTTCAAGAACGGATACTAAACTACACGCTGGTAATGCCCGTAGGAAATAGCATTGACACTGTTACATTTAAAAAAAATATAGAATCAACTATACTTGATTTTCCGCTTAACATAAAAATACGATCCAAGCGATTAAATAATTTTGCGTGTTATTTAATTGGCGGTGGTAATTACTCTTTTGATTTAGCATCGCAGAAAGATGTGATAAACTCGAATGTTCCGAAAGACGTGATCGTGAAATTAAAAAAAAACGATTGGTCGTTGCAAGGCGGCTTTGGCATAGATTTTTATTTGCCTTATTTCAAGTTTTCAATTGAAGGCAAATACCAATACGGCATCAAAAACTTGCTCGTACGCGATGCTAATATTTTTGCCGATGCAATTGACAAAATGAGCACTCGCTTGTTTTTAATCTCGTTGCATTTTGAGGGCTGATGATAAAGCAAATTAACATGGATATTCCGCTGCATACCGAAGCGGATATGCAGCAACTAATCAAGTACATTTCTTTTAATATTGGCGTAAAAGCAAATGAAATAATTTTTATTGATAAGCTAAGACGCTCAATAGATGCGCGCTCAAAACAAATAAAAATACGGCTGAAAGCCGATGTTTATATTAACGAAACACCTCTGCAAAAAACCGAAATAGCACCTAAGTACAAAGATGTACACAATAGTAAAGGAATACTTATCATTGGAGCCGGCCCGGCAGGCTTGTTTGCAGCATTGCGTTTTATAGAATTAGGTTTAAAACCAATAATAATTGAACGAGGAAAAAATGTGCGCGAGCGCAGACGCGATTTGGCAGCACTAAACAAAGAACACATTGTAAATCCCGATTCTAATTATTGTTTTGGCGAAGGCGGTGCCGGAACTTATTCGGATGGTAAACTTTATACACGCTCTACCAAACGTGGCGATGTTACAAAAATATTAGAAACACTTGTAGCGCATGGCGCTGATGGAGCTATTTTAGTTGAAAGTCATCCACACATAGGTACCAACAAACTACCGGCAATAATTACCGATATAAGTCAAACAATTATAAAACACGGTGGCGAAATACACTTCGGCACACGACTTACTGATTTTATAATTGAAAACAACCACATAAAAGGAATTGTAGCCGGGGAAAAAGAATTTTTTGCCGATAATTTAATCTTAGCTACCGGCCACTCAGCACGTGATGTTTTTTATCTGCTGAAAAAAAACAATGTAAAAATTGAAGCTAAACCATTTGCAATGGGAGTGCGTGTAGAACACGAACAAAGTATTATTGATAACATACAATATCGCAGTACTACACGCGATGAACTTTTACCACCTGCTGCTTACAGTTGGGCGGAGCAAGTGAACGGGCGTGGAGTATTTTCTTTTTGCATGTGCCCGGGCGGAATAATTGCACCATGCGCCACTGCTGCGGGCGAACTGGTTACAAACGGCTGGTCGCCATCAAAAAGAAATAATCCTTTTGCAAACTCAGGGATTGTGGTGGCAATTGACATGTTTGATTTAAAACCTTATGAGCAGCACGATGCTTTGGCAGGTCTTGCATTTCAGCAAGAGTTTGAAAAAATGGCTTTTATTGCGGGTGGCGAAAGCCAAACTGCGCCTGCCCAGCGATTAGTTGATTTTTGCGAAGGAAAACTATCATCAACGCTGCCGATTAGCTCTTACCAGCCGGGTATAACATCGGCACCAATGCACCAATTGCTGCATCCGCATTTTAATAGCCGACTACAAACTGCATTTAAAAATGTGGGTAAAAAAATGAGAGGTTATTATACCAATGAAGCTGTTATACACGGAGTTGAATCGCGCACATCATCGCCAGTAAAAATCCCGCGCGATAAAAACACTTACGAGCATATAGAGGTAAAAGGCCTTTACCCTTGTGCGGAAGGTGCGGGATATGCCGGGGGAATTATTTCGGCTGCCATTGATGGACAAAAGTGTGCCGAGGCAATAGCAATAAAAGCGGGACTTGTATTTTAACCCACGCCCCACCTCAATCCTGCCCGCCTAATTTTAATTATTTGCTACGCATTGGTTTAAATTGCCAATACTGCTGATAAAATCAAACGCATTATTTACGATGTAATAGTTTTGTTACCTGCAGTTTACTGCTGTCGAAACTTTTACTTGCTATGCTCGCTTTTAATTGATTGAACGATTACTGATTCACGTATTGTGGTTGCCACAGTTTCGACTGTTATAGTTATTCTAACCAGAGTTTATCACAGCACAATAGCCGTTTATTAATGACTGCGTTTACAAAAAACTATAATCAATGTTTTTTGCGTAGGTTTGAAACAATGAAGCTAATTTTCATTTTCACCTTTACAATACTATTCTTTGGATGCAGCAATATCAATAATGAATTTGCTAAAGAAAGTAAGAAAGATAGCATACCGCTAAAAACCATGAATCGAGCTGACTCTATTGTAAATTTTGAACAACGCTTTGGTGCTATAATAAACACTATTGGCTCCCAGAACTTTGATGAGCTGAATGCTTTTATATCACCACAATTTGGGCTCTTAATTATTGAGAACAAGGATGGCGCAATGCCACAGTTTAGAATACAAAAGACTGACGACCGTGAGTATAACCAACTGCTCGAAAACATGGCGGCCACCATCAGCTACGATGGGCAATTAAGAACCGAATCACTGCCGATGATAGATTGCAATTCGCCACTGTTATATACCAAGGCAGGCAGCTATGTGCAAGACACTAATATTTTAAGCGCAAGCGAAATATGGAAATACGGAAACCTTTCAGCCGAAGATCAGTTTTATGCCGAAAAAGCAATTGCAGCAATAGGCAAAACTGTTATTACCACCTATGGCTACGTTTATTATTTTAACTATTATGGCAGCAATTGGTATTTAACCGTTATTGATATAAGGAAACCGTGTAATGTTTGATAAATAACCAAGCCAATTGCTAATAATGTTCTAAAAAATAAATAGTAAAAAACTGTAACCTTTATAAAGTCTTATCGTAAAAGTGGCAACCCCTTAACCCCAATTACGCATGAGACAACTAAAAATTACCAAACAAGTTACCAATCGCGAAACCGCTTCGCTCGATAAATACCTTCAAGAAATAGGCCGCCTTGAACTTATAACTGCAGATGAAGAAGTAGAATTGGCAAAAAAAATAAAGCAAGGCGACCAATTAGCACTCTCGAAATTAGTGAACGCCAACCTCCGATTTGTGGTATCGGTATCAAAACAATATCAAAACCAGGGTTTAAGTTTGCCCGATTTAATTAACGAAGGTAACTTAGGCTTAATAAAAGCTGCACAGCGTTTTGACGAAACAAGGGGCTTTAAATTTATATCGTATGCAGTGTGGTGGATACGCCAATCTATACTGCAGGCATTGGCAGAACAAGCACGTATTGTGCGCCTTCCACTAAATAAAATAGGTTCGATAAACAAGATAAATAAAACATTTTCGAAACTTGAGCAAGAGTATGAACGCGAACCAACCATTGACGAAATAGCTAAAATTCTTGATATTACCGAGATTGAAGTGAAAGAGTCAATGCGTTCGAGTGGCCGCCATGTATCAATGGACGCACCATTGCAAACTTCAGATGATAATGCAAGCAATATGTATGACGTGCTTGAAAGCGATGACAGCCCAAGCCCCGAAAAAGGATTGTTAACCGACTCCTTACGCAGAGAAATAGAGCGCTCATTAACTACTTTAACGGCTCGCGAAGCCGATGTGGTACGCATGTACTTTGGCTTAGGCGGAACACATGCCATGACATTAGAAGAAATAGGTGAAAAGTTTGACCTTACACGCGAGCGTGTCCGTCAAATAAAAGAAAAAGCAGTTCGCAGATTAAAACATACATCGCGCAGCAAACTGCTAAAAGCATATTTGGGGTCTTAAAACTTTTATTAGTTTAGTTTAATTGGTGAAAAAGCTGTCGAGCTCTCCCTTCGGCAGCTTTTTTTTTACATTTGTTCACCATGAAACACTTAATTGCACCATCCGTATTATCAGCCGATTTCGGCAACTTACAGCGCGATATTGAAATGATAAACAACAGTGCTGCCGATTGGTTTCATGTTGATATAATGGATGGCGTATTTGTACCTAACATATCGTTTGGTTTTCCGCTTTTAAAAGCATTACAAAAACATGCAAAAAAACCACTTGATGTGCACTTGATGATTGCTGATGCAGATAAATACACTGCAGCATTTAAAGATGCAGGTGCTACAAACTTAACAGTGCATGCCGAAGCTTGTGTGCATTTGCACCGCACAATTCAAAACATTAAATCAATGGGTATGAAAGCTGGCGTGGCTATTAACCCGCACACGCCCGTTATTACGCTTGAAGATATTATTGCTGACTTAGATTTAGTTTGCGTGATGAGTGTAAACCCTGGTTTTGGCGGCCAAAAATTTATTGAAAACACTTACTCAAAAGTACACCAGCTAAAACAGTTGATTAATTCGCATAAATCAAAAGCATTAATTGAAGTAGATGGCGGAGTAGATTTGAAAAATGCAGGTAAACTTATAAAAAAAGGTGCCGATGTTTTAGTTGCAGGCAATACTGTATTTGCATCCGAAAATCCGATAAAAACAATAAAGGATTTAAAAGCCTTGCCTAAGGCGCGTTAATATTAGCCAGCACTTTAAATGTGCTTACCTTTATTTTTTTTCGCTTACCATTTATAGTGTAATAAACTATTACTCCCTCGGTAAAATCAATTTCATCAGTGGGAACGGGCGGCAAATTTTCTCTACCGCAGCAGGGCGGCATTGGTATAATTTTGCTGTAAGTAATGGTGTAAATAGTGGATGTGCGCGTAGTAATTTTAGCATTAGTTGCATTAACCTTTACTTTTTTTAAGCCCGCCACACTCACCACCGAATCAATCACCACAGTTTTGCTTGTGCCTTGCTTTAATTCTAAAACATAGTTTACGTATTTTGCTCCGCCCATTCCGGGCATTAAAGTTTGCTGTGTAGCAGTAATTAACTTAAGTTTTTGTGCCGATACCTTTAAAATAAAAAGGAACGCGAAAGAGAGTATGATAATTAATCTTGTTTTCATCTTGCCATTAATTTATAAATTTAGCGATAATAATTTTTTCACCGATGTATATTCCGCATTACTACAAACAATCGAATTTTAACGAGATAGTTGCGTTTGTAAAAAAGTACAATTTTGGTGCCATAATAGGAGCCGGAGATAATGGCATGGTTGCCACTCACCTGCCCTTTGTTACCGAAACAGAAAACGAAAAAGTAGTTTTATATGCTCATTTGGCAAAAGCTAATCCGCATTGGGAAAGTTTTGCTGATAGCGAGCAATTAGTAATTTTTAATGGCCCGCATGCTTATATATCGCCCACCCTTTATGAGAAGCAACAAAACGTGCCTACCTGGAATTACACAGCAGTGCACATTTATGGCAAAGCACAATTAATTGAAGTTGATGAGGATAAAATTGATTTGCTAAAAAAAACAATCGAATTTTACGAGCCGGCATTCTTAGTCCAATGGGAAAACTTAGATGAAAAATACATTAGAGGAATGCTTAATGCAATTGTTGGTTTTAAAATAGAAGCAACCCGTGTGGAAGCCAAATTCAAATTGAGCCAAAACAAAACCCCGTACGAAATAAAAACCATTATTAATTATCTGCGCTCATCGGCCGATACAAATAACATTGCCCTTGCAGATTTAATGGAAACAACTAACAAACAATAAATGCCATGCAAAAAAGATACATCACCATAACATTACTATTTGCCTCAGTAACACAATCATTTGCACAACTACCCGAGTTTGATATTTGGTTAGCCGATATGAAAGATACCCTCGGGACAATTAGCATAGGTAAACCGAAAAACATAACTAACAACAAGGGCTATGATAATCAACCGTTGTTTTCAATTGATTTACAATCCATCTACTTTACATCGGCACGAGGCAGCTCACAAACCGATATATATAACTATAACATTAAAACAGAAAAAACCACACAAGTGTGGAGCACACCTGAAAGCGAATACTCGCCAACATATACGCCAGATAAAAAATATCTATCGGTGGTTCGCGTTGAAAAAGATTCTGCACAGCGTTTATGGAAATTTCCATTAGTAGGTGGTGCACCTTTGCTGCTCACAGAAAAAATAGACTCAATAGGATACCACTGCTGGGTAGATAACGATACGCTACTTACCTTTATTTTAACACAACCTTTTACACTGCAATTAATCAGTTTAAAAAAACAAACGGCTATAGTTGTGGATGATAGCATAGGAAAATCACTTTCGCGCTTTACTTTTATTGGCTCAGCCGGAGGCATTTATATTAAGTCGGGGCCAGATGGCAACACCATTTACATAACTCCTTTAAAAAAAATAAATAAAAACGAATACGAACTTGACAAAGTGATACTAATGCCCAAAGGCGCTGAGTATTTTTCGTTTATGAGTAATGTTTTCTTTTGCGCTGCCGGAAGTAAGATATACAAGTATGAACTTTATAGCGATACTAAATGGACAGAGGTTGCTGATTTAGAAAAATATGGATTAAAAAACATTACACGATTGTGTGTGAGCCGCAACATGAAAAAAATTGCAATTGTAAACGCTACCGAATAATTAATTTACTGTTTGTCCGTAAAAATTTACGTTTATTAAATCAGAAAGCAGTACTCGTTTGTTTTGGTACACTGCAGTTACCCAAGCATCTTTAATTCCTTTTTTAATACATACTTGGCGAAATGCTTCGGCTTCTTTTAGCGTTTTAAATTGCTTGAGAGTAAATCTGGTAATGCCATCTTCGTATTTAATAATTTCGGCCGGACCAAATTCTTCTACTTGAGGGTATTTAAAATTTTGCGGAAAACGGTATGCGCCAATCTGTACTTTAAATATTATTCCCTCAAAACAATAGTTGCCTGTCATTCGCACCAAGCGGTTGTAAACAGCAGTATCATTAAGGTCTTTACCTTTAAAGAACGAATAATCCATTGGTGGTGCAGTTTCGCAAGGGCCATCTTTAACAGGCGGCTTGCCGTTAAATTGTTCTTTCACGGTTTTGCGTTGCCCGAAATAAAACACAGTTACAAACGAACAACCAAAATCGGGTTCATTCTCAATCAACATTAGTTTGAATGCTTCTGCTTCATTTAAAGTTTTAAATGGCCCCATTGTATAGCGCGTTACACCATCGGGGTAAGTTTTTTTCTGAATCTCACCGTACTTTTTCAGTTTATCAAGTCCTATAATAGTAGAATCTTTAGTGGAACAAATTTCAATTTTGTATTCTAATCCTTCTATTTGTTTCGTGCCATTATCCTTCACTATTTGCTTGTACTCGGCATCGTCTTGTAAACCAATTATACCTCCCGATTTATTTTTAATAACCGGTACTTCGGTCATTGCATTACAACCTGCATTGATGTATTCTTTCTCGTAATATTTTGTGATGAGTTTAAATTTCCCGTTATCATTTACTGATACTATTGCAGTTGTAAAAGACGAATCGGTTTTTAAAACTTTAGATTTTAGTCGGTCGGCCTCACTTAGCATTTGGTAATTGCCAATATAAAAAGTGGTGTGGCCAAGAGCATCTACTCTACTCTCAATTGCGCCAAGCGGGCGTATTTTATCCGGGTTAAAATCTTTGGGGTTTTCATACGTGCCTAATTCCACAGTGAAGTAAACATTCTCTTTCATCTCCATTCCAAATTCAGTTAAAATGTTTTTATACACCTTTGCTTCGCACAATTCGGTTTTATTTGCCGAATTAAATTTATTGAGTTGCTGAGTAATACTGTTTTGGATATTACTCGCAGTATCAACAGCTATATTGTTTTGCGTTTTATATTCTTCCGAATAAAAATTAACATTGAAATCTGCCTGTACAAATGTTTCGATTTTCGACACATTTACATACTCTATCTGTTGCTGCCCTTCAACCTCAAAAGCAACTTTATATTCAACACCCGGAGTAAGTGCAATTAAATATTTTCCGGTTGATGAATTTGAATTGAAGGTCCCTTTGTTTTCTCCTGTCTTGTTATCAGTAAGAGTAATATTAGCGTTAACCGGATTACCGTCTTTTTTCACAAACCCAACAATAAGCGCAAGCACGGGCTTTTTACCTTTAAATCCGGGTGTAACAGTGTATATATCTTGCTGTCCGAAACCGCCTTTTCTATTTGATGCAAAATATCCTCTTTCGCCATCGGCATTTATTACATAATAAATATCATCCTCAGTAGTGTTAACCGGAAAACCTAAATTTTCGGGCGAAGTAAATGCGCCAACTGAATCTAAAGAAGAATAAAAAACATCGTATCCACCCATGCTCGAGTGTCCTTCTGATGAAAAGAAAAGCGTATGTCCATCAACATGCAAAAATGGAGCATCATCATTATATGGTGTATTAATTTTCGGTCCTAAGTTTTCTGCTTTGCTCCATTGCCCGTTTGGCAATAAGTAAGAGCGATACAAATCGCGCATACCCAGCCCGCCCGGCTTTTCTGATGCAAAATAAAGTGTTTTACCATCCGATGAAATTGTAACACTTCCTTCCCAATATTTTGTGTTAATACTTTCGCCCATTCTTACCGGAACTCCCCAAGTGCTGCCGTTTAACTTGCTCACATATATATCGCCTTTATCTTTTGATGTACTTCTAAAAATAAAAAGCATTTGTCCATCAGGTGATAGCGCAATATTTGCATCGTGGTTTTTAGTATTAATATTTATTCCTATTGATTGAGGCGCAATCCACTGGTCGTCAACTTTAGTAGATATAAATACATCTTCGTAATAATCGCCATCCTTATCCGATTCAAATTTTGCATTCATCAATCCGCCTGTGCTCTTTTTACCTCTGTAGGTAAATATCATAACCGATTCATCTGAAGATATAGTGGGAACATACTCTTGTTCGGCAGTATTAATAATATTACCAATATTATCTATTTGCGCTTCGACTTCATCATCAACTAACTTTTTTCCGTTTTTGCAATATTCGATATATCGCTGTGCGGTTATAATTTTATCGGGTTTCGGTTTGCTGCCAATAAAACTGTTGAAGTAAATAATTGCTTCGTCAAATTTATAGTTAAGGTGGTTTGCTCTGCCAAGGAAATAATCTATCTCAAGCAAACTATGGTCAATTGAATCTGCTCGCAATAGATAAAGTAATGATTTTTCTTTTTCATCGCTCTTATGCAAATAGCAAACACCCGCCATATAATTAAAGTATGCGTCCTTAGGATGGGCTTTTACTAACTGCTCGAACCCTTGTAGTGCCCTCATGTAGTTCTTTTGCTCGTAAAAATATTCCGCATCATCCCACAAATCCATTTCGGCTTGCGATAATTCTTCGCCAGTTTGGTTTTTCTTTTTCTGCGCTTCGGCAGCCGACAAAAATACAGTCAATAATAAAATGATTATTGAAAATATTTTCAGGGTAGTTTGTTTGATGTTCATAAACCTGCACTAAATTCAATAAAATGAATGTTGATTTTAATGTGCGTTAATTCACTTTTAAACAGCACATCGTTAATAACGCATCTTTGCACTTATTAGTAATTGTCCTGACTACTCCTTTTACAAAGGCAAATCGGAATTATGTGTTAGCGATAATATTAAATGTATTTTAGCGCAAAAAATACAGATATGGATTTTTTAAACCCACAAATTGAGGAATACGCTTTAGCCCATTCACAAGACGAAAGCGAAATATTAAAAGAATTAAACCGCGAAACGTATGCAAAAGTAATGATGCCCCGCATGCTATCGGGGCATTTGCAGGGGCGTGTGTTAAGTATGCTCAGCAAAATGATTCGACCAAAAAATATTTTAGAAATAGGAACTTATACCGGCTATTCAGGAATTTGCCTTGCCGAGGGATTAGCAGATGATGGCAAACTTTATACCATTGATATCAATGAAGAATTAGAAAAAATGGTACGCAGCTATTTTGCAAAGGCAGGTATTGATAAAAAAGTAGATTACAGAATTGGCAATGCCATGCAGTTGATCCCCTCAATTAATGCTATGTTCGATATTGTGTTTATTGATGCCGATAAAGAAAACTACAGCAATTATTACGATTTGGTTTTTGATAAAGTAAATAAAGGTGGTTTTATTATTGCCGATAATGTTTTGTGGAGCGGAAAAGTTTTGGATAACGAAAGTAAAATGGATGTGGATACAAAAGCTATTTACAATTACAGCAAAAAAATAAATACCGACAAGCGAGTAGAAAATTTACTACTTCCGGTGAGAGATGGATTGATGATTGCGCGTAAACTTTAATTATTGCGCCAGGCGAATTTCGAGTCCGAAAAACAAGCGTGGTAATTCGGGGTAGTTAACGATATAGTTTTTTACAAACAAATCAGAAAAACGATAGCTAACATTGAGCGAAAGGTATTCGCCACCCAGCCGTGCAAAAAAACCGTAATTATAATTATTAACGTACGATACTTTTTTATTTCTAACGATTGTGTACTTAGAATAACCCGGTGAATTGTATTGGTTTTTATCTTTAGTGAAATGATTGCCCCTGTAAAGCCAGCCGTAATAAGCACCCAAATCGAGATAAGTGCCTAACCTGTCGCCACGTTTTTTAAAGTTAAAGCGGTTAAACAATGCTGCATTAATTGATTGGAAACTTATCCGCTCACGAAAATGCAAATTACTATCGGGTAAAATTTTAGTAGAATCTTGTCTTATTCTATAAGACGTGTAATCGTAATTAATATCTAAGCCAATTGCATAGTAATTGCAAATTTTAAATTTGAATTTGGTTCCGTATTTAAAACCAATTGATTGTTTGCTTGGCGCTTTAACTGTATCAGTATTTACATATTGTCCAATTGCCATGTACTGATAGGAATAAAAAAAACGATTTGGTCCGTATTTCGATTTGCTATAATTGCTGTCCACATTTTGGGTTAACAATGTTCGCTGCCCGAAAGATGCAACGGTGAAAAAAATCAATAAGAACAGAATGTTTTTTTTCATCTTACTTTACTATATATGTGTTCACAAATCCTTTGTAGTAAACCATTACTTTATAACCTTCTTTTAAATCTCGGTCTTTATCTGTATCAACAAAGAAATTAGAAATATTAAGGTAGAATCTTTTCACTTTTTTCTCAGTTACTTCCCACACAAAATATTCAACTAATTTTCCTTTTTCGTTTTCCACATGCGCATACATTATATCTGCTTTGGCGCATTTATCGTTTATGTATTTTTCGCGTACAATAATTTCTACACATCCTGTTTTAAATTCAAAATCAAAAGTGGTATCGGGCATTTGCATTGTTTTATCAAAAAAATAAGATGCCTGTGGCACACCAAAGCCGTGCGCGTAATCATAATAAGGATAGAGCGATGCTGATTTTTCAATTTCATGAAACAGTTGCATATTAGTGTAATCAGGAAATTTTTGCCACACGCATGCTGCAAAACCTGCTACAAGTGGGCATGCAAAGGATGTTCCTTCCACAAACTCATCTTCATCATCAAACGAAAGCACTTCGCCATAAGCACACACATTGGGTTTCATTCGTCCATCAGCAGTGGGGCCGTAAGAACTAAAACCAATGTGAATGCCCGTGCTGTGCGAAATGCCGCCAATAGATAAAGCGCTATCGGCATCAGCCGGAGTTAATATATATTTCCAATTAGGATTATTGCCTTCGTTACCTGCTGCAGTAACCACAAGCATTCCTTTGCGCGCAGCCATATTTGCAGCCCGCGAAACAATACTTGTTTTTCCATCCATGTTTTCGGTAAAATAAAACCACCAAGCATGACCAAGTGAACTGCTCACAATTTTTGCACCCATCTTATCTGCCCATTCCAATCCAGCAAGCCAATATTCTTCATCGGCCATTCGTTCATTCATAGCATCTTCAGTGCGGCCTAATAGAAATTCGGCACCTGCAGCTAAACCCACATTTACCGAATCAAAAATTCCGGCAAGGCAGCAAAAAACTTGTGTGCCATGCGTATCGTGCTTATATACGTTACTGCTCTTTTTATAAAAATCATACGTTTCAATCACACCTTTGCGGAGATAAATATGATCGAGCGCATCGCAATTATCGGAATATGAAAAGCCGGCATCGAGTATCGCAATTCTAATTCCCTTGGCATCGTATTTATTATTAATGAAAAAATCGCCCTGCAAACTTTTTATTTGTCCTTTCAGCAAATCTTTATCAGTATCCGATAATTCTGTGTTTATATTTTTTAACGAAGCGGTTTTAAAATAATTATCCATTGGTTTTATTTGCTTCACAAATGGCAATTGCGATATGGTATTAATTTTTTCTTCATCGGCATACACAGCTATTGCGTTAAACCACCGCGTGCTCCACGAAACTGAATCAGCAAGCGCTGCTATTTTTTTCACATAATCATCGCAAAGCGGAAAATCAGTAGAATCAAATAAATTAATCCCTTGCTTTAATCTTCGCTTTATGGCCAGCTTATCAAAATACTCGTAAGGATTAAATGTGCTGCCTTTTTTATCTTTTAAAAAAACCCAATACTTGTTTTGGCTAAATGCACCATCGCTTAGCAACAAAGCACAAAGTAAAAGAATGATTCGGCACATTTGATTTATTATTAATTTAATCGCATAAATGTAAACATAAAAAGTATGCTGATTGATTTGCGAAGCGATACCGTAACACGACCAAGTAAAGAAATGCTTAATGCGATGCAAAATGCCAATGTGGGCGATGATGTTTTTGCCGAAGACCCAACTGTAATTGAACTTGAAAAAAAATTGGCAAATATGTTCGGGATGCAGGCAGGTTTGTTTTGCCCATCAGGAACGATGACAAATCAAATAGCAATAAAGGTGCACACGCAACCCGGTGATGAATTAATTTGCGATGCCACTGCGCATATTTATAATTACGAAACTGGTGGAATTAGTTTTAACTCAGGCGTACAAGCAAAACTATTAAACGGAAAAGCAGGAAAAATAAGTGCGCAAGAAGTGGATGAAGCCATACAACCCAATTACGATTGGCTAACTAAAACATCTCTTGTATCAATAGAAAACACTTGTAACCGTGCAGGTGGCAGCTATTATACAATTAATGAAATGGAGGCAATTGCCGATGTCTGCACGCGACATCAACTAAAATACCATTTAGATGGCGCACGAATTTTCAATGCAATTATAAAATTAACTGATAACCATGCGCAACCCGAAATAGAAAAAACGGCTGCAAAAATGGGTTCATTGTTTAGCTCGGTATCTGTATGTTTGAGCAAAGGATTAGGCGCGCCCGTTGGTTCGGTTTTACTTGGCGATGCTGCATTTATAAAACAAGCACGCAGAGTAAGAAAAGTATTTGGTGGTGGTATGCGCCAAGCCGGATACCTTGCAGCAGCCGGAATTTTTGCTTTAGAAAATAATATTCTACGGTTAAAAGATGACCACAAGCGAGCCGGCCAATTAGCAGAATGTCTGGCCAAGCAACAATACATTGAAAGCATATTGCCGGTGGAAAGCAATATTGTTATTTTCAATTTAAAGAGCGGAATAACAGCTGCCGATTTTGTAAATAAACTTGCCGAGCAATCAATAAAAGTTGCCGCATTTGGCAAGCAAACAGTTCGGATGGTAACCCATTTAGATTTTACAGATGCCATGCTTAACAAAACTGTGGATGTGCTAAGTAAAATCAGATAAACGCATAGATTCTTGACTCCAAAAATAGAGGCAAATTTCTTTTAAACTGTTTGCTAAAAAGTATTATCTTCGCTGTCCTTAAGAAAGTGCCTGCAGGCAGGTGCTAAAACGTAAAACCCTCACAGCCGCCTGATGTGATACAAAGCCAAACTAACATGGCAGACACAAAAGAAACAGCAAATGCTGTAAACCCACTCGAAAATTTCGATTGGAATGCAATCGGTAAGAAACAAGAGAACTACTCTAAAGCCGAAAAAGAAAAACTGGAAGAACTTTACGGAAAAACCATCAAAACCATCAATAACAATGATGTGGTTGAAGGAACTGTAGTTTCTAAAAACAGTAAAGAAGTAGTGATAAACATCGGATTCAAATCTGATGGAGTTGTATCATTATCAGAATTCCGCTACAACCCTGATTTAAAATTGGGCGATACAGTGGAAGTGTTTATTGAAAACAGCGAAGATAAAACAGGACAACTTGTTTTATCACACAAAAAAGCACGCGCAACTAAATCGTGGGAGCGAGTGAAAGAAGCATTAGCTACTGATGAAGTAATTAAGGGCTATGTAAAATGTCGCACTAAAGGCGGATTGATTGTGGATGTTTTTGGTATCGAATCGTTCTTGCCGGGTTCGCAAATTGATGTGAAACCAATACGCGATTACGATGTGTATGTGGGCAAAACGATGGAGTTTAAAGTGGTGAAGATAAACGAAGAGTTTAAAAACGTAGTTGTATCACACAAAGCACTTATCGAAGCTGAGATTGAACAACAGAAAAAAGAAATCATCAGCAAACTTGAAAAAGGACAAGTACTTGAGGGCACCGTTAAAAACATCACCTCTTATGGTGTGTTTATTGATTTGGGTGGCGTTGACGGACTTATCCATATCACCGATTTATCTTGGGGTCGCATTAATCATCCGGAAGAAATTGTTAAGCTCGATGAAAAAATTAATGTTGTTATCCTTGATTTCGATAACGAGAAAAAACGTATTGCACTTGGATTAAAACAACTTTCTGCTCATCCATGGGATGCTCTTAGCGCTGACTTAAAAGTGGGCGATAAAATAAAAGGCAAAGTAGTTGTATTGGCTGACTATGGTGCATTTATTGAAGTAGGTACAGGTATCGAAGGATTAGTGCACGTATCGGAGATGAGTTGGAGTCAACAAATGCGCTCAGCACAAGATTTCTTGAAAGTGGGCGATGAAGTGGAAGCGTTAGTTTTAACACTCGACAGAGAAGAACGTAAGATGTCGCTTGGTATAAAACAACTTACACCCGATCCTTGGATGAGCATAATGGAAAAATATCCAAAAGGATCTAAGCACACAGGCACAGTTCGTGCATTTACTAATTTTGGAGTATTTGTAGAATTAGAAGAAGGCATTGATGGCTTAGTACACATCAGCGATTTATCGTGGAGCAAAAAAATAAAACATCCTTCTGAGTTTACCAAAACTGGTGAGAAAATGGAAGTAGTGGTTTTAGAAGTAGATGTTCAAAACCGCAGACTTTCATTGGGCCACAAACAAATGGAAGATAACCCATGGGATGTTTTTGAAACTATTTTCACAGTAGGATCAATTCATGATGGAACAATTGTAAACTTGCTTGAAAAAGGTGCAGTTGTATCGTTGCAATATGGTGTGGAGGGTTTCTGCCCAAGCCGTCATTTGGCTAAAGCAGATGGAACAAGCGCAAAAGCAGAAGAGAAACTACCATTTAAAGTAATTGAGTTCGGTAAAGAACAAAAACGAATTGTTCTTTCACACACTCGCTTACACGAAGAAATAGTAGAAAAAGAAAAAGCAGAAAAGTCTGCTGACAAAAAATCTGAACGTAACGAAACCAAAAAAGTTGTAAAAAAACTTAAAGATAGTTCAGAGAAATCTACACTTGGCGATTTAAGCGCACTTTCTGATTTGAAAAAAGATTTAGAGCAATCTGAAAAAAACACAGGAAGTAACGAATAAATTATCTCAAGATAATTTCCTGAAGAAACCTCTCCCTTAAAAAGGAGAGGTTTTTTCTTTTACAATAATTCATAATATTACTTGCCATATTTTCACAAAAATACTATCTAACGAGCGGCACTATAATTTGCTTAATAGCCACATATCGTTTCTTTATATTAAGAAAAATACGCTGACGCTATTGTATTGGGATAGAATGATACAAGAAATTGAACAAACACATATCGGCATTTCAAAAAAGTATTTATAATATACTTTGCCAAAACATGATTTTTTCATCTTTTTATATCAATGATTTTAAAGACCGTAAACAAATTTTCAACCATTGGTTAAATGAAAAAGAAGTTGTGGTACTCAAAAACAAATTATTTTGTATTGTCCTATAGTACCAACAAGTTGATACTGACATTTTTTTATAAATGCAAGTCATCGCGTGCGATTCAGTTGATAGAAATATCACGAAAACATTTAGGCAAAGCTACCGACAGCTGTTTTAAAATTTTGATGAATGAAAATGAGGCGGTTGCCATTCGCGCATTCGCAATGAGTGTAATTTTTAACATCAGCGAAAAAGAACCCGATATAAAAAATGAATTAAAAATCTGCATCCAATAATTACATGCTAAAAGCACCGCTCGTTAATAAATGTTAAATGCCAAAACGGCTTTGCAATTAGCGCTCCTATTTACTACATTTGGGCTTCCGAAAAATAAACGGCATAAATGTCGAAGATAAAATACAGGTTTAATACTAAAACCTTATCGTACGAAAAAGTAGAAAAATCGGTGAAACAATATGTGTGGCGTGCGCTATCCTATATTGCTACCGGAACCGTATTTGCTGCCGTTACCATTTTTATTGCCTACAATTACTTTACCAGCCCAAAAGAAAAAATACAACAACGCGAAATCGAAAACCTTCGCACTCAGTTCGAAATTGTGAGCAAGCGATTAGATAACATGACTATCGTGCTAAGCGATTTGCAAAACCGCGATGACAATATTTACCGTGTAGTATTTGAATCGGAACCAATACCCGATAATATTCGCAAAGCCGGATTTGGCGGTGTGGATAGGTATAAAGATTTAGAAGGTTTTAAAAACTCTGACATCATTGTGGAAACTGCTCAAAAACTCGATCGCATTGCAAAGCAAATGTATATCCAAAGCAAATCGTTTGATGAATTGAGTAAACTTGCCAAAAACAAAGAGAAGATGTTAGCTTCTATTCCTGCCATACAGCCGGTTTCTAACAAGCAATTGCGCCATGCACCTAGTGGTTTTGGCTGGCGCACACATCCTATTTACAAAACAAGTGAATTTCATCCCGGAATGGATTTTGCCTGCCCCACCGGAACTCCTATTTACGCCACCGGTGATGGCATTATTGAACGTGCCGATGCCACAGCGCAAGGTTATGGCAACCATGTGGTTATTAATCACAATTACGGCTACCAAACTTTATATGGCCACATGAGCAAAATTGCTGTAACTGTGGGGCAAAAAGTAAAACGCGGACAAATAATTGGTTACGTAGGCAGCACAGGATTATCTACCGCACCACACGTGCACTACGAAGTAATTAAAAACAAAGAAAAAGTTAACCCCATTAATTATTACTATAACGATTTAACTCCTGCCGAATACCAGCAGTTGATTGAACTTTCCTCTAAAGCTTCGCAATCGTTTGATTGAACTATATGTCTGACAATACAAACATTCAAGTTAATCACAAAGTCCTCATTTGGGCAAGGGAATCGCTTGCTCTGAATCGCAATCAAGCAGCAGAAAAAACGGGAGTATCTTCAAAGAGATTGACTCAGTTGGAAGAAGGGGAAAAACCTGTCACTTTAGACGAATTGAAAGAGTTTTCAAAAGTATACAAACGAACCATTGCAACATTACTACTGAAAGAACCACCAAAAGAAAAACCATTACCAAAAGACAGAAGAACAATTGATTCAAAAGACCTTGGCAACTTTCACGTAAAGTCAATCATGGCAATTCGCAAAGCCCGTGCATTATCTCAATCATACATTGAACTCAAACAAGAATTAGGAATTGAAATTCCTAAGTTCGACTTTTTTGCATCCCTGAAAGACCAACCTCAATTGATTGCAAATAAACTTCGCAAGCTTTTGAATCTTGACGAGTTGAGGGAAATCAAAAATATCAATCATGCTTTAGAAGCCTACATTGAAAAAGTTGAATCGCTAGGTGTTGCGGTATTTCAGTTGAGTTTGACCCAAGACAAACTGAGAGGATTTTCATTAATCGATGAAACAATTCCAATCATTGGAATTAAAAGAGGTGGCGAACAAACAACAGCAAAAATATTTACGCTGTTTCATGAATTGGGACACATCATTTTAAACGAAGGCGGTTTGTGCGACTTGTCAGAGAAATCAACTATTGAAATTGAAAAATGGTGTAACGCTTTTTCAGGCGAAGTCATCATTCCTTCTGCTGAAATTGTGCAAATGGATATTGTGAAAGAACAAAAGCAAGCAGGAAATATAATTTGGAGGTTAAAAGATTTGGCTGTTCTTGGAAATTATTTTCATGCTGGGCCTTTATCTATTCTTAGAAGTTTGCTTGAAAACAAATTGACCACGGCAGCATTTTACAACGAGAAACATCTGGCATGGAACAAGCCGACATTCGGCAGAGCAAAAGTTCCCGAAGGAAGAAATCTTGCTAAAGAAGCAATACAAGAAAAAGGCAAAACATATATCTCACTTGCATTTTCAGCATTTGACCAAAATCGGATTGACATGAAAGACCTCTCTGACTTTTTGGGTATTAAGTTTTCCTACATTCCGAAAACCCGTCAACTATTGAATGCCTGATAATGCAATTAGACTTCAACCAAGGGCAGACAATTTATGTCATTGATACAAACGGACTAATCAATCTTGACTACTTGTTCAAGTATGATAACCCCGTGTTCAAAGCTATTTGGGATGAAGTTGAAGAAATGATTGCACAAGGCACATTCAGAACAATTGATTTTGTTGAATATGAAATAAACAGTTACGAAGGGAAGCAAGATTTTTTAAAGAATTGGGTTAAGAAATGGAAGAAACATTTTGTTGTAAAAACTGATGGAGCAAGTATCAATGCTGCTATTCCAATTGTAAACGAAGAATACAGCACAGGATTTTTTGATGCTAAGAAACAAGCAGAAGGAAAAGAAGAAGCAGACCCTTACTTGATTGGATATTGCAAGGTTCACAATTGCGTTTTGATTACTAATGAAAGCAAAACGAAACACAATAAAATTCCTGCTGTAGCTAAAAAGAACGGAGTAAAATTTATTGACATAAACGACTTTCTCAATGAAAGAGGTTTAAGAATGGAGAGAAAGAAGTAAAAATACCCTACTAAAGCACACTCGCTCTATTTCGCAGTAAATGATCTACTAAAACCAATGCGGCCATAGCTTCTACTATTGGCACTGCGCGAGGTAAAACACAAGGGTCGTGGCGGCCTTTGCCTTGCATTTCCACCGTTTCGCCTTTTGCATTTACTGTTTGTTGTTTTTGCATTATGGTGGCTACGGGCTTAAATGCTACTCTAAAATAAATATCTTCGCCATTGCTTATGCCGCCTTGTATGCCGCCTGAGTTATTTGTTTTTGTGCGCACTTCGCCTTCTGCACTTTTATCCACTGTAAAATAAAAAGCATCGTTATGTTGGCTGCCAAGCATTTTTACCCCTTCAAAACCACTGCCGTATTCAAATCCTTTTGCAGCATTTATACTCAGCATCGCTTTAGCCAAATCGGCATGCAGTTTGTCAAAAACCGGCTCACCTAATTCGGGCAACATATTTTGCACCACGCAAGTAATTACTCCGCCTATTGTATCGCCATCTTTACGCACCTGCTCAATTTTATTCAGCATTGTTTCTGCTATCAGTTTATCGGGGCAGCGCACAGGGTTAGTCTCGGTGGCAGTTAAATCAAGTTCGGTATAATGTTTCAGTAGTTTTATATCGCCCACTTGGCTTGTGTAAGCCGAAACAGAAATGGCATGATGTTTTAAAATAAGTTTGGCAATAGCGCCTGCCACCACACATGCCACAGTGGTGCGTGCCGATGACCTGCCGCCTCCTTTGTGGTCGCGGTTTTTATACTTTATATCGTAAGTGTAATCGGCATGCGATGGGCGATAAACATCCACATTGTGATCATAATCTTTGCTTTTGGCATTTTGGTTTTCAATGATAAAACCAATAGGCGTTCCGGTAGTTTTGCCTTCAAAAATGCCCGAAAGAAACTGCACCTTATCTTCTTCTTTGCGCTGTGTTACAATGTGCGATTGCCCCGGCCGTCTGCGGTTAAGCTCGTGCTGAATAAAATCCATATCAATAGGCAATCCAGCCGGGCAGCCGTCAATAATGCCACCCAAGGCATCGCCATGCGATTCGCCAAAACTGGTGAGCTTAAATAATTGTCCAAAACTGTTGCCAGCCATGGACCAAAAGTACTGTAAAATATTATTTATGCGAAAAATAGCCCTGCATATTGTTTTCTTATTTAATTTCGGCTCAGATAAGACAACAAAAAGAACAGTAATTATGACTAAAGTTCACAATTTTAGCGCAGGTCCCGGAATACTTCCACCCGAAGTTTTAAAAGAAGCATCAGAAGCTTGTATCAATTTCGATAACATGAATTTATCGTTACTCGAAATTTCGCACAGAAGTAAAAATTACGAAAAAGTGATGGAAGAAGCGCGCGCATTAACTGCCGAGTTGTTAATGCTGAACGAAAATTATAAAGTGTTGTTTTTAGGCGGTGGCGCAAGCATGCAATTTGCAATGGTGCCATATAATTTATTGCGTAGCAACGGAACTGCGGGCTATGTTAAAACAGGCGTGTGGGCAAGTAAAGCTGCAAAAGAAGCTGAGTTAATAGGTAACGTAAAAATTCTTGCTTCATCCGAAGATAAAAACTACAGTTATATACCTAAGCAATATCCGGTTTCAAATGAATTAGATTATTTACACATTACATCTAATAACACCATTTATGGAACACAACTTAGGCGCTGGCCTATTGCCCGTTGCCCTATTGTGTGCGATATGAGCAGCGATATTTTTTCACGCAAAGTAGATGGAAAAATGTTTGGATTAATTTATGCCGGAGCTCAGAAAAACATGGGCCCTGCCGGTGCTACAATGGTAGCCGTGGATGAGCGCTTACTCGGAAAAACAGAACGTAAAATGTTAAGCATGATGGATTATCGCGTACACATTAAAAGTGATAGCATGTTTAACACACCTCCAGTTTTCCCAATATATGTTTCGTTGCTCACCATGCGCTGGTTAAAAAAAAATGGTGGTGTAGAGTGGATTGAAAAAATAAATAACGATAAAGCAAATGTACTTTATAACGAAATAGAACGTAACAGTATGTTTACCGCTGTGTGCGAAAAAGAAGACCGCAGTAATATGAATGTATGTTTCGTGATGCACAAAGCAGAGTTGGAACCTGAATTTGATAAGCTATGGAAAGCTGCAAACATAAGTGGCATCAGAGGCCACCGCGATGTAGGTGGCTACCGCGCATCGCTTTACAATGCACTGCCAATGGAAAGTGTGAATGTGCTGATAGATGTGATGGCGGAGTTTGAGAAAAAATTTGCTTAACTAAATCAATGAATTAATAATATAAACCGAAGCTTTTAATAGAGGTTTCGGTTTTTTAATAAAACAAAAACAATGTCGAAAAAAATTTTAGCTAACGATGGTATAGACGAAACCGGAAAAGCATTACTTGAAAAAGCAGGATTTACAGTTATCACTGAAAAAGTGGCGCAAGAAAATTTGACGCAGGCCATCAATGAACATAAATATGTTGGGCTAACGGTTAGAAGCGCTACCAAAGTGCGAAAAGATGTGATTGACGCCTGCCCCGATTTAAAATTAATTGGTCGTGGTGGCGTGGGCATGGATAATATAGATGTGGAATATGCTCGCAGCAAAGGCTTGTATGTAGTAAATACTCCTGCCGCTTCATCTCACTCGGTAGCCGAATTAGTTTTTGCTCACTTGTTTAATGCTGTTCGGTTTTTGTATGATAGTAATAGACAAATGCCAAAAGAAGGCGCAACACAATTTGATGTGCTGAAAAAAAAATACGCTAAAGGCATTGAGCTAAAAGGAAAAACGATAGGCATTATCGGGTTTGGCAGAATTGGACAAAGTGTAGCCAAAATTGCATTGGGCTGTGGAATGAAAGTAGTTGCCAGCGATCCATTTATTAAAGGAGCAACCGTTACGTTAGAAATTGCAGGAGCAAATGCAGTGAACGTAACTATAAATACAATAGCATTTGATGATTTACTTATACAATCGGATTTTATTTCGCTGCATGTACCTGGCGGAAAAGTGATTACCGCTAATGAATTTGCTAAAATGAAAAAGGGTGTAATTATTGCAAACGCTGCACGCGGTGGCGTTATAGCCGAAGCCGATTTAATTGTTGCACTTAACAGCGGAAAAGTAGCTCACGCATGCCTCGATGTTTTTGAAAACGAGCCAACACCAATTGCAGAAATTTTATCACACCCACAAATTTCACTAACACCACACATTGGTGCAGCCACTGAAGAAGCACAAGAACGAATAGGAATAGAATTAGCCGAATTAATCATCAGCAAATTACAATAAAGTGGCAACTATAATTCCATTTAAAGCAATAAGGCCTGCTGCCCACTTGGTTCATTTGGTGGCATCGCGCTCGGTTGATAATTACAGCAAAACCGATTTGTATGAAAAACTGCGAAGCAATCCTTATTCGTTTTTGCACGTTATTAATCCCGATTTTTTTGATGGAAAAAAAACAAAGCCTGGCAGCATTGAGCGCTTAAAAAAAATAAAAGCAAAATACAATGCATTCCATAATGATTCTGTTTTTGTTAGCGATGCCGCACCAAGCTATTATATCTATCGGCAAATAAAAAACGAAAACACTTACACAGGTATTATCGCCTGCACATCAATAGATGATTATTTTAACGGCAACATTAAGATTCATGAGCAAACAATTACCGAGCGCGAAGAAAAACTAAAAGAGTATTTGGAAGTGTGCGATTACAATGCCGAACCCGTTTTATTTTGTTACCCTGATGATGAAAAAACAAACGAAATAGTTGAAGCTGAAACGAAAAGACAAGCAACTTACGATTTTACAACTACCGACAAAGTGCGACACACTTTGTGGGTGGTGAGTAATGCAAAAGAAGTGAAATTGATTGAAGAGCGATTTTCGCAAATACCATCTGTATATATAGCCGATGGTCATCACCGATCGGCATCATCTGCCCTGCTCGGAAAATTGCGCAGAGAAAAAAACAAAAACTACACCGGCACCGAAGCATGGAATTTCTACTTAGGTGTATTTTTTCCTGAAACGCAATTGAAGATTTTTGATTTTAACAGAGCCGTAAAAGATTTAAACGGTTTATCGGAAAAAGATTTTCTAAAAAAAATTTCAGAAAAATTTGAAATCGAAGACAAAGGCACTACCGTTTACAAACCTGAAAAAAAACACAATTTCAGTATGTACATGGATGGCAACTGGTATTCGCTTACACCAAAGAATGGAGTGGTGAAAAACGATCCGGTAGGAAGTTTGGATGCATCTATTTTAACTGAGCATATTTTATCTCCCATCTTAAATATTATTGATTTAAAAACTGATAAGCGAATTGGATTTGTATCTGGTATAAAAGGAATGGATGAATTAAAAAACCAAGTTGACAACTGGAAATCGAAAGTTGCATTTGGCCTATATCCCGTAGCAATGGAACAGTTAAAGCTGATTGCCGATACAAATAATATTATGCCACCAAAAACCACTTGGGTGGAACCTAAAATGCGAAGCGCTCTTGTAATATACAGCATTGCCGAATGAGTGTTGCTGCAAAAATCTCAGAATTCAAATCGTGTATTCCTAAGCATATTAGTTTAATTGCAGTGAGTAAAACCCAAAGCATTGAAAAAATAATGGAAGCATACGCAAGTGAACACAAAATATTTGGCGAAAACAAAGTGCAGGAACTGGTGAGCAAATACGAGCAATTGCCAAAAGATATTGAATGGCACCTAATAGGTCATTTGCAAACCAACAAAGTGAAATACATTGCTCCATTCGTAACGCTAATACATAGTGTGGATAGCTTTAAATTGCTTCAGGAAATAAACAAACAGGCAGTAAAAAACAACAAAATAATTAATTGTCTTTTGCAAATATATATTGCCGATGAAGAAACCAAGTTTGGTTTTTCAATTCAAGAGGCCGAGCATGTTTTGTCATCAAAAGAATTTAAAGAAATGAACAACATAAACATTAGCGGTTTAATGGGAATGGCAACTAATACTACTAACGAAAATAAAATACGCACCGAATTCAAATCGCTTAAAAAATTTCACGATAAACTAAATAATAACGGTTACAAATTAAATGTACTGTCAATGGGAATGAGCAGCGATTACAAAATTGCGATAGAAGAAGGCAGCAATATGATTAGAGTGGGCAGTTTACTTTTTGGCGAACGAAATTATTCGCACAACTAATGTTACAAAATTATTTGGGAGAACTGATAGCATTGTGCACCACTTTATCGTGGAGTATTTGCATTTTTCCGTTTACAGCTGCATCGCATAGGATGGGTGTAAATGCCGTAAATCATTTTCGGCTTTTGCTCGCGCTGGTTATGATGAGTATTATACCTTTTTTATTTTTCAAAACTTCTTTACCACAATTATTTTCTAATCCAACAAGCGGACATTGGCTTTGGTTCGGCTTATCAGGCATTGTGGGGCTTGCCATTGGCGATTACTTTTCATTTAAGGTGTATGTTACTTTAGGGCCGCGCTTAGCAAGTGTATTTAGTGCACTTGCACCTGCCGCTGCACTTATGAGTGGGATGATATTGGTGAACGAGAAAATAAGTTTAGTGGGCCTTGTCGGAATTTCAATAACAATAAGTGGAGTTATTTGGCTCAACATTAGTAATTCAAAAAAAACGAGCGAAGAGAAGAAGGACATCAAAAAAGGAATTGTGTATGGTATATGTGGCGCTATATGCCAAGGTTTGGGATTAGTATTAGCTAATAAAGGTTATGTTTCATCTACAGAAAACTTCAGTTATGTAAATGCCACTTGGATTAGAATTTTAACCGGCACCGCTGCATTATTTTTTGTTACAATAGTAAGCGGTAATTTATTAAAAGTGGCTGCATCTGTTATACAAAATAAAAACAATGGCATTGCGCTTACCATTTTAGGAACTATTTTCGGGCCGGTGGTGGGCGTAACATTATCCATGCTTGCGGTTTCGCTCATGAGCGACCGACCATCGGTAACACAAACCATTTTATCAATGGTGCCAATTTTTGTTTTGCCGCTTAATTATATTTTCAATAAAGAAGTTCCCACCCTTAAATCAATTGTAGGTGCGCTTATTGCCGTGGGTGGTGTAATTGTACTTATATGGCGACAGGAAATTGAAACACTGCTTTTTTAGCAGCATTAATTTGCTTTAACTTTTACCGAGAAAGTAAAAAAATCAAACTCATCGCTTACCGGTTGTAAACTATAATCAATTAAATTATTGCTGATGAGCGACATTAAATAAAAACCGGCACCCACATTTTGTTTCTTTGATATTGCAGCGCTTTTCATCAGCTGCTTATATTTTTCTTCAATTTTTTTAGAATCTAAAGCAAGTACATCTTTCATTTTTGCAAGAAGCGCATCCGATTTTAACTTTTTAACTAAATTACCTGTTACCACTTGGTAGCTGTCTTTATCTGAGCCAAGCATAAAAATTCCGGGTTTACTATCTGCATCAATTTCAAAACAATCGGCATGCAAATAAATATTTTTTAATAATTCAGAAATTGCCTGATATGCTTTATCGCTGATTGAAAACGAGCTGGAGTTTCCATCGCCAGCAGCATTTATCATGGTTAAAATGCCTTGTACGTTTTCATTATTAAATCCACCTTGATAAACAATATTAATTTTATTTTGGAGTAGATGTTCGTGGGTTGTTTTTGCATTAATAAAATTATCATCGTATTTCTGATCAACGTCTGGCGAATCTTTCTCGGAAGTAACTTTTATCTGGCTGTAGAAATAAGAATGAGTTTTATCGGCATCCGAAAATTCGTACTTCAATTTATTGCCGGATTTACGCGCCATTTCAATCAACCCTAAGCCAGCCCCACCCTTGTCTGACATTGTTCCCGACTCTAATACTTCTTGCTGGTATAATTTAAGCGAATCAGGATCTAAACTATTAACCATATCAATACGCGATTTGATATGCTTTACAGCTTCATTTTTTATAAAATTTCCGGATGTAATAAAATAGCCGTTGTTAATTCCTTGCAATACAAAATAACTTGCTCTATCAGCATCCAATTGCTCTATTCGCTCCTCGTGCCGTGTAATGTTTTGCAACGATTCAACCATGATAAAATAAACCTTCTTCCTCACTTTAGTTGATTCGCCAATAGTATCCAAGCATGTTTCAGAAAACGACAAAATACTATCCGTTAAATTGGTAGAAAAATTGCCATGGTACAAATAGCTCATATCGTACCGCATCATTTCTTTAAAAAGAATATATACGAAATCGAATTTTGAATCCTCTTTCACATTCATACTGATGGAGTTACGCTAAAATATATATATTTTATGATGGTGGAACATCTGTTAATAAACTGCGGCAAATGTGAATAACTACAAACTTGGTATTTCGTGAATTGATTTAATGAAATCCTTAGCAGATGCGATTCGACTATTATTTGCTGCCAAAAATAGTTCTATTAATTGCTGCTTGCTGTATCTATTTGTTGGAAGCATAAATTTATGCTTGCTTGTAGCTGTCTTTAACAAATCGAAAATTGGGGTTGGCACTTTTTTATTTTCGGGGAGTGGCGTGTTAATTTGCAAGTGCATCATCAGTTCTGGGTTGGCATTATAAAACGGAACAGATTGCGTAAGCATTTCGTAAAGCGAAACCGCAAAAGCATACATGTCGCTAGTAAAATCAACTGCAGCATTGCAATTCATAATTTGCTCAGGCGGAGAATAAATAAGCGAAAACGGAACTTTTTTCTCGCTCTTGTCGGTTAGATTTTTTGCCAAACCCAAATCAATTAAAACTGCTTGCCATTCGTTACCATTTTTTTTTAAGATAAAATTATCTGGCCTAATATCGCGATGTATAATATTGGATTGGTGTAATTCAGCAATGCATTGCAAACAACTTATTGCAATTTGTAAATGCTCAGTTTGTAGTTTTACTTTTTTTGAAACTTCTCTCCAGCTATTTCCTTCAACGTATTCGCGAACCAAATAATGTTTTCCTTCAAATTCAAAACACTCGAAACAAGCTGCAAGTATTTTTGAATTAGTATTTAAAGATGCTTCATCATAAAATCGTTTTAAAGCAACATCACTTTTAGCAACAGAAAGTGAAGCTCTTTTTAAAATCACTTTAGCATTATCCGATTTTCTAACGGCAATAAAAGTATCGCTAAACTTACCGCCAAGCTTTAATGCGTGTTCTATATCAGAAAAAGAGTAGCAATTGTTCGAACTATAAATGAGCATCATTTTTTCAATCTTGTTATATTTTTCTCAATATACTTTTCGGGAGTGAGCAAAGACGTTTGAATACGTTTTGCGTAACGGATGCTATCTAAAATTTCGTTTTGTTTTTCCTCAATTGCTTTCTTTTGCATGCGACTTACCTTCAGCAATTTAAAAATATAAAAAGTGAGTGCAAGCAAAAGCAAAAGTCCCAAGCTCACTACAATTAAAATGTTTTGTTGCAATTTTTTTTCTGATTGAATGCGGCTAAGTTCTATTTCTTTTTTTGAAATATCGTATTTCACATCCATCTCTATTGCCTTTTCACTGATTTTTGCAGTATTAACTGTATCGGTGTATTGGCTGTAAAGCGCTTGCATGTTGTAAGCATTTTTAAAATCGCCAATGTTGAAATAATTGTCGGCCAACTGCCTGTATAATTCCTGATATAAATGATTAAGCTTAATGGTATCAGCCAAAAATTTGGCTGCACTTAAATTAACAATTGCCGAATCGTATTGCTTTGCAGCACTATAAATTTCGGAAATGGTGATAAGTGAATTGAATTTTCCGAGCGCCACATTATTTGTTTTGTAAATTTGATATGCATCGTTTGCTTTTTTTAGTGCAAGTTTGGCACTGCCTCTTTTGTTGAGTATAAATGCAACACTTAAAATAGAATTTGCTTTTGCCAAGTTATTATCGGTAGTAGTAAAGGCATCAATAGCGAGATTAGAATAATAAAAACTACTATCAAAATCGTTAATACTTTGCTTAATTAAACTGATATTATTCATCACTTTTCCGTAATTATCTTGGTCGTTAATTTTTAAATAGTACTGCTTTGCTTTTTGATAATAGCTATATGCTTCCGCGTTATTTCCTTGCTTGTAATGTAAATTACCAATGGTGTTGTTTAGTTTATCTATGTCATCGGTGAAATTATTTTCTTCGAGGTACGACAAATATTTTAGGCAATACTGCATTGATAAATCGTACATACCGCGATGAAACAAAACGGTAATAAGAACAAACGAGTTGCGTTTAATGCCACGTTCAAAATTTATCTGTTGTGATAATTCAAGAGCAGAAACTAAATAGGTAACTTTTTCTTTAGATGAAAAATAATCGTACTGACCTGATAGTTTATAATAGAGATTTACTTTGTTAGTATCGTTAGCACTCGTTAAAACAAGCGCCTTTAGCGAGTCGGTGTTAACTTTAGCTGCTGCCGAGAACTTAAATGCAGAAAAAAAAATTAGTAGAGAAAAGAGAGGATAACGCACTTGATTTTTTATAACTATTGATTTTTAAGTTTAACCATTGTTAAAATGGTGGCAATCCCTACTGTATCGCCTGTAGTTAAATCCACTTCGTATTTTTTTCTCATTTCTTCGGTACTTGCATCATAAATATCAACCACCCATTTTACAATGCCCACTTTCACTTCTTCACCCTTAGCGGATTTAAGCGGCTTATCGTTCGATATTTTTTCTTTGCAAGTGAATCTCACGCCAATAGTCATACCCGGATAAATGGGCTTGGTAAATCTACATTCATCAATTCCGTAATTTAATAGCACCGGCCCTTTAGGCGGATCTACAAATAATCCGGCAGCACGCGATAAAACAAAATATCCGTGTGCAACGGTGCGTTTAAAAATAGTTCCCTCAAGTGAATCGGGTTGCAGGTGAGCGTAAAATTTATCGCCACTCAGTTCGGCAAAATTTACAATATCATCTTCGGCAACGGTGTGTGTTTTAGTAATTAAAGTTTCGCCTATTTGTAATTCTTCAAAATGTTTGCGGAATGGATGGACATCGGTTTGTATGTATTTTCCGCCCACTTGATATTGATTAGTGATTGCAGTAATTGTAGTAGGCGAACCTTGAATAGCGGTGCGCTGCAGGTAATGAAACACGCCACGCTTGCCACCCATTTCTTCGCCACCACCCGCACGACCTGGTCCGCCATGCACCAGCATTGGCATTGGTGAGCCATGTCCGGTACTTTCTTTAGCACAATCGTTATTCAAAACCAATATTCGGCCATTAACACAAGCAGTGCCAATTACAAATTGTTTGGCAGTTTTATCGTTTGCTGTAACTATCGAACTCACGAGCGAACCTTTTCCGAGTTTTACTAAATCTATCGCTTCGTCAATAGTTTTGTAGGGCATAATAGTACTAACGGGGCCAAATGCTTCTATGTTATGACAATCAATATTTTTAAACGGATTAGTATTGACAAAAATAAATGGCGAAATAAAAGCGCCTTTGTTTTTGTCGGCACCTTTCACTTCTAATTTTGCCATATCGCCATACACAATTTCTTGTGTGCGTTTTAATAAATCTACTTTCTCGAGTACTTCGCGTAATTGCGACTGGCCGGCAAGTGAGCCCATGCGAACTCCTTCCACATTTGGGTCGCCAATTACATTTGTTTCTAATCGTTTGGCAATTGCTTTTTGCACATCGTCAACTAATTTTTCGGGCACAATAATTCTGCGCACAGCCGTACATTTTTGTCCGGCTTTGGTTGTAATTTCTCTCACCACTTCTTTAATAAAAATATCAAACTCAGAAGTTCCTGGCACGGCATCATCACCAAGCACACAAGCGTTCAGCGAGTCGGCCTCCATATTAAAGTGAACCGATTCTTCGAGTAATCGGGCATTCGATTTTAACATTTTTCCGGTGCTTGCGCTTCCGGTAAATGTAACCACATCTTGGTTTATTACGTGGTCTAAAATTCCGTTTGCGCTTCCGCAGATGAGCTGTAAAGCACCTTCAGGTAAAATTTTACTTGCAATAATTTCTTTCACTACAGCTTCGGTTAAAAACGAAGTTACAGTTGCCGGTTTTACAATTGCAGGCACCCCTGCAAACCAGTTAACGGCAACTTTTTCTAACATACCCCACACCGGAAAATTAAATGCATTGATGTGAATTGCCACGCCTTCTTTGGGCACACAAATATGATGGCCGATAAATGTATTTTGTTTTGATAATCGTGCCACATCGCCTTCCAAGCAAAACGACTCGTTAGGAAACTGCCTGCGCAATGATGAATAAGCAAATAAATTACCAATACCTCCTTCAATATCTACCCAACTATCGGCTTTGGTTGCACCTGTTGCCCAGCTAATTTTATAAAACAAATCTTTTTTGCTCATCAAGTGCATGGCAAGTGCTTTCAGCATTAAGCCGCGTTCCTGAAAAGTAAGCTTACGCAATTTTGGTCCGCCCACAGTGCGAGCATAATTACACATAGCGGCAAAATCCAATCCTTTGCTCGATGCCGAAGCATACTCTTCGCCTGTAATTGCGTTATAAAGCATTTGCCCATCGCCATCGCCTGATATAAATTTTCCGAGAGCGTAGTTTTCAAGTTTTTTTACGGATGTGAGTGTTGCCATTTCTGTTTTTTTAGGATTTCAAATTTATAAGATTATCGCATAAAAACCGAAACTATGTTTGCGCTTGTTTTGTTACCTTCGGTAAAATTTACAAATATGAATATTGTACTCATTGTTTCGCTCGCACTTGCTTTTATAATTATCTGCACCATAGTATTCTCATTAAAAAAGAAAAATGAAACTATTGCCGATTTAAAATCAAAACTCAATAACCAAATGCAAGCCATTAACGAGCGGATGCAACTTGCCGACAAATATTCAAAAATGCTTGCCGATGTTGCCAGCAAAACTTACGAGGCAGTTATTATTACAGATAAAGATGGCAACATTGAATGGGTTAACAGTGGTTTTGAGCAAATTACAGGTTACAATTTTTTAGATGTGAAAGGCAAAAAGCCCGGCAGTATTTTACAAGGCCCCGAAACAAATAAGGAAACGGTGGTGCGGATACGCGAAAAACTAAAACAAAAACAAACTTTTAAAGAAGATATACTTAATTATCATAAATCAGGGAAAACCTATTGGCTTTCATTATCCATAACACCGGTGCTTGATTTTAAAGGAAACATTGAAAAATTTATTGCCATAGAAAGCGATATTACCGAGCAAAAAAAGCAAGTGGAACGCTTGGAAAATGAGTTGAAAAAAAGCAACTAATCCCTTAATTACCGCTTTGCATTATTTTTTGATAATTATTGCTGTTGCCGGGGTCTATTTGGGTGAGCAAGTTCACCACTTTGGTTTTCTCATCGGTGGGCGCTTGCATAAATAATTCTACTATCTCTTTGTTTTTAGCCAGAAAAAACAGCGCCATGTTATATGAGCCCGGCTTTAACTGAAAAACTGTATTGAGCAACATAAGTGCATCTACCACAGCTGCACGGCCGGCAATCATATCTTTTGCCATTGCATCAAAACCCAAGCGGTGGTATTTATACATGCACTCGCGCATGGGTTTAAATTGTTGGTTAAGTGTGTTTTCTACCAACCAGTAGCGGTTTTTGGTTCCTTCAAATGCTTTCCAGCCAACCTCAGCAGTGTTTTGCATATTGGCAACTATTTGTTGCGCTTTTACAAAATTTGCTGTTCCGCCCTCAAGCGAATAGGTATCGTAATCAGTGCCCAAAATGATGAAAGCATAGTAAGCAAGCACAGCAACTAACTGTGTGTTAGCCCCCGTTTGCTTAAACTCAAGCGGCTGAAACTCGATGTACTGAAATTTTAAATTATTATCAATAATATTTAACTCTAACGATTTGTAAGCAGTATTAATCACCGGGCGATTAGCAGCCACTTGTATATTGGCATCGTAAATGTCGTTGTCCTTTTTATTGATGGTGATGGTGTAACTGCACTCTATTTTTTCTTCGGGTTTGAACACATCGCTCGTCCAGCGGGTATTGTTCACAAATTCGAAAATTTGCTGCTGCAAGGTTTGAAAAATACGTTTCTCTAATGTTCCCTGTATGGTAGGCGATAGTATTTGCACATTGCAGTTAAGCTCTTGCGCTTGCAAAAAATTGGAAGTACTAATGCTTAAAACAAAAACCAATATATACTTGCTAAAATTCATTTTTTAAACTGAATAATATAGTTTACAATATCTTGCGCCACTTGGCGCTTATCTTTTAACTCAAAATTAGTGGTTTTATTGTGTCTGTCTATAATTTTTATTTTGTTGGTATCAGTTTTAAAGCCGGCACCTTTATCGTTCAAACTATTAAGCACAATAAAATCGAGGTTCTTATTTTTTAGTTTTTTAACTGCGTTGGCATCTTCGTTATCGGTTTCGAGAGCAAAGCCCACATACAATTGTTCGGGCTTTTTAAGTTTACCTAAATGTGCTGCTATATCTGTGGTTTCGGCTAATTCAATGGTATTTAGGCCATCGCCTTTCTTAATCTTTTTAGTTGCGGCATTTATCGGTTTGTAATCGGCAACGGCTGCTGCAAAAACAAAAATATTATTTGCAGCATGGTTTTGTTCACAGGCAATTTTCATTTCATCGGCACTTACAACGTCTAATCTTTTTATGTGCTTAGCGGATGGCAATGCATTAGGACCGCACACAAGCGTAACTTCAGCTCCTGCATTGGCTAATTGTTCGGCAATGGCAAATCCCATTTTGCCACTTGAATGGTTGCCAATAAACCGAACAGGGTCTATAGCTTCGTATGTGGGGCCGGCAGTTACCAATGCTTTTTTGCCGGCTAATGGTAAATTAGCCGATGTGTATTTATCAATAAAGGCAGCTATGTTTTCGGGCTCTTCCATCCTGCCCTCGCCCACTAAGCCGCTTGCCAATTCGCCATTGACAGGTTTTATTAAAATACTGCCGTGCTTTAAAAGTGTTGCTATGTTTTGCTGAGTGGTGGCGTGCTTATACATATCTAAATCCATTGCCGGAGCAAAAAACACAGGGCAACGTGCCGATAAATAAACGGCCATCAATAAATTATCACACAGGCCGGTTGCCATTTTTGCAATGGTATTGGCTGTGGCGGGAGCTACTACCATGTAATCGGCCCAAAGACCAAGTTCAATATGATTAGCCCATTGACCAGTTTTATTATCGGCAAAATCGGAATAAACTACATTTTTTGAAACAGTGGCTAAGGTTAGAGGTGTAACAAAATCTTTAGCCGATGGAGATAAAACCACTTTAACCTCGGCACCGATTTTTACAAGCGCACGCACCAGCATAGGTGTTTTGTAGGCAGCTATGCCTCCCGAAACGGCTATTAGTATTTTTTTATTTTTCAGCATTAAACTAAAAAGCCCTCAAGAGGTTAATCGTGAGGGCCATTTTAAAAAAGATTGAGATTATGCTTTATTAGGATTACGGAAATAAATTTTATCCTCATTAAACTCCGAAATAGCTATAGCGGATGCTTTTGGCATTTTTTCGTAATGTTTTGATACTTCTATTTGCTCGCGGTTTTCAAAAATCTCTTCCAAGTTATCGGTATGCGTAGCAAACTCCTCTAATTTAGAGGTAAGTTCTTCTTTCATCTCTGCGCTAATTTGGTTAGCACGTTTCGATAAAATAGAGATGCTTTCGTAAATATTTCCGGTTACTGCCTCAATTGCTTTGGTGTTACGCGTAACAGTTGATTGGTCGGCACTGGTTTTTTTGTAATCCATTTTATTTTTTTGTTTTCGTTATTTTTATTTCTTCTATTGCTTTTTGCGATGCAGTAAACATACCTTCCACTTCGTTGGCATATTTGCTTTGCGGGAAAGCGACCACAAATTTATAATAAAAATCCACAGTAGCGCTATATCTTTCTTCTTGTTTAGTAACCACACTTAGTTTGGCATATCGGTAGCTCGATTTTACGCTCAAAAAAAGTACTTCTTCCCTGTACTTGGTATCAGGAAAGTCTTTTAAGAGGGTTTGGAACGCTGTAATAGCTGCCTTATAATCTTCGGTGTGGTAATATTGCCGAGCTATTTCAAAGTATTTTTTCTCGAGTTTGCCGCGCATCTGGTCTATTAGCTTATTGCATTGCTCTATGCGGCTGCTATTAGGGAAACGGTTAATGAACGATTGCATTTCTTTAATCGCCATTTTAGTGTCTTCTTGGTCTAACGTATAACGTGGCGATAGCTGATAGAAACAATATGCATTCATATATGCACATTCTTCAGCATGTTTGCTATTAGGATAAAGCTTCACAAAGTTGCGGAAAAAGTAAGCGGCAAGCACGTAATCTTCCACACAGTAGTTAGAGTAAGCGTGATAATAATAAATGGTTTCGGCACGGGCTGTTGCTTTGTAAATAGGTATTAGTTCCTCTAAAATAGAGAGCGTTCGGCTGCACTCGCCTTCATCGTAATACTTTAATGCTGCGTGGTATTTTTTGTCATAATCATTGCTTTTCAGCAGTTTTTCGTAATCGCTGCAACTGCTTATGCCATAGAGCGCTATGGCAGCTAATATAATTATGGATAGTGTTTTTTTCATTTAAAACCGCGGCAAATATACATATTTACAATAAAGGAAAAACAGTAGGGTAACAACGAAATAAAGTGCAATTTATTGTGCGATATAAAGCCAAAGTAGGTGTAACCAAAAATTACTACTTTAGCCATCCTTTTAAAAAACCAATTTGACCAATGAATTTTTTAGATTTTGAAAAACCTATACAAGAACTGATAGAGGAACTTGAAAAAGTTAAAAAATCGGGCGAAAAAACCAAAGTAGACGTAAGTAAAACGGTTTCGGAAATTGAAACGAAAATAGCCGAGGCACGCAAAGATATTTATGGCAAACTTACTGCCTGGCAGCGTGTTCAGGTATCGCGCCACCCCGATAGGCCTTATTCTTTAGCATATATTGATTACATCACCAATGGCAGTTTTATGGAATTGCATGGCGATCGCACCGTTAAAGATGACAAAGCAATAGTTGGCGGTTTTGGCGAGGTGAACGGAAAAACAATGATGTTTATCGGGCATCAAAAAGGTATAAATACTAAAATGAGGCAGCTTCGCAATTTTGGGATGGCTAACCCCGAAGGTTACCGCAAAGCACTACGCCTGATGAAATTAGCCGAGAAATTTAACAAGCCCATTGTTACGCTTATTGATACTCCGGGTGCATTTCCGGGCATAGAGGCCGAAGAGCGTGGGCAAGGCGAAGCGATAGCTCGTAATTTATTTGAAATGGCAAAGCTAAAAGTGCCTGTTATCTGTATCATAATAGGCGAAGGGGCATCGGGCGGTGCGCTGGGCATTGGCATTGGCGATAAAGTATTGATGCTTGAATACACATGGTATTCGGTAATATCACCCGAATCGTGCTCATCTATTTTATGGCGCAGTTGGGAACACAAGGAAAAAGCTGCCGAAGCTTTGAAACTTACTCCTAACGATATGTTTGGCAACAAACTTATTGATGGCATAGTGCCCGAACCATTAGGTGGAGCACACGTTAACCAACAAGAAATATTTGAAACCGTTAAACAAACCATCCTCAAACACATTGGGGAACTTAGCAAACTGCCAACTGCCGAACTCATAAAACAGCGCATTGATAAATTTTGTGCGATGGGAGTAGTTAACGAAGGTTAAAAATTATTTAAAACATTATTTTTGAACTAACACCGATATTATTTTAATTTGCACACTCTTAAAATCAATCTATGAAAAACTTAAAAACACTTACTGTATTAGCAGCGGCAATTGCACTTGTATTAATGAGCTGCGGTGCTGCCGAGCAAAACGAATTTTTAACCGACCGTGAAGACACAAAAGACACTGTGAAAGGCGAAGTATTAGCCGATATGGCAACCATTCGTGCAAAAATTCCGCAACCATCGGTATTAGGCAAAAAATTTGCTGCTGCCGGACTATCTTACAATAAATCAAGCATGCTATCATCATCTAAAGCAAGTGGTTTTTCGGGCAACTATGGTAAAGCAATGGGACTTGGCGCTTTTGGTGCCGATTTAGGTTTTGCTTGTGCTTATAACCAAACACAAGATGCTTTAGAATACCTAAATGGCTTATCAAAACTTGCAAATGATTTGGGCATTGGTTCATCATTCGATCCTGAATTTGTAAAACAATTATTGAGCAGTTTAGGCAAATCTGATACGCTTGACATGATGATAAACAAAGCTTACGATAAAGCAGAACGCAATATGCAATCGAACCAACGTACACAATTAGCAGTGCTTATGATTTGTGGCGGATGGATAGAAGGAATTTATGTAGCTGCCGAAAACATTAACATTAAAAAGGACGACCCTAAAGCAAAAGGACTTTACCACGATTTGTATGAGCACGCTTACACGGTAAACTACATTAAAGAATTACTTACTGCTTATAAGGGCAATGCCGATATTGACAAATTTGCAGCAGAGTTAAAACCATTTGAGCCGGCTTTTAACGCTGCTAATAAACCAACTTTTGGCCCTGCCGATTTAGATGCATTGCGCAAAGCAATAACCGATTTAAGGAGCAAAGTATTGTAATCCGTTAATTTCAATAAAAAGAAATCCACTCAGCTCGGGTGGATTTTTTTATTTTTAACTACATTAAAATGATAGTCGCAAAAAACATAACCAAACAATACGGCAATCTGCAAGTGCTAAAAGGCGTTGATGTTGAAATACGGGCGGGCGAAATTGTGGCTATCGTTGGTTCGTCAGGCGCAGGAAAATCTACGCTGCTTCACATACTCGGCACATTAGATAAAGCAGATAGCGGCAGCATCAGCATCAGTAACACCGAAATAAATTCGCTGAGCGCAAAAAAATTATCGGTATTCCGTAATCAAAAAATTGGTTTTGTATTCCAGTTTCATCATTTGTTGCCCGAGTTTACGGCAATAGAAAATGTGTGTATGCCTGCATTTATTGCCGGAACTAAAAAAGCAATTGCCGAAGAAAAGGCAAAAGAACTACTCACCTTACTCGGCCTCGAAAACAGACTGACACACAAACCCAATGAACTTTCTGGGGGCGAACAGCAACGTGTAGCAATTGCACGAGCGCTTATCAATAATCCATCTGTAGTTTTTGCTGATGAGCCATCCGGAAATTTAGATTCGGCTAATGCCCGAGAATTGAATAATTTATTTTTATCGCTGCGCGAAAAATTAAATCAAACATTTGTGATAGTTACACACAACGAAGAATTGGCTAACATGGCCGACAGAAAAATACAGATGCGTGATGGAAAAATTGAATCGTAAAATGCGAATCTGAAACAGAGATGCTCCAAAAATTTAAAAGGTATTTGGCTCCCACCAGTAACAATCCAGTTGGTTTGCAATTTGTAAAAGCCGAAGGAATTTACTTGATTGATGCCGATGGCAAAAAATATATTGATGCTATTTCTGGTATTGCAGTAAGCAATGTGGGACATGGGAATAAAGCGGTGGCGGATGCAATAAAAAGTCAGGTAGATGCACACACGCACCTCATGGTTTATGGTGAGTATGCTCAATCGGCACAAATAAATTTTGCTGAATTGCTTTGCTCTCATTTACCCGAAAAATTGCAATCGGTTTATTTCACCAATTCGGGGGCCGAAGCAATTGAAGGTGCACTTAAACTTGCCAAGCGTGTTACAGCACGAAGAGAAATAATATCTTTTAAAAATGCGTATCACGGTAGCACCCATGGCGCACTTAGCATAATGGGCGATGAGTTTTTTAAAAACGCATATCGTCCACTATTACCAGATACATTACAAATACGTTATAACCATATTGATGATCTAAAATTTATAACCCATAAAACTGCATGCGTTGTAGTGGAACCAATACAAGCAGAAGCTGGTATAATTAATCCGCAAGAAAATTACTTGCAACTGCTGCGAGCAAGATGCAATGAAACAGGTGCGCTACTCATTTTTGATGAAATACAAACCGGCATGGGTCGCACCGGAAAATTATTTGCTCACGAACATTATGGCGTTACGCCCGATGTAATTTGCTTAGCAAAAGCGTTGGGAGGCGGTATGCCTCTTGGCACATTTGTATCATCTATTGAGAACATGCAGCAATTGGCCGATAATCCTCCGCTGGGGCATATAACCACTTTTGGCGGGCACCCTGTGTGCTGTGCTGCCGGAAAAGCGGCACTCGATTTTATTATCAATGAAAATTTGATTGAACAAATTGCTGAAAAAGAAAAACTATTTCTCCAGCTATTAAAACACAAAAGCATAAAAGAAACACGCAGCAAAGGTTTACTTATTGCCATTGAATTTGAAACCGAAGCATACTGTAAAAAAATTATTGCTGATTGTATTGCCGATGGATTAATTACTGATTGGTTTTTGTTTAATGCAAACAGCATGCGTTTAGCACCGCCACTCACCATCACAACAGATGAGATAAAAGAAACTTGTAACGTAATTTTAAACCGACTACGATGACTGCCAAAACACCTGCTCACATGGAAAAACAAAAAGAAAAAATTGACTCTGTAAAGTATGCAAAACGGATACAACAATCGTTATTAACCCCTGAAAAATAGATAGAACGAAAGCCGAACAACTTAAAATGAAATTAACTTAGTTTTTTACCTTTGCACAAATAACAACAAACCATGAAACGCTTACTCTTTTTAATACTTCTATTAACTGCTGCCGCCTCTGCGAATGCGCAAGATGCGGATGCGAAAACGGCAAACGAAAAATTCATGAATCGCAATTTTGCAGATGCCCTTGAAGACTATCTCGAACTTTTAGAAAAAGAACCTAAAAACGAAAAATACAATTACCGTGTGGCTGTTTGTTATTTAAACACTAACATAAATAAAGCGAAAGCAATTCCGTATTTAGAAATTGTAACACGCATGGCAAAATACGAACCCGATGCACTTTACTTGCTTGGCCGTGCTTACCAATTCGGCTACCGCTTTGATGATGCAATTAAAACATTTACTAAGTTTAAACAAGATGGAAAAGGTAAGCCTGAAAATTTAAAGGATGCAGAAATTCAAATTCAATATTGTTACAATGCAAAAGAGCTGATGAAGTTTCCGTTAGATGTTACGTTTGAGAATTTGGGCAAAAACATTAATACACCTTATGCCGATTATTTTCCGTTTGTGCCTGCCGATGAAAGTTTTTTATTAGTGAACAGCCGCAGACCGGAAATAAACGAGGAAAAACAAAGCGATGGAAGCTACAGTGCAAAAATTTATATTTCTAAAGTAAAAGATGGCAGTTTCAGCAAAGCGAAGAATATCGGTTCTCCCGTAAATCCTAAATCGGGCGATGCAGAAGTAGTTGGCCTCTCATCGAGTGGAGATGTAATGCTTATCTACTATAACAACTACACTAATGTGGATGATATTTATATTTCTTATGGCGATAAAAACAACAATTTTGATAAACCCGAAAATGTGGGAGACAATGTGAACTCGCTAAACGGATCGGAAATTGCTGCCGCCATAAGCCCCGATGGCAATACACTTTACTTTGCCAGCGATAGAAATGGTGGCAGTGGCGGAACAGATTTATACGTGTGCAAAAAATTACCAAGCGGCAAATGGGGCGAAGCAGTAAATCTTGGAAAAGAAATAAATACCGATATGAACGAAGATTTTCCGAGCATTTCGCCCGATGGAAAAACACTGTACTTTAGTTCGGGTGGGCACACAAGCATGGGCGGTTACGATATTTTTAAAGCCGAATGGGACGAAGCATCTCAAAAATGGGTGAATGTGAAAAACTTGGGCTACCCGATTAACACGCCCGATGATAATTATAATTTCAGAATTTCAAAGAAAGGACGCTACGGTTACATTGCAGCTACCATGGACAAAGGTATGGGCGATTTAGATATTTACCGCGTTACATTTAATGAGGTAGAACCTGATTACAGTATATTGAAAGGATTTGTATTGGCTGCCGATTCAAGTAAATATAACAACTATGGCGATGTTTTTATTTCGGTAACCGATGTTAAATCAGGGGAACTGATAGGCAATTATATTCCCAATCCGAGTTCAGGAAAATATGTAATTATTTTGGCGCCTGGCAAGTATCAATTATCTGTGGAAGTAACCGCTGCCGGCAGCTACGAGCAAAGCATAGAAGTATTAGACAAAAGTTCGTTTAAACCGGAAATTAACAGAGATATTATTGTTAAACCGAAATAGAAATTTAAAAAAATAGCAAGCCCTCCCCGTTTTAAAAACTGCCCATGAAACTAAGGGAGGACTTGCACCGAAACAAAACTGCGCTATGCAGTTATTTCATTAATCGTGCCAAAATTTTTTCTTAGAACAGACTACCCTGTTCTTCTTTTCCCGGTTTGCCTTTTTTCTTCTTTTCTTCCTTGACAGGCTTTATTTCTTTTTTCGGTTCGGGTTTAGTTTCTGCAACAGTTTCTTTAGGCATAAGCATTGGTTTCGCATTCAGCAAATTCACTTCTTTAATTTTATCCTCGGTAAGTTTATTTCCTTTTGCTTTCCATCCTTTTACTTCAATAAAATCAGCAAGTTTAATTTTCTTGTTGCGCTTGCCTTTGTCTTTGTGCACAATTTCTATTTCAGGAGCAGCATCAGTAGTTACTAATTCTACTGCCGAACCCTCGCTTTCGCTGATGATTAACACCTTGTTATTAGATGCAGTTTCAATCATGAATCGTTTTACCATGTAACATCTATTTTCGGCATCGTAATACACACACGAAACGGGTTTGGTGGTATCAAATTTTTCGATGAGCACAATGTCTTCATCAAAATGTGTGGAAAAATCAAAACCACAAACACGATAGTGCCCCGTTTGGGTGATGTATAAAATTTTATCCTCGGACAAAAACTCACCCAAATAAGTTCCTTTTTCATCTGCGTTAAGGCGATGTACATTATCATCGAACCAGATACGCGCTGCTTTTATTTCGGCAACTCCTTTTTGTTTTAAAACAACTTTTTTCACCGGCAATTTTGTAACCACATTACCTTGCACGTCTCTGCCTTTTACAGCTAATTCAGAAAAATTAAGAACAAACTCCAGCTTACGAATGCCCGGCAGTGGTTTTAAAAAAACGGTAACTATTTCGGCTTCGCCATTAGGGTTGGCAGAAAAATAAAGTGTTTCCGATCCGGCAGCGCCTTTTGTTAAATCGTATTCTTTATCGCGCGTAACTCCGGTAACCGAAAAGCGTTTCATCATAGCAACTCCTTTTGGTCCATCGCGGTAAATCATATTGTAAACTGTATTGCTATCGTTTTTCTTAAATACGGCAATATGAATAATGTTTTTACCGAAAAATGCTTTTTCCGAAATTTTTAGCACTTTCATTTTGCCGTCTCTGGTAAAGGCAATAATATCATCCATATCCGAACAATCGCAAACAAATTCATCTTTACGCAAGCCGGTGCCGGCAAAACCCTCATCACGATTAACGTACAATTTTTCGTTTACTACTGCCACTTGTTTTGCCACAATGGTTTCAAACGAGCGTATTTCGGTTTTGCGTTCGCGGCCTTTACCATATTTTGCTTTTAAATTTTTAAAGTATTCAACGGCATATTCTACCAGATTAGCCAAATGATTTTTTACCACCGCAAGTTTATCTTCAATGTCTCGCATTTTTTCATCGGCTTTTATTGTATCAAAGCGTGTAATGCGAATCATAGGTATTTGAGTGAGCTTTTCTAAATCGTTGTCAGTAATTTCGCGCAGTAATTTTTTCTTGTGCGGTTTAAAACAATCGTGCAAATACTTGTATAAGTCTTCTTTGTTAGAATATTTTTTAAAGTCAATGTACATTTCTTCTTTTATGAATATTTTTTCTAACGAAGAAAAATGCCATTGTTCTTCTAACTCTTGTTTTTCAATTTCTAATTCTTTTTTAAGAAGCGCAAGTGTGTTTTGCGTAGAAACTTTTAGCATTTCGTTAATGCCAACAAAACGCGGTTTATCGTTTTCAATAATGCAAGCATTGGGCGATATGGAAACTTCGCAATCAGTAAATGCATAAAGTGCATCTATTGTTTTATCGGGCGATACATCTGCCGAAAGATGGATAACAATTTCCACATTCTCGGCAGTGTTATCTTCTACTTTGCGTACTTTAATTTTTCCTTTATCGTTAGCAGCTAATATGCTATCAATAAGCGATTGGGTGGTGCAGCCAAACGGAATTTCGGTAACCACTAATGTTTTTTTATTGAGCATGCTTATGCGTGCACGTACTCTTATTTTTCCACCTCGTAATCCGTCATTATAGTTGCTAAAATCGGCCAAGCCGCCTGTAATAAAATCGGGTTGAATATCAGTTTTACGTCCTTTTAAGGATGCAATTGACGCATCACATAACTCATTAAAATTATGTGGCAGCATTTTGCAAGCTAAGCCCACAGCAATGCCTTCCGCTCCTTGTGCAAGCAACAGCGGAAATTTAACCGGGAGTTTTAATGGTTCTTTGTTACGGCCATCGTAACTCATGCCCCACTCGGTAGTTTTAGGGTTAAATACCACTTCTTTACCAAACTGCGACAAGCGCACTTCGATATAACGTGCTGCTGCTGCGCTATCGCCTGTTAAAATATTCCCCCAGTTGCCTTGTGTATCAAACAATAAATCTTTTTGGCCTATTTGAACCAGCGCATCGCCAATGGAGGCATCGCCATGCGGATGGTATTTCATGGTGTTGCCTATTACGTTGGCAACTTTATTGTAACGTCCATCTTCCATCTCCCACATACTGTGCAAAATTCTTCGTTGCACTGGTTTTAATCCATCATTAATTGCAGGCACAGCTCGCTCCAAAATAACATACGATGCGTAATCTAAAAACCAATTTTGGTACATCCCCGATAGGTGGGTAATGTTGTGCCCATCTTCTTGCTCTTGGTTGTTTTCTTTTTCTATTGACATAATTATTACTCTATTTCTGTAAAAATATACTTTTCGTTAAACTCAATATTGTATGCTTTTAAAAACGACTTGTATTCGTCAATAAAATTTGTTTTAAGATGATGATGCTCTTGGTTTTTTATATAATCAATAACATTTTTTAGCGCTGATTGAGAAACAGAAAAAGCACCGTAACCCTCTTGCCAATAAAACTTAGCTTTCAGCACATTTTGTTCGTTAATATACTTGGTAGAATGTTCCTTTATTTCTTTAACGAGATTAGCGACTGACAAACTGCCATTTAAGCTTACTAAAATATGAACGTGATCGGGCATTCCATTTATGATGTATAACTTTTGATTTTGCTTTTCAATAGTGCCCGATATGTACTTATATAGCATTTCTTTTAATACCGAATTTATTAAAGCTTCACGATTACGAACGGCAAAAACAATGTGTATATATATTTGCGTGTACGTGTTGGGCATCTCTTTCTATTAATGTTTAGCTCCTAAAGGAGCTTATACGTTTGTCTTTTTTTCTTCTATTAATGTTTAGCTCCTAAAGGAGCTTATACGTTTGTCTTTTTTT
>JAGVMA010000045.1 GCA_020054095.1 Bacteroidia bacterium | reverse complement strand
GATGGGCGAAGAAATGTTAGCACTTAATTTTTCATCGGCCGAAAATCCGGTTACAATTAAAACCAACGATTTAGCTAACGGAGTTTATTTTATAAACGTTCAACTAAATAATGGTTATGTGTTTAAACAAAAAATAGTTTTAAATAAATAAGATGCCAAATACAAAATATAAATGGGGCAGTAAAAATCTTATTTGTATTAAAATAATGTTTGTATGCTATACGTATAGTTTTAGCCAAACAAATATGGTACTCAATAGTGATTTTGAAGACCACGACACCTGTACTTTTTCTACATCGGGTATTGCTTTTAGAATATGTCCCTACTGGGTGGATGCGTACATTACTCCAGATTATTTTCATTCGTGTAATACCGACCAAAACGCATCTTCCCCCTTAAATTTTATGGGTTTTGAGTTCCCAAAATCAGGGGAAGCATATTCAGGGATAGGCACTTTTTGGTCGAGCAACTGCCTGGGATTTACAAATGTAAGAGAAATTTTACAAGGGAATTTAACTTCACCATTAGAAAAAGATAAAAAATATTGGGTGGAATATTGGGTAAGTTTAGCCGATAGTTTTGGATATGCAACCAATAATATCGGTGCTTATTTTTCTGACACTTCTTATGATGGATTAATTGACTCGCCATATATTTATTTTCAAATGCCATTTAATCGCACACCACAAATAATAAACGATGGCAGTATAAACCCATTAACAAGTAAAACCGGCTGGACAAAAATAGAGGGTAGCTTTATTGCCGAAGGAGGAGAAAAATATATTTTAATTGGAAATTTTAATGACGATGCTAATTCAGATACCGTTTTTATTGCATCCCCAGTCGTTACTAACGTATCATGCCGAAAACATGTTTCATATTATTTTATAGACAAAGTATCTGTTTACCTGTGTGAAGATACCGTGCAGCCACCGCAAAATTTACTAATACCTACTTATATAAAAAACGAGGAGTATTTTTATATAAGTAGCTTGCCCGCAAATAGTAATTTGCAAGTTTACAATGCCATAGGGCAATTAGTTTTTAAAGAAAACAACTACAGCCAAAAATTAAACACACAGCAACTAAGCACAGGCATTTATTTTTACAATTTGCAATTACCAAGTGGAGAAGCGTATAGAGGTAAAGTTTATTTTGAGAGGTGATTTAGCGTTTATATGAGGCACGCGCTATATTGGCGGGCATAGAACCTTTTACTACTGAATATTGGAACGAATGTGAACTGCCACAACCCGTGAGCGCAGGCGCCCGATTTGGAGAAATGGAACAAACGCAATACCAAGAACCAACAGTAATAGGGAAACTATACCCTAACCCTGCAACAGACGAATTTTATTTTGAGTACAAAATAGAAAAAGAAATAAGCGGAGAATTAATAGTGTATGATGTAATGGGCAAGCAATTGTGCAGCTATGCCATAGTATTTGAAAACAATTTAATTAAAATAAATTGCGCTAACTTTGTTAACGGGGTTTATCTGGTTAAAATAACACTAAGCGATGGCACAGCATACATGGAACGCCTGCTGATAAACAAATAAGCCCCGTAACACTCCTGTAAAAGGATATAGGGCTTATTAAATGATGAGACAAACTAAGATAGTAGTGATGCTAATGTTTATCACCAAAATGGTTTTTAGTCAAACCAATTTGGTGATAGACCCAAGCATGGAGGATACAGCTATTAACTCTTGCGCAGTTGGCGATCCGTTTACATCTTGGTATGTTATAGATGGCTCTCCCGATTATTTTAACAGGTATTGCTGGAATGGCCCCCCCCCTGTTCCACAAAATATTTTTGGATATCAAGAGCCCCATGCGGGCGATGGGTATTATGGTGTGGCTTGTTATAACAAGGTTCCCCCATGCAATACAATTCTAATAAACGCACGAGAAGTAATACAAGGCACTCTTGTGCAACCTTTAAAAAAGGGTAAAAAATATTGTGTAGAATTTTGGGTAAGTGCAGCTGATTCGTTCAGGTATGCTGTAAATAATTTAGGAGCGTATTTAACTGACACATCCTATTCTATAAGTCACACGCCATACATTAATTTTCAAATGCCATTTAATCGCATTCCACAAGTAATAAATGAAGGCACCACTAATCCTCTGTTGAACGAAATTGGATGGACAAAAGTAGAAGGTAGCTTTATAGCCGAAGGAGGAGAAAAATATATATTGATAACTAACTTTAATAACGATTCCGACACTGATACTACATTTATTGGCGGAGCGACAGTTCCCACCATTGGATGTAATGATTTAGCTTACTACTACATAGATGATGTGAGTGTATATTGTTGTGATGCAGATAGCTGTGCAGATGCACCCTTAACAATAGCCATATACCCCAACCCAAATAGCGGAGAGTTTATAATAGACTATGGTTTTAATAAAGAAGATACAGGTGAGTTGTTAATACACAATATGCTTGGTCAACTAGTTTACAAAGAAAAATTACCGCCTTACGTTTACAGTAAAAAAATAATATTGCCTAACATAGCAAGTGGCGTTTATTATTTAAACGTAAAACAAAATAAAGATATTGTTTACAAAAGTAAAATGGTTTTGGCGAAATGATGTATCGTTAAAAATTATTATATTTGAATATGTACCTTTAGATTTCTCACCATCCCCGCAAATTAAAACCAGCAAGTGATGAAAAGCACGTTATTACTTATCTCACTTTTTTTTCTAACAACCATTTTACAAGCCCAAGAAAAAGAAATACAGTATACTATACAAGGAGCAAAACCGGGTATTGATATAAATGGTGTACTATGTAAAATAGGGCATTTAACACAAAGTTGCACTCCTCGCGTTTGCGATAGCATATACATACTCACAGGCTACTCAATTGAATTTTGCACCAGCATTAATATAGATTTAACCAGCGATACTGCCTACTACATGCAATGGAACTTTACCGGAAGCATTAATTACGTTAACACAATTACCAATACAGTCCCCACTAATACTCCGTTTTGCTTTTACCCCATTTGGAGCACAGCAGGCGTTTATATTTTAAATGTATTATAATGGCGGTTTAACTGCCTACCCAACTGACGACTGTTACGCCTATGGCCCATCACATTGGATTATAAAAGTAATTGTGGATGAAAACTCGAGTTCAACAAACCAATATTCTGCAATTAGCAATTACATTTCGGTTTATCCCAACCCTGCCAACACTTATGCAACCATTGCTATACGCAGAATAAGCACAACCACCAATACCCAACTAATTTTAACTGATATTGCCGGACGCATTATTTTAAGCCAACAAGCTAACAATGGCAATAATTACATGAGCACTGTAGGCTTTGAAAACGGTGTTTATTTCATCTCATTTACAAATGACAATAAAATTATTGCGAATAAAAAATTAGTGGTGATACGTTAACTACACTTCATTTTTTTCGAGCGTAATACTTTCTTGAGTTTCTTTTTTGCAGTATCCTCTTTTTTATAAGGAATAACTTCGGCATCTCCTCCATTTATCGTAGTCGAAATATTTTTACTCGTTGTGTGTTCAATTTCATGTATAAAACACAAATAAATAAACCACCGGTAATTGTGAATCACCAATGGATTGTTAGGGTTATAAATATATTTTACCAGTGAATTTTTGGCGACATTTATTTCCATTCCGGTTTTCTGATCTACTACCTCATAGTTATCACCCACTACATAATTGGTATCAATACCCATATAAAATGATCCTTTGTAAATGGTGATTGTTTGGGTCGTATAAGTATAACCACCATCGTAATCAAGAATAAGTTTGCCATTTTTACCTTCCTCTGCCCCACTATGACCTGTTAGTGCATATATTGAATTGCAAAGTGAATCACCAACAAATTTCAAATACCCAACATTCTCCGAAAACCGAATAGTAATTTTACTTTTTGAGCGCAGCAAATGTATGATTGCCCTTCGGCCATACTTGGTAAGCCACAAGGTTTGGAACATATTGTAAATATCTTCACTTGCGTTTTTCGATACTTCAATTTTACGCATAGATTTTAGCCGCACTTTAATAGCTTCGCCACTTTCCATGTAAACCGTGCCTTTCAAATTACGGTGTTTAAAAATCATACTCATTTGAGCATCGGCATTTGCAGCAAGCGCAAAAAATAAAGCAATCAGTGTTTTTTGAATCATATCTTTTGTACATAAAAAAAATAAAAAGGTTACAATTAACTGATAATTTTGCACCGCATGGCATATAAAAATTTAAACGATTGCATCACCGATTTAGAAAAACACAAGCACCTTGTTCGCATAAAAGAAGAAGTGGACGCCAATTTAGAAATGGCTGCAATCCATTTGCGAGTGCACGAAATAGGCGGCCCTGCTTTGCTTTTTGATAATGTGAAAGGATGTGAGTTTAAAGCCGCATCTAATTTATTTGGCACAATGGAGCGCAGTCGGTTTATTTTTAGAGATACGCTGCAAACAGTGCAACAATTAATTGCATTAAAAGATAATCCGCTGGGCATTATTAAAAAACCACTGCTTGCATTTAAAGCACGCATGGCATTGCCAAAAAAAATTTCGGGAGCGGCAGTGCAATACGCACAAACTACCATTGAGAAACTGCCGCAGATAAAACACTGGCCCATGGATGGCGGTGCATTTGTTACGCTACCTGCCGTTTATTCCGAAGACATTGAAAAGCCCGGCATTATGCAATCTAACTTAGGCATGTATCGCATACAACTTTCGGGGAACGATTATGAGATGAACAAAGAAATTGGTTTACACTACCAACTTCACAGAGGAATAGGTGTACACCAAACAAAAGCAAATGCAAGAAACAAACCGTTAAAAGTATCGGTATTTGTGGGCGGACCGCCAGCCAATATATTTTCGGCAGTTATGCCCCTGCCCGAAAACATGAGCGAATTAACTTTTGCAGGCATGCTTGGCGGCAGGCGTTTCCGTTATACTTATGATAATGGTTTTTGTCTTTCGGCTGATGCCGATTTTGTAATAACAGGCGAAGTGCATCCGCACGAAAATAAAACCGAAGGCCCTTTTGGCGATCATTTTGGGTACTATAGTTTAAAGCATCCGTTTCCGCTTATGCGTGTGCATAAAGTGTGGCATCGCAAAAATGCAATTTGGCCGTTCACCGTTGTTGGCAGGCCTCCGCAAGAAGATACGGCCTTCGGAAATCTTATTCATGAATTAGCGGGCAATGCATTGCCAAAAGAAATTCCGGGATTAAAAGAACTTAATGCGGTGGATGCTGCAGGTGTGCACCCACTTTTACTGGCAATAGGCAGCGAGCGCTACACACCTTATATAAAAGAAAAAAAACCGCAAGAAATTTTAACCATCGCTAATCACATATTAGGCACCGGGCAATTATCACTTGCAAAATATTTATTTATATGCTCTAAAGAAGATAAACCACAACTCAACACACACGATATTCAAAATTATTTTTCACATGTTTTAGAGCGAATAGATTTTACGCGCGATGTGCATTTCCAAACCAAAACTACCATTGATACGCTTGATTACAGTGGCACAGAAATTAACAGTGGCAGCAAAGTTATTTTTGCAGCTGCAGGAGAAAAACGCAGAGAACTAAGTACCACTGTTCCCGAAATAAATTTACCCGATGGTTTTTCAAATCCTAAAATTGCGATTCCGGGCGTACTTATTATTCAAGCAAAATATTCAGCACAAATTCAAAATTTAAAATTCAAAATTCGAAATTCTGAAATCCCTTTAATAGTAATTGCCGATGATGCCGAGTTTACTGCACGCACGCTTAATAATTTTTTGTGGGTTACTTTCACGCGCAGCAACCCATCGAACGATATTTATGGCATTGATGAGTTTACCGAAAACAAACATTGGGGCTGCCGCGGATCGCTGATAATAGATGCTCGTATTAAACCACACCACGCACCTGTACTCGAAAAAGATGCTGCAACCGAAAAAAAGATTGACCGCCTGTTCGCAAAAAGCGGCTCGCTTTACGGATTGAAATAAATTTATTCAGCCGTCATTTCAGTATTTCTCTGTCACGCTGGACGAAGTGAAGCATCACTATACACAACGAGATTGCCGCGCTTCGTTTCACTACGCTCGCAATGACGAACAAACAAGCACAACACAGTTTTATATACTGGTGTTAGTTCCGACTTAAACATAAGATTACACCAACATAGAAATAAAATCTACAAAAGCTCTTTTACTGCAAAATACAATCTAAGTAAACTTGTTTATTTCGAGGCATTTCATCGCATCGAAGATGCAATAGCAAGAGAAAAACAAATTAAAGCAGGTTCTCGTAAGAAAAAAATTGATTTGGTTAATTCAATTAATCCCTATTGGGGTGATTTACAAAACTTCTTTGTTGAATAATTGGGATTGCTTCGGTCGCTTCGCTCCCTCGCAATGACGAACAACCGAAGCACGTCATTACGAGCGAGTTTTTCGCGAGCGAAGTAATCTCAAAACAAGATTGCCTGCCTGCCGCAGACAGGTAATCTCAAACAAATAAAGATTGTCTGCCACGGGTAGGCAAAGCAGGCAGGCTTTACTAAAACAACGATAAAATATATTATCCCTCAGCCCGACTATTTACATACGGACTAATGATTATATTTGCCGCCACTTAATATTTCAGTAAAAAATGGATCGGAATTCGATAGTAGGCATACTTTTAATAGCAGCTATAATTTTTGGGTGGATGTACATGACAGCGCCCACGCAAGAGGAATTACAAAAACAAAAACGATACAACGATTCGGTTGTAAAAGCGCAGCAAGAGCACGAAAAAAAATACGCTAAGTTTTTAACCGATAGCGTATCGCAAACCGATTCGCTTAAAAAAATTGTAGCCGATACCACCGTATCCGATTCGGCAAAACAAATTGCTGTAAACAAAAAATTTGGCGCTTTTGCCAATGCCATTTCAGGTACTGATGAAAATTACACTATTGAAAACGATTTTATAAAAGCTACCATCAGTCGCAAAGGCGGGCGCATAAGCACCGTTACACTTAAAAATTATGTACGCCACGATAGCACTCCGCTTGTGCTTTTCGATGCAGATTCGTCAAACTTTTCACTCACACTCGAAACTGACGAAAACCAATACGAAACATCGCAGTTTTATTTTGATGCCGTGGGCAGTTCGTTCAGCGTAACGGCCGATGCACAAAAATCAATAAGCATGCGCCTTAATGCTGGCGATGGAAAATATTTAGAATACGTGTACACACTTAAAGGCAACGCACACACGGTGGATGTGGCCGTTAATTTAGTGGGCATGAACAATGTGCTTGCCGGCAACATAGGCCAGCTGAATTTAAACTGGGGCATGCACACGCCAAGTCAGGAGTTTGATCATTACAATCAGCGCAACCGATCAACCATTTATTTTAAATACACCGAAGATGCGCCCGACTATATAAGTGAAGCGGCAAGCGAAACAAAATCGCTGGATGCCAAAACAAAATGGGTAGCATTTAAACAACAATTTTTTACCAGCACGCTCATCGCCAATACTCATTTTGATAAAACCGGTGCCGATATCACGAGCTTAAATAATTCCGATTCGGCTAATTATATAAAAGTATTTGCAACCAACTTGGCAATACCTTACGAGAAAAAAGACATGCAAACATTTGGCATGCAATTTTATTTTGGCCCGGTGCATTACCAAACCTTAAAACAATACGAAGGATTAAACTTAGAAAAACAAGTGCCACTTGGTTGGGGCGTTTTCGGGTGGGTAAATAAATTTGCCGTTATTCCTATTTTTAATTGGCTCGATGGATTTAACCTTAACTACGGTTTAATTATTTTAATACTTACCATCATCATTAAAATTGTATTGTTCCCCATTGCGTACAAAACTTATTTATCATCGGCTAAAATGCGTGTGCTAAAACCCGAGATTGACGAGATAAATAAAAAATTTGAAGGTGGCGATCCGCTCAAGAAAAATGCAGCTAATATGGAACTCTATCGCAAGGCAGGTGTTAACCCGCTTGCAGGTTGCATTCCGCTGCTGTTGCAAATGCCTATTTTAATTGCGCTTGTAAGTTTTTTCCCTTCATCTATTGAATTGCGCCAGCAACCCTTTTTGTGGGCACACGATTTATCTACTTACGATTCGGTGTGGAATTTTGGTTACGTGCCCGTTATTGCCAGCATTTATGGCGAACACATGAGCTTGTTTGCGCTGCTCATGACGGCCTCTACCCTTCTCTATACATGGAGTAACAGCCAACTGATGGGCAACACTAACCAAATGCCGGGCATGAAAGTGATGATGTACATCATGCCATTTATGTTTTTATTTTTCTTGAATAAAAACTCGGCAGGTTTAAGTTACTATTACTTTTTGGCTAACATGATAACATTTGGTCAAACTTATTTGATGCGTTATTTTGTGGATGAAAAAGCACTGCGTGCAAAAATTGACGAAAACAAACGCAACCCTAAAAAGAAATCATCGTTCCAGCAGCGCTTAGAAGATATGCAGCGCGAACGCATGAAAGTGATGCAAGAAAAAGATAAAGGGAAAAAGAAAAAGTAATTTTCTGCTTGCCTGCTGTATGTAGGTTTAAAATTTAAAGTTTATGGCTTGCCTATGGCGCGCAGTCACGCTGAGCTTGTCGAAGCATCTTTTGTGTGAAGCAATGCGCAAGAGATGCTTCGACAAGCTCAGCATGACAACCCACAATATAGAGTGCGTTATCACGTTACAATTATCATCACCATTTCGCTCCAGGCAGATGAGCGATTGGTATCACTTGTGTCTATCCACCGTGCGTAAGCATATAAGCGCTGGCCGGCATTGTTAGCATGCACATCAAAATTAAAAAGTGCGCGAGTGGATGTTACCTGCTCATCGCAATCGGCAACGCTTGTGGGTGCAGTACCATTTATTTTAAAATAAATTTCTACTGCTTTAGCACTTGCCGGAATACTTGCCCGCGATGCATCATTTACACTGCGGCAACTTGCGCGCACTATGCCACCACCCAGCGGCCGAAGATTAAAAAATATACTATCGGCAATGGGTGCTTTGCGTGTGGTGCGATTATCGGCACGCAGTTTAATGTGAAACACGGCACGGTCTGTCTCGGTTACATTTACCGATGCACCTATGCGGTCTAATTTATTAAACTCAGGGTCGGTTACCCAATCGGTAAAATCTATACGTGCTTTATTTTTTTCGGCAATGGCAATGCTATCGCGTGTGCCGCGCTCCGCATTTTTTTGAGTGATGGCATATTTTGCAATCCAAGTATTCCGATAACTGCCCCACACGGTAGCTTCAGTGGCGGTTAGCCCCAGCCGCGTCCAGTTAGGAGTACTGCCCGGCCCGGCCGATGGCTCAAATAAATAATCGGTGGTTTGATTTACGTAGCGGTCAAATTCATTGTCCGTACGTGGTATTCTGCTCTCGTTTTTCATATTTAATTTATTAAGTGAAACAATTAATGATTTAGTTTTCCTTTACCGAGCTGCTCTACTAAACAGTTTTGATGCTCTACTAATTAGTTTTAATACGCTACTAATTAGTTTTGATGCTCTACTAATTAGTTTTGATGCTCTACTAATTAGTTTTGTTACGCTACTATTTAGTTTTAATGCTCTGCTATTTAGTTTTGCTGCTCGCTGCCATTGTTATCATGTTTTATTCCTCCTTTCTGTTTTATGACTGTATAACGCTGAAAGGCCACCAAAAGTTTGGCACTTGGCATAACTAAGTAAGAAAGCGACACAACTAAGTAAAAAACCGACACGGGGCATTAAGCCCCCAGTGGCGAATTGTTGTGATTGTTAAATTTTTCTTCCAATGCCAAAAAACCTGCATCGGTAATTGGGATATGATGATTAATGGTTTTAAAATGAAGCAGCTCGCGCCATTTGTATTTTTTAATGTGTAAGTAATTAGCAAGGTGCGATGCATGCACCCGCACAAATAAACCACCTTTTTTTAGCTGCTCCTCCAGCTCGCCTATGCCCATGCGCACTACGTGCATCTCGCTTGTAGTACGCACATGGCAATAATGCCCTTTGGCATCTATACATATAATATCTGTTTCTGGTATGCGGTAAATTTCTCTATCTACCTTTAGTTTTAAAATTAAACACATGGCGTTATTTTTTTTACACGGCAACACACATTGCCATTTTTAACGGGGATGCATTTTTTAGCTTTTACGATAACGGATTTTAAAAGGTTATATTGTGTAAGTGGTTTTAATATTTTTTTTGGGTGATAGTTTTAGCTTTTTTATATTTGTTATACTAACAACTATATATATTGAATTCAATTTATAACATTATAAAAGTTAAAAAGTCTGTTAAGTTGGATTTAGTGGAAAAAATTTCGCTCGCTGGTTGCAATGTGGGATTAATCCCAAAACTACTTCAGCAAAAATTGACAATAAAAGACAAACCTGAAATAGGATGGGTGCTTCCCATTGCTGATATTTTAAAAAACAAGGGTCAAACTGTAATTATTGATATAAAACCCAAGAGTAAAACTGAAATATTTCTATGTGAGCTCGATAGCGTTTACGGCTTTTCCTACAATGAATGGACTCCGATAATGTATCGTCTTAAAGTACTAGTAAACAAGAGATCACCAAAAAAGACAAGCAAAAAAATTATAGTCTACCCTCCTAAACCTGATATAATTTACACTATTCTTTATATGATGGGATCCTTTAAGAAAGGACGATTGACTGGGAAATGGACAGGTCCGGCATTTGGCTCAGCAAACTCATTGTTGCTATGGCCAGATGCTGCTAGCTTTTTTTATCAGCAAATTAAAAAAAATAATCCCGAATTCATAAACGAAAATATTCAACTAATCAAATTTTAAAAAAAGAAACATGAATCATTTACTTTACATATCTATTTTAATTGTAATAGGAACCGTGAATTTATTTTCGCAAAGCACTGACACGACTACAGAGTGCATGACTTCATCAGAATTAAGTAAAACAGTAAATAAGTATAGTGTAAATTTTGTTGTTAAAGACGATTGGACTGACGAAGAAGTAGTAAAAATAATATTTAACAAACAATGCGACTGGACAGTCGAAATTAAATCAGGGATTCCACACATGAGAGATTTGCAAGCAAATGTGATTGTGAAAAATTCTATTACGAAAAAATGTTTGCTTAAAGGGATGTATGTTCAGCAAGGAAATTACTCAATACTTAATGGCTTTGAAGGACCAATTCTAATGTATTTTATGGGCGGTGAAAAAAGTCCTTGTTCATGCCCACCAGAAGTAAATAGTAAATCATACATAACAGCACAAAAAAACGTATTAGATGAATTGGAGTATTGGAAAAGGGCTAATAAAAAAATAAAGGAAAAAGATTTTCAATCTGCTTTAGCAATTTGTGATACTGGTATAGTTCAACACCCAAAATCTTCACCACTATACGAATTAAGGGGCCTTTCAAAATACAAATTAGGGAATTACAAAAGTGCTATTGTAGACTACTCTAAAGCACTGCAATTTAATCCCAAAAACTATCGTGCCCTTAAAGGAAGAGCTGAATCAAAATATAAATCAAACAACACAATTGGCGCTTGTGAAGATTATAAAAATGCCATAAAATTGGGATATACACCCGAAACAAAAGATGAAGATTTATTACTTAAGACTATATGCAATTAATAAGTTTGACACATATACATGTTGAGGAAAATTTAATATGATATAGATTGAAGAAAATTTACACAACATCAAGTTACAAAATACGTAACAATAAAAGAGCAAAACGATTTTTGAAAAGACGACTTGTTTCAAAGCAAAAACGTAAAAATAAAAACCACAAAGGACAAGGAAAGAGTAAAGAAGTAAGACAAGAAGAGCGACTAATTTCCAACTTAACAAAAATAACTGCACCCAAGCATTTTTCGTTTGTTGAAAAACCTGAAGAGACAATTAAGTTTATAAATAAGCTTGAGAAACTATACCTAAATAGAACAAGTGTTTTTGTTAATCTAAAAGACATTACCTTTTTAGACTATTCAGCAGTTACAATTTTGGTATCTGTCATGTTTTCCTTCAAAACCAGAAACATTCAATTTAACGGGAATTTTCCTAAAAATGGCGACTTGGCTAGACTCCTTATAAACTCGGATTTTTTTAAGTATTTGAACAAACCTATTGGAAAAAAAATTGAATACGCACTAGGAAAAGAAAATCAAATTTTTACAAGAGCAAATAAAGAAGTTAATTCTGAATTAGGTTATATTGTAATGGCAGAAGCATCTACAACAATATGGGGTGAAAAAAGAACTTGCAAGGGACTGCAAAGAACCTTGCTCGAGTTAATGCAAAACACGAATAATCACGCTGACATAAATAAAAAGGGAGAAAAACATTGGTGGCTGTCAGTAAATCACGACAGATCAAATAAAAAAGTTTCCTTCATTTTCATTGATTATGGAGTTGGAATTTTTGAAAGTTTAAAACACAAGCCAAATGACAACAAATGGTTTGGTTGGCTTGAAAAAATAAAGAACAGGTTAGTTTATGGGGACAATTCAGAGATTTTTAAATTACTTTTAGAGGGGCAAATGCACTTAACTGTAACTGGTCAGCATTTTAGAGGCAAAGGGCTACCAGGTATTAGAGAAGTTTTATCTCGAAATCAAATATGTAACCTAAGAATAATCAGCAATAATGTATTTTCTGATGTTGCAAATGAAAAATATATTAAATTAAATGAAGAATTTAGTGGGACATTTGTTACTTGGGAATTAAACGAAAATAACAAAAACATAAAATGGATAACATAATAATAAAAGTTTGCGACTTTTCTAAGACGCCTGGTTCACGTTATAGAGACGAGGGAAAAAAGGCACACTCAGGACAAGAGTTCAGGGAAGAAATCCTTGAGCCAAGTTTTAAAATTGCTATGGCAAATAATCAAAAACTACTTGTTGACCTTGATGGTACAATTGGATATGGAACATCTTGGTTAGAGGAGGTTTTTGGCGGACTTGCAAGAGCGTATGGCAATGAGAAGGTACTCAAAACTATTGACTTTAAATCAGAGGAAGAAGATTACTTAATTGATGACATAAAACAATACATAAAACATGCAGAAATACAATAAGCTTGCTATTGCAGCTACATTAGGATTTACAGCGGGGATAATTTTCATCATCTTCTTTAAAAAACACACCACCCTTTACTTTGCTAACGATATTAGTTTTGAAATAAATCCCCTGGAAATATTTTCTATTTGCATAAACATTTTCTTAGCATTTTATATAACAAGAACTCTATCTAAAAAAAATGACCAAGAAAAATCTGAGAAGGAATTGATAATTAACTATCTAAAAGATTTTCAATTAGAATACAACAGTAAAACTAGAAAACTATTAGAATGTGAAGATTTTGATACCCCATTGACAAACTCTTGCTTTAAAACTCTAAGAACTAGAGTAAACTCTATATTAGCACTTGCGGAGGAGAATAGAATTATTGAACCAAACGAGGAAACTGCATCTAAAATCAAACAAAAAATTTCAGAGATATGGGAATTATTTACTGATACACCAAGGTCTGCTAATTCTAAAGTTAATCAGGCAACTAGAGAAGGGATACAAACTTTAAGGCTTGAAAAAATTGGAAAAATAGAAGCCGCCTCCATTGACCTTGACAAACTAATCTTCCACCTTGCAATGAAAATAAACCGAAAATAATAAAACCAACAGAAGCTGTCTAAAAATGGACGGAAAAGACTTTCTATCGTTGCCACTCCTACCACAGGCAGGTAATCTCAAAATAAAAACGAGATTGCCTGCCTGCGGCTGGCAGGCTTCGGTCGAGGCAATGACGGAAACACAAAGCAATGAAGCAGGCACAACAATGTCATGCTGAGCGCAGCGAAGCATCTCTCACAAAACAATATTGGTCGGCTAACAAAAAAGATGCTTCGCTGCGCTAAGCATGACAACGCACAAAAACCTACTTATTCTGCGCATCAATAACGGCAATGGTAACCATGTTTACAATTTCGCGTACACTGCTGCCTAATTGTAAAACGTGTACCGGTTTTTTCATGCCTATAAGCACAGGGCCTATTGCTTCGGCACCGCCTAATTCTTGCATCAGTTTGTAAGATATGTTTCCGGATGCCAAATTGGGGAAAATAAGTGTGTTCACTTTTTTATCTACCAAATCGGAGAAAGGAAATTGTTCTTTCAATAAATTATTATTGAGTGCAAAGTTGGCTTGCATTTCGCCATCTACTATCATTCCCGGATAATCGCGGTGCAAAATTTCAACCGCCTGGCGCATATTGGTAGGCACTTCGCCTTCGGTGCTTCCAAAATTACTGTACGATAACATGCCTATGCGCGGTGTGATGTTAAATTTTTTAACGGCTTGTGCCGTGAGCACGGTAATATCCACCAAATCTTGCGCGGTGGGGTTCACATTCATGGTAGTATCGGCAAAAAAGTAAGGGCCTTGTTTGGTAATCATAATGTACATGCCGGCAACTCTGCGCACGCCATCTTGCACGCCTATAATTTGGAGTGCAGGTTTTATAGGGTCGGCATATTTGCGTGTGAGGCCGCTAATCATGGCATCGGCTGCGCCTGTTTCCACCATCATGGCTCCAAAATGGTTACGCTCGCGCATTACTTGCTTGGCTTCGTAAAAATTATAGCCCCTGCGTTTTCGTTTCTGAAAAAAGAGTTCGGCAAATTTTATTCTGCGCTCTTCTTCTTCTTTGCTGCGCGGATCCACTATTGCCACATCGTGCAAATCCAAATTATATTCTTCTATCAGTTTATTTATTTTTTCGGGGTTGCCCAATAAAATAGGTTTGGCAATTCCTTCATCGCGCACCATTTGTGCGGCTTTTAAAATTTTGTAGTGGTCGGCTTCGGTAAACACCACTCGCTTGGGGTTTTGTTTTGCCTTTACGGTGATAAAGCGCATTAGCTTATTATCTAAGCCAAGGCGATTGATGAGTTCTTGTTCGTAAGCATCCCAATCGGTAATTTTCTTTTGTGCTATGCCGCTTTCAATGGCTGCTTTGGCCACAGCCGGAGAAACGGTAGATAGCAAACGCGGATCAATGGGCTTAGGGATAATATAATCTTTACCAAATGCTAAACTGCGCGAACCGTACGCCAGGTTAACAGAATCGGGCACGGGTTCTTTTGCCAATGCTGCTATGGCTTTAACGGCAGCCAGTTTCATTTCTTCGTTAATTTTTGTGGCGCGCACATCCAGCGCACCTCTGAAAATATAAGGGAAACCTAATACGTTATTCACCTGGTTAGGATGATCGCTACGGCCGGTGGCAATAATAATATCTTCGCGGGCGGCCACTGCATCGTCATAAGGTATTTCCGGATCGGGGTTAGCCAATGCAAATACAATGGCATCTTTAGCCATGCTTTGCACCATTTTTTGGTTCACCACATTTCCTTTTGATAGTCCCACAAAAACATCGGCACCTTTCATGGCTTCTGCCAAATCTTTTGCTTTGGTTTTTATGGCAAAGTATTTTTTATTGTCGTCAAGGTCGTCTCTATCAACCGAAAGCGGCCCTTTGCTATCAAGCATTAAAATATTTTCTTTTTTAGCACCCACTGCAATGTAAAGCTTGGCACACGAAATAGCCGATGCGCCTGCACCATTAACCACAATTTTTACTTTGCTTAAATCTTTGCCCGCTATTTCGCAGGCATTAATTAATGCCGCTGCCGAAATAATGGCGGTGCCATGCTGGTCATCGTGCATGAGCGGAATATTGAGTTCTTCTTTTAATCGTTTTTCAATTTCGAAACACTCGGGTGCTTTTATGTCTTCTAAATTTATTCCGCCAAAAGTGGGCGCAATGGCTTTTACCGTTTGCACAAATGTTTCCACATCTTTTGCATCCACTTCAATGTCAAACACATCTATATCGGCATAAATTTTAAAGAGCATGCCTTTTCCTTCCATTACCGGTTTTGATGCCAATGCACCTATATCGCCAAGGCCAAGCACGGCAGTGCCGTTAGAAATAACAGCCACCAAATTTCCTTTGGCGGTGTATTTATATACATCTTCCGGATTTTTTTCAATATCCAAGCAGGGCTCGGCTACTCCGGGCGAATAAGCTAATGATAAATCGCGCTGCGAACTGTGTGGCTTGGTGGGTAATACTTCTATCTTTCCCGGCTTTGGGTACTGGTGGTAGTCCAAAGCATCTTGCTTGCGTAATTTTGCCATGATAAAATTTTACTGAATAATAAGTTTAGATAATTGCACCGTATTTCCGTTAGTTACTTTCACAAAGTATAATCCTTTTTTTAATGACGATAAATCTAAAACATTATTATTCATGTTCGTTTGTTTTTCTAAAACAGTTTGACCAATGTGATTGTATAACAAACACTATTTACCAACTAAAATAGCTGTTTTTAAAATTACATATTCAAATATATGTTTTTAATTCTTTTAGAATCAAAAAGATTATATCAATGTAAAACGCTGCAAAATTTTACCTTTATCGGCAAAATAAATAACAATGAAATTATCTCCGGCCCGAACATTAAAAGAAATTACGGCTATTTTAAATGCCGAATTTAGTGGCGAACCATCGCATATTATTAGCGGATTAAATGAAGTAAATAAAGTGGAAGCAGGCGATTTAATGTTTGTTGATCATCCAAAATATTACGATAAAGCATTGGCATCGGCAGCCACCACCATCATCATCAATAAAAAAGTAGATTGCCCGCAAGGTAAGGCACTCATTTTTGCCGATGAGCCATTTACGGCTTACAATAAACTGGTAAATTATTTTTACAAAGAAACATTTTCGCTTAAGCACCTTAGCGATAGCGCCACTGTGGGCGAAGACACAGTTATATTACCCGGTGCTTACATTGGCAATAATGTAAAAATTGGCAGCAACTGTGTAATACACCCCGGTGTGGTGGTTTATGATAATGTAATTATTGGTAACAATGTAACTATACACGCCAATGCCGTAATAGGCGGGCATGCGTTTTATTATAAAAAACGTACCGATAGGTTTGAGAAATTAATTTCGTGTGGGCGAGTGATAATTGAAGATGATGTGGAAATAGGCGCCTGCTCTACTGTTGATAAAGGAGTTTCGGGCGATACCATAATAGGTAAAGGAACAAAGATGGATAACCATGTGCACATTGGTCATGATACGGTGGTGGGTAAAATGTGCTTGTTTGCCGCGCAAGTGGGCGTTAGTGGTGCGGTGGTTATTGAAGATGGTGTTACCCTTTGGGGACAAGTGGGTGTGCCCAGCAAATTACGCATAGGTAAAGGTGCAGTGTTTTTAGGTCAATCGGCACCGGCAAAATCGGTAGAAGGTGGTAAAACATACTTGGGCAGCCCTGCTGACGACAGCCGCGAAAAAATGCGCGAGCTAATTGCTTTGAAACAATTGCCCGATTTAATAAAGAAAATCGGAGACAAAAAATAGCTTTTATCGAAGCGTATTTTTAGTTCATCTAAAATAGGCTGAATTAATTTTTTTCAGAATTATAAATAGTAGTTTAGTAGCGTAAAACAAAACGCAGTGCCTCCTAATCCAGCAAATAAACCTTTATCGCGCAATAAGTTGATGGAAATTAAACTTTCATCGCTGCTGGAAATTACCAAGGCCATTAACAATAATTACAAAACTGCTCAGCTGCTCGATATTTTTGTGAACGTGCTGAATAATCAACTAAGCATTGATAAACTTGCGCTGATAGGCACCAAAGGAAAAAACTGGCAGTGCATTTTAAAATTCGGAGTTGAAAAAGAAATTAATATAAACCCGATAGAAGAATTTAAAAGCGCCACCGAAATTACTTCGCTTGATTATATTAACTCATCACTAAAAAACGAATTTGATATAGTGGTGCCCGTTTACCATAAAAATACCCCGCTGGCTTATATTTTAATTGGCGATTTAAATGACGAAAAGTTAGAGATGAGCCCCATCATTAAACACTTGCCATTTATACAAACGCTTACCAATATTATTTTTGTTGCCATTGAAAATAAAAAACTCGCTAAAGAAACCGTAAGGCAGGCAGCTGTGCAAAAAGAATTGGAGTTGGCATTTGAAATGCAATCAATGCTATTCCCGAGTGAGTTGCCTAATAACGATATAATACAAATAGACGCACGTTACATGCCGCACCAGCAAGTGGGTGGCGATTATTATGATTTTATTCAACTGAACGAAAAAGAAATTGCATTTTGTGTTGCCGATGTTTCGGGCAAAGGGGTGGCGGCTGCGCTGCTTATGTCGAACTTCCAAGCCAATATGCGTATTTTATTTAACCACACCACGCAGCTCACGGATTTGGTTCATGAGCTAAACAGCAAAGTGATGATGAGCGCCAAAGGCGAAAAATTTATTACGCTTTTTATCGCCAAATTAAATTTAGAAACTAAAATGCTTACTTACATTAATGCAGGGCATAACCCACCGCTGCTGATGGAAAACGATAATGTATCATTATTAAAAACCGGAACTACCGGACTTGGGATGCTTGATGAATTAGTGAGTGTGAAAGAAGGTGTGCTAACTTTAAGCAGCAACTCAACTATTATTTGTTACACAGATGGTGTAACCGAATTAGAAAACGAAAGCAACGAAGATTTTGGTGTGCAAGGTCTCACCGATGCATTAACTGAAAATAAAACTGCAAGCATGGCAGATTTAAATAGCATTATTTTAAAAACACTGGAAAATCACAAAGGCAACCGCAATTATATTGATGACATTGCCTTATTCAGCTGCCACATCATTTAATTTTTCGCGATTGGTATAGTACGCATCTAGCGTAACCATTATGGCTATAAAGCCCCAAAACGGAGCGGATGCTTTATCAGTATCTAAAAAATTATTTAATGTGCCGTGTATTAAATAGGTTATCAGCCCGAGCAGCACCGCCAAGTTAAGCGACCTTAGATTTTTATTCTCGCAGTTTAAGTAAACTCTTGCTCCTGTATAAATAGCGGTAACACATACAATTAAAAAACACAATACACCAATCACGCCTTGCTCGGCCATTGGACCAATGTACTCACTGTGGGCGTTACCTCTATCTCCGGCATTGGTACTTATGGATGTATGCTCAGATGAAAACTGAAAAGGTGCATATTTGAACTGATAGGTGCCGGGCCCCCAACCAAGCAATGGTCGTTCTTCAAACATGCGCAATGCTGCCGCCCATCTGTTAATACGTTCTAAGTTAGAAGCATCGTTACTTATGTTTGATATGGATTGAAGATGCTCGGCTAAATCGGCTGAAGATGCTTGTTTGTTTTTTTCGAGTTTCATGAAAATTTGATCTTTAAACGAAAAGAAAAAAGAAAACAAAATCACAACGCCTGCCGCTATTATGTACCACTTAATTTTATACCTGTAAATAATATAGCAACCAAGTGCACCCACCAAACTAACCCAAGCAGCACGAGTAAAAGAGAATACTGTGGCTACGATAAAAAGCGCAAGTAATAATCCGGCAGCAAGTTTGCGACTTCGCAAATAATCTGACTGAAAAAAGAGCGCAATTAATGCGGGAATAAACATGGCCAACATTGCTCCATAAGACGTGTGATCGTTATAAAACGGAACCATTACAACGTGTGCCGGTTGCTCTTTAAATCCTTCGAGTGCGTGATTAAATAAAGTGTAAAAAATTACAATGGTGAAGGGTATAATGTAAAGCCACAAAAAGCGCCTTATGTTTTCTTTTTTCTTGAACAACTGCGTAGCCAAAAAGTAAAACGAAATTACAAACCACATTTTAGCAACTAAAAATTTAAACGATATTAGTGGCTCACTGCTGGTAACGGTTGTAATTATCATCCATACGAAATAAAACAGAATAGCTATTGTAACCGGGTGCCGCGATATTTTCGCATCAAATTTACCCTCATACAGCAGTCTGAAAAAAAACATCATCATCACTCCAAACAAGAGTGGTTCGGTGGGCACACTAAGTCCCACACCAAAATCGGTGTCTTTTAAACTAATGGAAAGTGGTGTGCAAAAAATAACAATGTAGAGCAAAACATCTAACGAAAAAAAGGCGAGCATAAAAATAAGTAGGGCTGCTGGCAAAAGTGTAAACCAATAAAACTGATAGGCAATAAGTACGGCATTAATGCCAATAAATGTGGCGCATATAATATACAACCAACTTAATGCAGGTTTATCATTAATTGTTATTTCGGTTGAGTTTTTCACCCGACAAATTACTTGTTTTTCTTTTCAATAATAATAATGGTGATGATGCACAAGACAGCAGCTGACAATGCACCAAGCACGGCCAATATCCACCTTACCGGATATGCTTTTTTATCAGAAACAGAAGGTGAAATTACCATATTGGTATAGGTAAGTTTTTTTTCTACATCGCGCACGGCAACATCGTAAAGTTTTTTAATTTTTTGATAGGCCTTTAATGCGCCATCTAAATTTTCTTCCAATTCCAGAAAATGATTGCCACGCTCTTCCAAATTACGAATGGTGTTCACTATGTCGGTAGTTTTTTGAGGATTGCTTCCAAGTGATTTGTAATACTCCTTGCTTGCTTCTTTTGCTTGTGCTTTGTAATCAAGTATTCCGTATTTAACTTTTAATTCTTTAAGTGCTTTTCCTATTGAGTCTATTTCAAATTGCTTAATATCTAACTGGCGTTTGTAAATATTTAGTACTTCATACGATTTTTCTTTTTGCAACTCAAGTGTTTTAACATTAAAAATATAAATCATGTCGTTAATTATTTTGCAAGCCATCTTCGGGTCTTTGTCGAGCATTTCAATTTTAACAGCATCGTTTTCTGTTTTTGATGCACTAAAATTTGCTTCAAACTCTTTTGTCAAATAAAATTTTCCGCCCGGCTTGGCAGTATCAATATCGTAATGTACTGTTAAATTATTTACTCGTATAATTTCATTCTGTATTTGTGTAGATTGAAAAAGTTGCAACATTTGCTCCGTTGGTGTTTCCTTACTGTATGAAAACAAATTAGAAGGATACATTACAGCGAATGATTTATATTGCTCCTGAATAAGAAAAGTGGCGCAATAAGATGCTATGCCTGCGGCAACAACAAGAATGGTTAAATGCCTACGCCATTTTATCACGAGCTTTAAAATATCTTTATTTTCAAGAAAACTACTCATTCCTATTTCATTGCTACAAGTTAGATTTTATTTTTTTGAAATTCTCGAAAACTATTAAAAACAAAATACCTAATAAAAAAGCCGACACTGTGGAACTTAAAACAATGAGCCACCTCACAGGGTAAGATTTTTTCTCGGCCGGAAAGGCAGAGTTAACTACGAATTTATCAGGTAAATTTTGTTCCGCATCTACCTTTGCCTCTTCATACTTAGCTTTCACTTCGCTTAAGTTTTTTCGCTGAAACTCTAAATTGTCGCGCAAAGACATGTATGCTTCGCCATAAGTAGAGATAATTTTAAGTTGATCTTGCAGCGTTTTCACAGCGGCTGTTTTGCCTTCTAATATTGCTTTGTTTATGTACTCGTTTAATCTTTCTGATTGCGACTCATAATCGTTAACACCAAGTTTCATCAATTTGTTTAATGAATCCTGCATTTGCATCACTTCTTTTTCTAAGTTGCGATAAGTGCGTTCCACGATTTTTAACCCTTGCATGGCACGCTCTTTACGAATACGCTGCTTTGTAGAATCATAATAAGCAGCAATATCATTAGCAATGTTTGCAGCAAATTGCGGACTCTCGTCTGTAACATCTACCTGCACCGACATATACTCTGTGCGATGAACTGCCACACTGCTTTCGTATTGTTTCATCAATAAAGTTTTGGCTATATCGCTTGTACTGTCAATATCATAATGGCTCATTAAATGATACTTGGCAGATATTCTTGTTCTAATATCATCCGAATTTAATATCTGTATCATCTGCTCTGCTTCTTCTTCTTCACCAAACTGTAAAATGTCGTTTTTCACACCCGGGTTATCACTCAAAAGTGCTTTTGAAATAGAGCTCGTAGTGGTAGGAAATAATATCACCGTTGATTTGTATCTATTAGGAATCAGCAAAGAAATAACGATGGATGTAACAGCAGCTAAAACAGTAATGGCGAGTATGGGTTTGCGCCATTTGTAAATGAAAAGTAATATATGTGTAGAGTCAAAAGAGGTTTCTTCTTTCGTTTTATCTATTTTAGGTTCAGGGCTCATTTCTAAAAATTCGGGGCAAAAGTAGGAAAATTAAGCTAACCACATAGGACAAAACTAAATTCGGCTAATTACACGTCTCGCTTGCTTTAAACGGACTTATAATTCAAATATTGTATGATTAAAGTAATAATTTACAGTTAAAATAAATGCCTTATTTTTGGCATTCTTATTTTAAAAAGATGAAGATTTCATACAGTTGGTTAAAATCATATATCGCAATTACTAACACGCCTGAAGAGCTTGCAGAAATGCTGACGGATTGTGGCTTGGAGGTGGAAAGCATTGAAAAGCATCAATCAATAAAAGGCGGCTTAGAGGGAATAGTAATAGGTGAAGTAAAAACAAAAGAAAAGCACCCCGATGCTGATAGGCTTAGCGTTACCACTGTAGATATCGGCAACAATACTATTTTAAATATTGTGTGTGGTGCTGCCAATGTAGCTGCCGGACAAAAAGTGGCGGTGGCTAAGATTGGCACTAAACTTTACCCAACTACAGGTGAACCGTTCGAAATAAAAAAATCAAAAATCAGGGGTGCAATATCAGAAGGAATGATTTGTGCAGAAGATGAAATTGGTCTCGGCACATCGCACGATGGAATATTGATTTTAGATAACAATGCCGAAATAGGCACTAATGCCAGCGAATATTTTAAATTGGGAGATGATTATGTTTTTGAAATAGGTCTAACTCCTAACCGTGCCGATGCAGCTTCGCATATTGGCATTGCCCGCGACTTAGCTGCCGTTATCAATTGTAAAAACAAAAACAGCGATTGCAAAATAACAATACCTGATACTAAACTAAATGCCACTGCACAATCAGCAAACGCAATTGCAGTGGAGGTGGCTGATGCAATTGCTTGCCCAAGATATTCAGGTATTACAATAAGCAATATAAAAGTGAGCGCATCACCCGATTGGCTAAAAAAACGATTAGAAGCAATAGGCGTACGCTGCATAAATAATATAGTGGACATAACTAATTATGTTTTGCACGAAATGGGGCAACCGCTGCACGCATTTGATGCAAACAAAATTGCAGGTAAAAAAATTATCGTAAAAAAATTACCGACCGGAACAAAATTTAAAACATTAGATGAAATTGAACGCACGCTCACCGAAAACGATTTAATGATTTGCGATGAAAACGTAGGTTTATGTATAGCTGGTGTTTTTGGCGGAATAAATTCCGGAGTTTCTGATAGCACCACAAGTATATTTTTAGAGAGCGCCTATTTTGATGCGGTGCATGTAAGAAAAACAGCAAAACACCATGCACTTAAAACTGATGCTTCGTTCAGGTTTGAGCGCGGCACCGACCCAAATATAACTGTAACAGCATTAAAACGCGCTGCACAATTAATAATTGAAGTGGCAGGGGGCGAAATTGTTTCGGAGATTATTGATGTTTATCCGACTAAAATTGAACCGTTTAAAGTTCCGCTATCATTTGCAAATTGCGATGCATTAATTGGCAAAAAAATTGACCACGAAATAATAAAAAATATTTTGCGCTCACTCGAAATAGAAATAGTGAACGAAGGCAATGATGCACTGTTACTTGCCGTGCCACCATTTAAAGTAGATGTGCAGCGCGAAGCAGATGTAATAGAAGAAATTTTGCGCGTGTACGGATACAACAATATTGAGTTTCCGGATAAACTCCATTCATCCCTTTCCTACTCCGCCAAACCTGATGCTGATTACGAACGTAAAAAAATTTCGGGAAGTTTAGCAGCCAATGGTTTTTACGAAATATTTTGCAACTCACTTACAAAAGCCGCCTATTATGACAATGGCAGCAGTGTAAAACTTCTTAATCCGCTTAGCAACGATTTAAATGTGATGCGACAAAATTTGTTATTCTCGGGCTTGGAAGTTATTGCCTACAATCAAAATAGAAAAAACAGCGACCTGAAATTATTTGAATTCGGGACAACATATTTGCAAGTGGCAGCGGCCGAAAAAATAAAATACATCGAAGAGAAAAAGTTATCGCTGCTTTGCACCGGAAATTTGAATACCGAAATATGGCATCAAAAAACAGCAAATGCAGATTTTTATTACCTAAAATCTGTATTGCAATTAGTACTTACTAATTTAGGGTTTTCAAACTTAAAGCAGAATTCCATTTCGCATCCGCTTTTCTCTCAAGCATCAGAAATTAGTGTGAACAAAAAAACAATAGCCGTGCTTGGCAAAGCGAATAAAAAAACCACCAAGCAATTCGATATTAAAAACGATGTTTTTGCTGCAGAAATAAACTGGACTACAATTTTGCAACTCTTAAAAACCAAGCAAACTATTTACAAAGAAATAGGCAAGTTTCCGGAAGTACGCAGAGACCTTGCGCTACTAGTGGACAAAGCTGTGAACTACGACCAATTGGAACAAGTTGCATACCAAGCAGAAAAAAAGATTTTGAAAACTGTAAATCTTTTTGATGTGTATGAAGGCGATAAAATTGAAGGCAGTAAAAAGTCGTATGCAATGAGTTTTATTTTGCAAGACGAAACTGCAACACTTACCGACAAACAAATTGAAAGCGCAATGGAGCGTATTTCAAAATCGCTCAGCGAAAAAACAGGCGCGATAATTAGACAATAAATTATTTTGTGCGCTGATAGTAAATTTCTTCACGCGCATTTTGCCCTTCGTGTTTTCCCTCTAATGTAACATGCAATACATTTTCTTCCATCTCATATTTTATTACTTGCGGAAAATCATGCTCTTTGTTTTCAAAAATTAATTTTCCATCAACCATCTCAATTGCTTTAAATAAAACAGGGCCATCGTTTGCAGGCACAGTAGCGATGTAATAAAAAGAATTTTCAATTTTTTCAATTTTCAAAGTCTCAGCAAAAATGGTATCAGTTCCCACTGTTGCACGGCCAATACCAATCATGATTTTTTCGCTTTCGGAATACCATCGCTCGTGAAAAACGGTGTTGTCAGACGATTTGCCAATCCATTTACCAATTAACCACGAAAAATCATCCATTGATGGCGCTTTATCGCTGCCACATGCGAAAAGAAGAAAAGCCGAAAGTGAAACAAATACTATTTTCCTGAAATTCATTGTTTATTTATTAGTTGATTGGTCTGCTTAAATCCAAAAATAAGAATGTTATCAATTGTAATGTTTTGTTTTTTCAGATTCCAAATATAAATTTTTACTTCATCGGATGGAAGCGCACCGGTTGGTTTTCGTTTAGAGTAAAATAGTGTGCCATTGTTTTGTTCATCGGTCGGAAAATGTGAACTAAGTCCTGAACTCCAATTAATTTGCTTACCAGCTCTGAGTATTTCAAAAACTAACTGAAATTGTGGGAATGAAACTGTAGAGTAATCGAGTTCGATATTTACCAACTCGTTGCCATCAGGAAATAAATTTGCAATAGTGGTTTTATACTCACAAGCAAAGTCTTCATTTTCGTTTATACACAACGAAGTGATTACAGTGTCAGTAAAACGTGATGTGTCGGCATCAAAGAATTTTCCATTAAAATTATCGAACGATTCATTTAAGTATAAATTGTATTTCGCACTATTGGGTTTATTAGTTTTCTTAAACAATGTAACAGCAGAATTAAAGTATTGATTATGCTCCATCACTTCATCGTATTTATCAAGAATAATTGAGAAAAACTCATCGGGCGTATAAACATTCGACCATCCGAAAACAAAATAATCGCCATTTGATTTGCTTACATGTTGAATAAGTGTGTGTTTGCTGATTGTATCATCACCTCTGAGAAAACAATAGCCTGCTTTGTAGTTTTCTTTTGCAAAATAATAATCAACATATTGCCACGCAATTAAATTATAAGCAGTGTTCACATTTTCGCTTCCGTATTTGCCTTCCCACTCAATATTTTTTTCTGCTAACTGTTTAAAAACTCCAAACTGTTGTTTATTATAATAATTAAAGCCAAATGCAGTACTGCAAAAACCAATTATGGCAAGCGGAACAAAAAGCATAAGGTTTAGTGCAGTTTGATTTTCATTGATGTAAGAAAAAACGAAAAGCAGTAAAAACGGAAATGAGAATATTAAAATAGAATATTGCAATACCGGATTAACATAAATGGAATAATAGTAGCCAATGAAAAATGGTGCGAAAAACCACACAAGCGAAATTATCCTGAATTTGTTTTTTTGCCAATTGGTTCTATTAAACAAATAACTAATAGTAAAAGAAAAACACAAGGCGGTAATCAACAACAACGATTCGTTAAATGAGTAAAACAAAAATTGACCCAAGTAGTCGCTCTCGGGCTTGCCGAGCCAGGAACCTACACCGCCTCTGCCAAATTGCAAAAGTGTAATCTGCAAGTGCGGTAAAAACAAAATCACTGCTGTAGCTGATGCAATTAGGTAATGCCAAAAATTTTCTTTTCGGATGAAAAATAAACCCGTAATACCAACAACAATTGCGAATAGAAAAGAAAAATAGTGTGTGTACATGCAGCCAATTATTCCAGTTCCAAATAGAAAAGAATAGTTCAACCGTTTCTTTTGTGATTCGTTGAACAATAATTGAGTCAAACCAAAAACCATAATCAGCGAAAAGAATAAACCAACGCTGTAAGGTCGCGCAAGCTGACTATAAAGAATTGTAAATTGTAAAAAACCAAAAACTAAAGAAGATAAAATTGCAGCCGATTTGTTGAACCATATTTTTGCAATTAGGTAGAAAAAAAAAACAGAAAATATGCCCGCCAACACAAATGGTAAGCGCAATGCAAATGGCGAATTACCCACAACCTTACACCAGTAATACAAAAAAATCTGCACACCTGCCGGGTGAAAATCGGGCTTAACTCCTTCTTCAATCAATTGAGTAAAAGTAGTTGCTTGCAATCGTATAACTGCACTTAATTCATCATTAGATAACGACCAACTGCTAAAATTATAAAGTCGCATTAGCGCTGCAAGTGCTATGACAAAAACCAAAAAATAAATATGATTTTTATTGTTCATCAAATAATGGTAATGCTAATTTATTAGTTGTTTTAATTCCCGAATATAAATCGTTGTACAATGCCTGTTCTGGTAAAAAGAGCAGTTCACCTGATTTAAGTTTTTCACGCATTGCATTTTCACTTATGTAAAAAACAAATTTTGTTTTCATTTCATCTTTTCCTATTTCATGTAAACGAACCAAAATTTGATTATACCACCAACCACTTATTACTGTACAATTCGCTTCAAAATTTTCAATTTCATTTATTACACTATCCACAAATTTATCTTTTTGTCTTCTCTTAAGACAATCGTTAAGGATTGGTCCTGATATGGGGTCAATAAAAATTTCTTGTCCGGAAACGGTAAATTTAATTGCGAATGAGGTGTACTCGGTTCCGCGTTTACTGTCAGTTATATTCACTCCGAAAAAAAATAACGACAGCATTATCCCCACACAAAAAAAACGAAAACTATTTTCAGGTAATAGCTTAGCAAATGCCATTATCAAAAAAGGAACAATAGGAAGCATGTATCCCGATTTTTGTGGCAATCGAACATAGGCGATAAAAAATAGAAGTAGAATTGCAGCGATGAATACAAAAAGAATTTTGCTCTGCTTAATAATTGTCACAACATGTTGTTTGTGTTTTATGAAAAGTAAAACAGAAAAAACAAATATTGTAACACAACCAATTGCTCCAAATACACCAACAGTCATTTTGTAAATTAGTTTTGTTATTGGTGGGTATGGAAATTGATCGTAGTAAGTAAAGAATTCTATTCCATAAACTTTAATAACTGGTATATAAAACAAAAGTGTAAAAACGAAAAAGGTAAAAACAAGTTTAGCGTATGTTTTAAATTTGTGCGGTGTATTAGCTTGGAAAACAAATATCAAAAATGGCAATAACACAGCCGCGCTTGTAATGCGGCAGCCGGTAGCTAAAGCCAAAAGAAATGCGCAAGCAAAATATTTTTCTTTCAATAAAAAAAGAAACGAGAGTAATATAAATGCAAGTGCCCACACAAAATCAATAGTATAAGTGCTGCTGATAAAAAAAACAGGTGTGAGTGAAAATGCAAGGGTTGCAATAAATGACTGCTTTAGTTTTAGCTCTTTGTAAATAAAATAAAATGCTGCAATTGCAACTAAACTCATTACGGTGCTAAAAAAATTAAACCAAAAACAACCCGCGTAAGGTAACAACTGAAAAAAAAATTCGTGAACGGGATGACCCGGCAAGCGAGATGTTTCGTAAACACCGGTTTCATAAGTTTGCCAAACGGACAAAACAAATCCGTAAGAATCTTCTTCGGCACCATAGGTGTTATTTAAAAATGGCAGGCGAGAAAAAAAACTAATTGCAATGATTAAAACGAGTGGTATGTAATTACGAATCATTTTTGATTAATGCGTTGCCTTATCACTTCATAAAGCACTACTCCTGCCGAAACAGAAACATTTAACGAGGCAATACTGCCACTCATTGGAATTTTCACCATCGCATCGCAGCGCTTTAAATATTCGCCTGAAATTCCATCTTCTTCCGAGCCCATAATAATTGTGGTTGGTAAATTAAAATCGGGCTTATAAATGTATTCGTCCGCTTTTTCGGTGCAGCCAATAACTTGCACACCACTTTCTTGCAAGTATTCTATTGTTTGTTTCAAATTTTGTTCTCGACAAACAGGAATAGTGTGCAATGCACCTGCTGAAGTTTTAACGGCATCGGCAGTTATAAGCGCTGAACCTCTGGCAGGAATAATAATTGCATGCGCTCCACAACATTCGGCTGTGCGTGCTATTGCACCAAAATTTCTAACGTCCGTAATTCTATCTAACATTAAAAGCAATGGAGTTTCGCCTCGCTCAAAAATTAATGGTAAAATATTTTCGATCCGCTGATATGTTACATTAGACATAACAGCAAGCGCACCTTGGTGATTTTTACCTGCCACCATTCGGCTTATTTTTTGGCCTGGAACAAATTGATATGGCGTTTGCGATTTAGTGAGTGTACTTATCAATTCTTTAAACAAATCGTTTTTTAATCCATCCTGAATAAAAACTTTATCAAGTTCCTTACCCGATGCAACTGCCTCAATTATGGCACGGGTGCCAAAAATATATGTTTGCTTTTCGCGTTGCTCCATTTTAGTTGTCTATAAAAATACGGCCTTGGCGCCAAGAATCAACAGCCCTGTACCAACTATCTTTGTAAGAAGGGTTTCTGTCCAATCGGAAATCGTTATCTGTGAACGGATTATCTACTTTGTAAAAAATAAACTGCATGGAGTTAACATTATTTTCTTCGCCATAAACCCAAGTTTCTGAAGTAGTATTGCGATACATAATATTTGGCGGACCATAAATTAAATACATCAACCCTCTGTCGGTTTGCCAACCTTCCACATACGAACTGAAATAGCCGTTTGCATCCTCCATTCTGTTATAAAACTTTTTTATCAATTCACGTGCTCTATCCACACTGCCACCACACGAAACCCAAAAACTATCCACTGCGGCTTTTTTATTTGAATACGAATCCAGCTGATTATACTCGTATTTTGAAGTAAGATAGCGCAATGGCTTGAGCAAATAATTTGCTGATTTTATTTTCGGAAAAGCATCTTCGAAACGGTAAATAGTTAATCCATCGGTTGTACTTGTATCAAATTGAATGTGATAAAATCCAAGTTGTGGGAATACAATTTCTCTCAACGAATCGGCAGATAGAGTAAAAACGCTATCGGCTTTGTATTCAAATGGTTGAGGATTGTAAATTGAAAATGGTGGTGGCGCAAGCGGAAAATCGCGCTTATAGTATCGAACAAAATAATTTGTTTTGCTTTGATTGTTTTTAAGCAAAAAAGACTCTGATGATTTAAAATAATTTTTAAATGATACTTCGCCCGATGCTGATTTTATCAAATAGTTTTGTGCCGTGTTTTTATTTTGTTTCACCACGTTTATTAGTGCTCTGTATTCCTGATTACGTTTTACATCCACCACCCAAATTTCGAGCAAGTATTTATTGCCGGCAGCACATTTTAAATTAATGCTGCCCGAAATTGTTTTAGATACCTGCTCGGCATACGAATCGGTAGCTATCACCGTTGCACTGTCAACAATTTCTTTCGACTCGTAAGAAGGCTTAAGGACGTATGAAATTTTCACAGTGCATGTAAATTCATTACTCGTTCCAGTTTTGGTATAAAGTAGTTCATCCGAAAATAATTTATAAAACAGCTTAGTGGTGTTATCATCTGAATGATAGGTTATAAAGTCTGGATGCAAAAGTGATACCTCTTTCCGGTATTGGTTGGCAATATTTTGCTGGCTTATACGCGATGGTGTGCCGCAAGAAAAAATTAGTCCTGCTACGATATATATATGTATTAAATAACTACTCTTCATCATTTGCCTTTTCTACCAGTTGCGGGTTTATTTGTTTTGATGCTTTAACTCCTAAAGCTTTTAAATTTTCTGCACGCTTAACTAAGTTTCCTTTTCCGGTCGATAATTTATTCATGGCGTCATCGTAATCTGTTTTTGCACTGTTCAATTTTTTTCCCATGTTTATCAAGTCTTCGGTAAACGCCTGAAACTTATCGTACAAATCTGCACCTTGTTTTGCAATTTCTATTGTATTTCTTGTTTGGTATTCTTGTTTCCAGACATTAGCTATGGTACGTAAAGTTGCAAGCAAAGTGGATGTGGTTACAAGCACTATGTTTTTATCAAAAGCATCGTTATACAATTCAATATCATTGCCCACTGCTGTGCTAAATGCTGGCTCAACGGGTATAAACATCAAAACAAAATCGGGGCTGGCAATACCAAAAAGGTTTTGATAGTTTTTTTCGCTCAGCAATTTAACGTGTGTACGAACAGATAAAATATGATCGGACAAATGCTTTTGCTTTTCTCCATCATCTGTAGCTGAAACATATCGCTCATAAGCAACTAATGAAACTTTTGAGTCAACAACCAACTTTTTTTCGTCAGGCAAATGAATTACCGCATCGGGCTGCACACGCTTACCATCAATTGTTACACTTTCTTGTAAAGTATATTCCACGCCTTTTCTCAACCCCGATTTTTCTAAAATTTTCTCCATTATCAATTCGCCCCAGTTGCCTTGTGTTTTTGTTTCGTGCTTTAAGGCGCGGGTTAAATTGAGTGCTTCATCACTCATTTTTTTATTAATATCGGCCATTAATTTAATCTGCTCTTTTAACGCACTTCGTTCTTTTTCTTGTTCTTGGTGATTATCTTGTATTCGCTTAGAAAACTCGGTTAACTTTTCTCCAAGCGGGTTTAGTAAATAGCCAATCTGCTCCTTGTTCTGCTTTGTAAATTTCTCTGATTTGTCTTCAAAAATTTTATTGGCAATGTTTTCAAACTCTTTAGTAAACTGATGCTGTAAATTTTCTAAGTCCTTTTTTTGTTCGGTTAATTTTTCTTCCTGCACTTTTAATAATTCCGAAGTTTTTGCAAAATCGGCAGCAGCCTTTTTTGCTTCTTCGTTTTTAATTTCGAGTTGAGTTAAATACGAGTTACGTTCGGATAAATAATCGGCTCTTAACTTTTCATTTTCAGATTGGAGCATTTGTAAGCGCTCCTGTAATTTTGCAAGTTCAATTAATTTGTCGGTTGCAGGTGGGGCACTAACTTGTTTCAGCTTAAAAAACAGGAAAGCAATGCCGAAGCCCAAAATCAAACCTACTATTAAGTACAAAAAGTCCATTAGCCGCAAATAGAACGCTAAAATAACAATATTAATAGGGCTGCGAAAATGTATAAAAAAGGAAGAGGGAGCCGTAGTCAGTAGCTCCCTCTTTTTAATATCTGTTCCCTACACCCCTCAAGGGAATACAGATAAGTGAACATTTTACGTTAGAAACGTAATAATGTTTCAGTAAATGTAATAAAGTTTTTCAACAATTGATTAACAAAATCGGAAATTTAGACGAACGGCCTAAAAGCGGTACACGAGGAAAGCTAAAAAGATATTTTCTCTTTCCTGTCTATCGGTAATTTTTTCTTGTAGAAAAACTTACCCACTTTTAATTCGCCTTTGAGGTGCAATGTGCCGCCTTTAGCAAGGTTCATTAGTTTTGGTAAATCCGTAATGCTCATTTTGCTGAAATCTGATGCGACCTTAAATGTATGCGTGTCGTCCGAATTTCTGCGAACGTGTATTTTACGGTCAACTTTTAGTTGGCCTAAATCAATATCGTTTATTGATGCCTGCAAATCGCTTTTGTAAATATTGAAACTAAACGGATTAGGATTTTTAATCCGCATGGTAATCTCCAACTCTATTCCGTTTTTGTCGAGTTTTAATATTTTACTTTTCTCGGCAGTTACTGTTACCATTTTAAAATCATCATAGCATGCGGTAAAAAAAAGAACTGCTATAAAAATGCCAATGTATTTTTTAAAATTGTTTTTCATTTTATAATTTATTTGCCGCTTTTAGCATAGTACTGAAAAAAGTAAGGAATTGTTTCAATTCCTTTTAAGTAATTAAAAATCCCAAAGTGTTCGTTGGGCGAATGTATTGCATCGGAATCTAAACCAAATCCCATTAAAATAGATTTTAAACCCAATACGTTTTCAAACAAAGCAACTATAGGTATGCTGCCCCCTTCGCGAGCAGGAATTGGCGTTTTGCCAAAAGTAGTTTCCATTGCTTTGGCTGCTGCCTTATATGCAACAGTGTCAGTAGGCGTTACCACCGGATTACCGCCATGGTGTGGAATAACTTTTACTTTTACAGATTTAGGCGCAATGCTTTCAAAATGTTTTTGAAAGAGTGCAGTAATTTTATCGTTGTTTTGATGAGGTACCAATCGCATAGAAATTTTCGCATACGCTTTACTTGGCAATACTGTTTTTGCTCCTTCGCCAATATAACCGCCCCATATTCCGTTAACATCTAAAGTTGGGCGAATGGAAGTTCGCTCTCGTGTAGTATAATTTGCTTCGCCATGCACTTCATTTATGTCTAAATGCTTTTTGTAAGCATCAACATTAAATGGCGCTTTTCCCATTTCAGCACGCAGCTCTTTTGTAAGCTCTTCCACTTCATCATAAAATCCGGGAATGGTTATGTGATTGTTTTCATCTTTCATTGATGCAATCATTTCGCACAATACATTTATTGGATTTGCAACTGCACCACCATAAACACCCGAGTGCAAATCGCGGTTAGGGCCTGTAACTTCCACTTGCAAATAGCTTAAGCCGCGCAAACCAACGGTTATAGACGGAATATCATTTGCAATTATACTCGTGTCAGAAATTAAAATAATATCTGCATTTAATTTTTCTTTGTTGGCTACTAAAAAGCTCGCCAAATTAGCTGAGCCCACTTCTTCTTCACCTTCAATCATAAATTTAATATTGCAAGGCAACTGATTGGTTTTGTGCATAAACTCAAATGCCTTAACGTGCATATACATTTGCCCTTTATCATCGCAAGCACCGCGTGCATATATTTTTCCGTTTTTCACCACCGGCTCAAATGGCGGTGAGTGCCACAAATCAAGGGGATCGGGAGGTTGTACATCGTAATGGCCATAAACTAAAACAGTCGGCAATTTGGCATCAATTATTTTTTCGGCATAAACTACAGGGTATCCTGCTGTTTCTATCAATGTGCAATTGTCTGCACCGGCATCTACTAATTTTTGCTTAACCGCATTGGCGGTTTTCACCACATCGGTTTTGTATTTAGGGTCGGCACTTATTGATGGTATTTTAAGCAATTCAATTAACTCATCAATAAAACGCTGCTGGTTTTCCTCAATATAGGTTTTAATATTTTGCATCGGCAAATGTAGTATTTAGTTACATGATACTATATGCTTTAATAACAGAGAATTATTTATAAAAAATTACCTATTTGCAAGCTAATTATCAGGAGCACTACTGTTTATTCCAAATGAGTAACCAACTATCAATTTTCATCTTACATTAACTTTTTTCCCTACATTTGCTCTGTGAAATTCTTTACACTCATATTCAGTTTTTACCTCTTGGCTTTGGCAATTATGCCTTGCAGCGACAAGGACGACTGTAAATATATGAGTGCAGACCAAACTATTTCAGCAACTACCGACCATTCCGACCACGGCAGCGATACCGAACATTGCCCCCCTTTTTGTATGTGTGCTTGTTGCGGACAAACTTGCCATTTCACACACTATCAAGCCGATTTAGGATTTGATTTCCCGACCATTTCTCAAAAGAATGCGGTTTACCAACCTTCCTTCGTTTCAGAGGTGTATTTGTCTATCTGGCAACCGCCAAAAATCAGTTAATGAATTTATGATGTTCCGCTTTCAGCGGAACAAAACAAAACTACTTACGGTGCTGACACACCGCAAGTAATAGTGTATTCATTCATTAAACCGGTTAAAAAAATGTTAGACAAAATAATTGCGTTCAGCATAAAAAATAAATTCATCATTGCATTGATGACACTTGCACTCATTATTTGGGGAGTGTTGAGTGCAACAAAACTGCCTATTGACGCAGTTCCCGACATCACCAATAATCAAGTGCAAATTATTACGCTTTGCCCCACCCTTGCAGGTCAAGAGGTGGAACAGTTGGTAACTTACCCAATAGAACAAAGCATTGCCAACCTTCCCGACTTAGAAGAATTGCGAAGCATTTCCCGTTTTGGGCTTTCGGTTATTACTGTGGTGTTTGACGACAAAGTGGACATCTACTTTGCCCGACAACTCATTAACGAACGACTAAAGGAAGCCGAAACCAAAATTCCAAAAGGTGTTGGCACACCCGAATTAGCACCCGTAAGCACAGGTTTGGGCGAAGTGTATCAATACATCATTCACCCGAAAAAAGGAAGCGAAAGCAAATACACCGCTATGGACTTGCGGACAATGCAGGACTGGATTGTTGCCCGACAACTTTACGGAACACCGGGCATTGCAGAAGTAAACAGCTTTGGCGGACAACTGAAACAATACGAAGTAGCAGTAAACCCCGACCGCTTGGTGGCAATGGGGATTACCATTCCCGAAATTTTTACGGCATTAGAGAAGAATAATGAAAACACAGGCGGGGCATACATTGACAAAAAACCAAACGCCTATTTCATTCGGGGTGTTGGTTTAATTGGATCGTTTGACGACATCAAAAACATTGTTGTAAAAACAAATCCAAACGGCATTCCTATTCTGATAAAAGATGTTGCCGAGGTGCGTTTAGGCAGTGCTGTTCGTTACGGTGCTATGACTTACAACGGTGAAGTAGATGCCGTAGGCGGTGTGGTGATGATGCTGAAAGGGGCAAATAGTGCTGATGTAGTTAGCCGTGTAAAAGAGAAAATGATAAACATTCAAAAATCATTACCTGCGGATGTGGTCATAGAACCTTATTTGGACAGAACCGATTTAGTAAACCGTGCTATTTCAACAGTAGAAAAAAACCTGATTGAAGGAGCATTGATAGTAATTTTTGTCTTGGTTCTGTTCCTTGGAAATTTTCGTGCTGGATTGATTGTTGCTTCTGCCATCCCATTATCCATGTTGTTTGCATTAGGAATGATGAATGTGTTTGGTGTAAGTGCAAACTTGATGAGCTTAGGGGCAATTGACTTTGGGTTGATTGTGGACGGTGCGGTAATTATTGTAGAAGCAACTTTGCACCATTTGGCTTTGCGAAAAAAAATTGGAAGATTAACACAATCCGAAATGGACGAGGAAGTTTTTGTTTCCGCTTCTAAAATACGAAGTAGTGCTGCATTTGGAGAAATCATAATCCTCATTGTTTACATTCCTATTCTTACCCTCATTGGTATTGAAGGCAAAATGTTTGGCCCGATGGCCCAAACCGTTGGCTTTGCCATTTTTGGCGCATTGATTTTGTCGCTTACCTACATTCCAATGATGTGTGCTTTGTTTCTACCCAAAGACATTTCACACAAAGAAACTTTCAGCGATAGAATGATGAATTTCTTCCAACGCATCTATGCACCGCTTTTAGATAAAGCAATTCGCTTCAAAAAAATAATTGTGAGTGTAACCGTTGCCGTGTTTCTTATTTCTGTATTTATTTTTTCAAGAATGGGCGGTGAATTTATCCCAACATTAGCCGAAGGCGACTTTGCTTTTCACTGCATACTTCCGCAAGGCACATCACTTTCGCAAAGTTTAGAAACTTCCATGCAGGCATCACGCCTAATAAAAGAATTTGATGAGGTAAAAATGGTGGTAGGAAAAACAGGTGCAGCAGAAGTCCCTACCGACCCCATGCCGCCCGAAGCAACGGACATGATGATAATTCTAAAATCTCCATCTGAATGGAATCGGGATGTTTCTTACAATGAACTGGCAGAAGAAATGGAAGAAAAGTTGAGCACCATTCCGGGTGTATTTTTTGAAAAAAACCAACCCATACAAATGCGATTTAACGAACTAATGACAGGCATCAGACAAGATGTAGCCATTAAAATTTTCGGTGAAAACATGGACACACTTTTAAACTATGCCAATAAAATTGCACCCATTGTTCAATCGGTGGAAGGTGCAACCGAACCAAGTGTTGAACGGGTTGCTGGTTTACCGCAGATAGTAATTAAATACAACCGTTCGCAAATTGCCAATTATGGTTTGAACATTGAAGACATTAACCATATTGTAAGCACATCGTTTGCAGGTGGCGGTGCAGGTGTAGTTTTTGAAAACGAACGCAAATTTGATTTGGTAGTTCGCTTAGACAGCACACACAGAAACAACATAGACGATGTGAGCCACTTGTATATTCCAACTACCAACGGCACGCAAATTCCATTATCGCAAGTGGCCGATATTAAAATGGAATTGGGGCCAGCACAAATAAGCCGTGAAGATGGCAAACGTAGAATTGTTATCGGCTTTAATGTAAAAGGCAGAGATGTGGAAAGTGTGGTAGAAGATATTCAAAAGCAGTTGAACGAAAAAATAAAATTGCCCGAAGGATATTATTACACTTATGGAGGCACGTTTGAAAATTTGCAAGCCGCATCCAAACGCCTGATGATTGCTTTGCCTGTGGCTTTAGCACTCATTTTTATGCTGCTCTATTTCACGTTTAGTTCGGTAAAACAGGCAACACTAATTTACACAGCTATTCCAATGAGTGCCATTGGTGGCGTTTTCGCTTTGCTGCTTCGTGATATGCCTTTCAGCATTTCGGCAGGTGTAGGTTTTATTGCTTTGTTTGGCGTTGCCGTGTTAAATGGAATTGTGCTTATCGGAACTTTTAACCAGTTAGAAAAAGACGGAATGAAAGACATTATCCAACGAATAAAAGAAGGAACTAAAATTCGTTTGCGACCAGTGTTAATGACTGCTACTGTAGCATCCTTGGGTTTTTTACCAATGGCACTTTCGCACGGTGCGGGGGCTGAAGTTCAAAAACCTTTGGCAACTGTTGTAATTGGCGGATTGATTACAGCCACTTTCTTAACCTTGTTTGTTTTGCCTTTGTTGTATTTGATTTTTTCAACGAAAAGAAAAATCAAAATTTCACCGGCAGCAGTTTTGATAATTGCAATTTTCATATTCAGTAATGCAAATGCTCAAACAACGCCCAAGCAATTAACCGTTGAAGATGCCATAAGCACAGCTTTGAAGAATAATCCGCAGATCAAATCTGCTTCTTTTGAAGTTGAACAAAACCGGGTTCTGCAAAAAAGCGGATTTGACATAAATAAAACTGATTTTAATATGGTTCAAGACCCAACCTCCGGGGGGAATATAGATAATAGTTGGAGCGTGATGCAGAAAATCGCATTTCCTACTGTCTATACTTCGCAAACCTCAGTTTTAAAGCAACAAACAGAACTAAGCCGAAAAAATCTTTCCGTAACGCAGAACGAATTAATACGAAACGTTAAGTCTGCTTACTATCAGCTTTCTTTCGGAATGGAACAACTAAAATTGCTCTCATATCAGGATAGCGTTTACAAAACTTTTTCTGATGTGGCCGAACTAAAATTTAGCACAGGCGAAACAACCTATTTGGAGAAGCTTGCAGCGCAAAGCAAATATCAGGAAATTCAGCTTTTAAAAAAGAAGGCAGAGGCAGATATTATAATTTACCGGCAGGAATTGCAGAAGCTGTTGAATATTCAGAATGAAATAACTATCGCTGACAATAAATTACAGAAGCAGGTGCTTTCAATTAATGCTGATACATCGTCAATAAAACAAAATCCGTTGCTTGCTTATTACAATCAAAAAATTCTGGTTGCAAATTCTCAACTTTCGTTAGAGAAAAATAAATTTCTTCCCGATTTCAGTTTGGGATACTTTAACCAGTTGCTTGTTAAATCTTTTAATCCGGCTGATATAAACAGAGATTATTTTCCGGGAACCCGCATAGCCGGCTTTCAGGTGGGTGTTTCTGTGCCTCTGTTTTTTAATGCGCAACAAGGCAGATTTCAGGCGGCAAAAATTCAAAAACAAATTGCCCAAAGCGATTATGAGCTTGTAATGAATAATTTGAAATCGCTTTTTAATCAGCAGTTACAGGAATATCAAAAATATTCCGATATGCTTCGGTATTATGAAACTACCGGACTTCAACAAGCCGATGAAATTCTGAAAGCATCACAATTAGCTTACAGACTGGGTGAAATAGGATATGTGGAATACATTCAAAATCTTTCACAGGCGGTGAATATTAAAACACAATACCTGCAATCACTGAATCAACACAATCAAACAGTCATTTACATCAATTTCTTAATCAACAAATAAAACTCAGAAAAATGAAAAAGATAAAATTCATCATAGCAATACTTGCAACATCACTCTTACTCAATTCCTGCGGAAACAAAAGCACAACCGATGAGCACGAAGGCGAAGAACATCATGACGAACATGAGAACAGCAGCACAGCAACCCTCACAGCCGAACAAATGAAATCCATAAAAATGGAGTTGGGCAATATTGAAAAAAAGCAACTCACCGCTTCACTCAAAGCCAATGGACTGCTTCGTGTGCCCAACAACAACAAAGCAAACGCAACAGCTTTGATGGGTGGAATAATCAAATCTATTTTAGTGCAAACAGGTAACAGCGTTACTAAGGGTCAAACCATTGCTACCATAACAAATACTACTTTTATTACCATGCAGGAAGAATTTTTAAGCACTTCTGCAAAAGTAGATTTGGCACAAATGGAATTTGAACGGCAAAAAACTTTGAAAGAAGGAAATGCTTCTTCACTCAAATTATTTCAGCAAGCCGAAGCAGAACTAAAATCGCTGAAAGCAAAAAAGGCAAGTTTGCAAAGTCAATTGGGTTTAGCAGGTATTAATACCGCAACACTTACAAGCGAAAACATGCAGTCGGTAATAAACATTACCAGTCCGATAAGCGGAACGGTGAGCAACATTTCGGTAAACATCGGCACTTTTGCAGATGCCAATACATCCATTGCCG
>JAGVMA010000012.1 GCA_020054095.1 Bacteroidia bacterium | reverse complement strand
GGTTGAATTAAGATCTGCTGCAAATTTTTTAATATATTTCAGAAGAAGTCCATAAACTTCGTTCGTATTACTTTTTGTAAGCAGACGAACAATCAGATTATCATACATTAATTCTAATCCTTCCTGAGTCGGATTATTTATGTCCACGATGGAATAGAATAATGCCGTTGTTTTTATGAAAAAATCAGAGTTAATATAGTTTTGAAGTAAGTCATTCGTATCGCCTAACTTCTGGGCATTCGTAGAATTACTTTCATTAATTGCAACAATATTCTGAATAAGTGCTGTGTCAGGCATCACCGAAATAATGTCTGGTGTCGGCTCCATTGGTTTGGGATTCCTAATGCTTGCAAACTTAAAAACCGGAGAAAAGATATTTATAGCCATGAGGATTTATTTTTTGAGGTTAAAAAATCGCTTTTATTTTGATAACAAATGTATACAAAAAATAATTTGAAAATTCAAGAATGTTTGAAACTTTTTTGAGCGATGGCAAAATTATAGCTCTTTGCCTTGCGGTGTCTGTGTTGTGGCTTGTGGGGGCAAGGTAATGTGCTATAATGTGGGCTGATTTTTTTAAAGTGTGGTGGCAAAAAAAAACTAAATTTTCGTTTCTCGGTCGGATAGTGTGTTGTCTGTCTGCAAATGATTAAAGCAGTAAAATTAAATTTGTCAGAAGGAAATTTTGTCGAGGTTGTACGGTCTTTTACCATTGGTTATAACGGTTTGCGGCTACCCGAAGTTGGCGTTTTGGAACACTCAACTGTCTATAACCACAAATGTAAATTTAATGAATTAATGTTTATAGTTGCACTTCCGCGCCAATTTTGGGTAGGTGCTGTTATAGGTAGGGCGGTTTTGTTATTGTTTGTTCTTTTCTGTGTCCGCTGAAAGTTTGCACTTGCTTATCGATGGAATGCTTTTCTGCTCTCTGCTGTGGGTGGATTGAGCGGTCGCAGTTTGAATTTTTACAGAAGGGAAGGGAAATTTTTCTTTTTTTCACATCACGCATACACAGGCGGGCGGGAAAAATGGCAAGCTTATTTGCAGCCAAAAACTCTCATTCATTAATCTAAAGCTGCAAATGTGCTTGCCATTGTGGGTTTGCAGGCCCACGCATTGTATTTGTCTACGGAATACTGGTAGTTGCTAGATTTCTTTTGTCGGGTGCTAACTTTCTCGGTGCGGGTCGTAAAATATTGTCTGCGGATACGAGATCACTAAAGGCGGATGCAAGAATACTCGGAGCGGTCGTAAGAAAACTATCTGCGGATGCTAAAACACTCAGGTCGATCGGGTGCTTTCTACTAGAGGTCGCAAGAACACACAGGTCGTAAGGAAAAAAACTAAAAGTGGGTGCTTACTTTCTAAATGCAGGTCCTAACACACAGCAAAAGAAAAGGGGCTCATTTCTGAACCCCTCTGTCTTACCGTTATTTCTTTGGTTTCTTAAAATTCTTTTACTCATTAATTTTAAATTGCAATCCAGTATTAAATGTTAATCCTGAAAAGTTAGCATTATTACCAATTGTATTAACACCTAAGGCAAATCTATAATTTGCTCCAGCACCCAAGCTAATACTCTTAAATAAGTTAACCATAACTTTTAACCCGGGTTCAACAATAAAAAAAGCATCATCAGCTATTTGCCGATAAGTAGTGGAGTATCCATAGTAATTAAATTGCTCTGGGTAATAATAATCATTATATGTGGCATAACCCATACCCACCTTTAATGGAATTGAAAAATTAATGAGTTTGTGTGGCATGATAAGATATTCTACATTACCACTAAATCCATAATAGGTAAAGCGCGGGGTTACGGCTAGATTTAGATTAGGAAAAGTAATATTCTTGGACTGGGTAATATCAATATTCAATCCAGTCGCAAAATTATTCTTAAAAACTCCTGATACATTAACAGATGCGCCAGTCATTGGTTTGTTCCCATAATTAAATGTGTAAAAGGACAAATCTGAAATTGCATATTCAGAACGCATTTCTCGAAAAAGAGTCTTCGCTTGTGGTTGCTGAGCATCTAAGACGAATGTAAGAAGCAGAAAAGCAACGATTGATAGTGAGGTTTTCATAACTTATGGTTTTAAAGTTCGATACTTTTGTTTTTTAGTTTAGACGGCTGAGATTGAAAGAAGTTACACTCAATATAATCTTTTATGAACTTTTAACACAAAAAATAATGTAAGGGTCAAACCCTTATTCCAATAATCAAAATATCATCCGTCTGCTCATTGTTGCCTTTCCATTTTTCAATCGTATCATTTAGTATTTGCTTTTGGTCAGCAAATGATTTTTTATGAATCGAACAAAGTAATTTTTCTAAAGGAGTGTATTTGAACTTTTTATTTTCTTTACCCCCGAATTGGTCAGGGTATCCATCTGTAAAAATATAAACGCAATCACCCTTTTCAGTTTTAATTTCGTGGTTGGTAAACGATTTTTGCTCGCCTGTAAAAAAGCCAATGGGCATTTTATCACCTTTTATTTTTTCAAAATTTCCATCCTTTCTGACAATATACAATGGATTATTTGCCCCAGAAAATTCGATTTTATCATCATAGAAAGCACACAATGCCATGTCCATTCCATCTTTGTTGTTGTTATCGGTATTTTGCTTAAGTGAATTCACAATCTCAATTCGCAATTGATTGAGAATTTCATTTGGTTTTGAAATTTTATAAGTATCTGCGATTTTATTTAAAAGTGAATTTCCCATCATACTCATTAAAGATCCTGGGACTCCATGCCCTGTACAATCAACAGCTGCGATTAAAGGATTAGTTAATTTCCAACCATTTTTATTTTCAATTGAAGGATGCCTATTGGGATTTGCACCAATCCAATAAAAATCACCGCTAACAATATCTTTTGGTTTATATAGAATAAAGGATTCGGGAAATGCTATTGAAAATTCATCGCCTGTTGGCAAAATAGCTTCTTGAATTCTTTTTGCATAACTAATGCTATCATTTATTTCCTTGTTCTTTTTTTCAATAATTAGTTTCTGTGCTTTTGTAATTTTAAATCTTCTAAAAAGAAATGCCGAAAAAATAACAACCAGTAGAAATCCCAAAAAAACAAAGAACATAATAGTGTTTTTTCGTTTTAGCTCCACTATTGTAACAGCCTCTTGTTTTTCCTTCTCTTTATTAAGAAGCTCAATTTCTTTTTGTTTTTTATCTATATCGTATTTTGCAGACATCTCTGCGATTGCTTTTGTTTTTTCTTCATTCAAAAGAATATCGTTAACCGAAGAATATTGTAAATGATATTTATATGCAGCTTCATAATTGCCAAGAATAGCATATATTTCACTTATACTTTGACTTGAGGCCAACATTACTCTGTTATCATTAATGTCTGTAGCGATTTTAAGGCTTTGCTTATAAAAATCCAATGCCTCTAGGTATTTTCCTTCTTCATGCAAAATACTTCCTATATTGTTAAGGGAAATTGATACGGAACTTTTATCATTTGCCGCCAATGAAGCCTCTTTCGAAAGCGTATAATATCTAATAGCAACATCATATTTTTTTTGGCGGTAAAATATTTGTGCTATATTTGTATATAGGATGCCCAACCCATATTGATTATTTGTTTTTTCAAGAAACGGTAGGATTTTTAAGTTTATCTCCATTGCTTTTTCATATTCTTGCATACTAGAATAAATATGTCCTATATTACTTAAAGACGAAACAATCAGAGATGAGTCTCCTGTTATTTCTGCTATTTTTAAAGCCATTTCATAATGTTGTTTGGCTTTAGCGTTATTCTTCATAAATATATATACGCTACCCATATTGCTATTCGCATTAACAATACTTTTTTTATCCCCAATTTTTTTGGCTTTTTCTTCCATTCTTATTAAATACATAAGAGCACTTGCATAATCTCCATTTCCTTTATAAATAAGCGCAAGTTGATAAAAGGCGTTTATTCTACCTTTTTCGTAATTTATTTTATTAGATATACTGAGTGCTTTTTTAGCGTACTTTAACGCAATTTTTGGATTATATAAATGGGTCTCGTAAGCCAAATCACATAGAAGAAGAGCTTTCGAAGTATCTTGTTTTGACTTATTTAATACTTTATGTAAGCTGTCTATTTTGCTTGCGTTTACTATTTGCGCATTGGAAATATTTAAGAAAAAGAAAAGAAAAGAAAAAAGAAGGAATAAACCCAAGACGTATTTTATTCTAAAATTAATTTTTGTACGTGATTTCATTTTTCATTTGAATAAAAAAGTCCTGAAATTCTGTTAAAGAAAATCAGGACTTATCAAGATTTTAAAAATTATTCTTTTGAGAATACAGCAGAGCCCACTTCAGAAACCACTCCACCACATTCAATACAGCCAGCCACTCCACCACCTGCTAATGAGCAACCAACGCAACCTACTACAAATCCAAGTAAATCCGCCCAGTTTATTTTAAATTTGTTGGCATTTGTATAACCATTTCCATCTAATACGGTTTTCCAAGCTGGATTGGTTCCGTCATTGAGAACTCCAGTCCAAAAAATGTCGCTTGCGGAAGCGATTCTCGAAGCGCCAATAATCATAACTTTTTCGGTATTACTTAGCTCATTATTGACTTTAACACCTGCTTCAATGGATTGAAGTCTCATGTTTAAAATGGAAGGATTTTTTGCTTGCTGAATTAATTTTATAATTTCATCAAGAATTTTCCAAGAAGAATAACTGATTTCACCATTTTTTAGCAATTCATTTAAAACAATATCTAAATTGTTTAGAATATTATCTGCGGCAGCGTTCACTTTAGTAAAACTTGGAGGTAGTGAAATTACTCCCGATGCCCTAAGACTATTATTTGTTACTCGAACTGCGGTAGCATAAAGTTGTTCTCGCGAAACGATAGGAAATCCAGGTAGAATCGACATTTCTATCAATGCTTTTGTGTGAATTTCGCCAATGCCTTCTACTTTATTAATATCACATGCCGAATTATTATTGCAAGAACACTCTTGTTCTTTGCAACCACAGTTTGAATGATTTTTCATGATGTACTATTTTTTTGAGGTTGGTTTTTAATATTAAATGACAATATATTAAGAATATCCGCAAATTAATGAAAATTATTTAATCCATGCAAAATTTAGTTAAAAAGGTGGCTTAAAATAATTTACTTCCATTTATTCTGCGGTATATGGGGAAAATTGCAGCTCTTTTACAAGCCTTTGGTCGTGCGGTGGGCTTTTGAGCGGGCTTGGAAATGTGCTGCAATGTGGGATAGCCAAAACGCCCAGTTTCTTTTTTCAACGGGGCGAAAAAAGTGCGGTAGGGTAAAATTTAAACTTTGTAGCGGACGGTGTGTGGTCGCCCGAGTGTCGGAAAGTCTGCCAATCTTTTATGAAATCGAGATGCTTTTATTTACGGATAAATTGTCTTAGGATGATGTCAGCCCGCCTTACCTATAACGGCAGTCTGTGAAAAAACCTCTTTGGATTATTTTTTCATTTTCAACAAACACCGTTTATTTTCTTTTATAAATATAAAAAAAAGATGAATTGATT
>JAGVMA010000072.1 GCA_020054095.1 Bacteroidia bacterium | reverse complement strand
TTTGTTTCCATTTTCTTTCTGTTTTTCTTGAGTTAAACTTATGAAAATGTCTCTATTCTTTTATTTTAAATCAGTACACTTTGGTTTGAAACGGAACAGCTAAAGTAGGTAAACTTGCAACAGTTGCAAAATTTTTCACGCTTCAAAAATGTAAATATCACACTTTCAGCGAATTAATTTTCTACTTAAGCACCTTCAAAATGCCCGTAAACATTGATTATTTCTGTATACAGAAATAAAGTTTAGTTAAGAGAAATACCTCAACTCCAAATCATTCCCATCAAAAGCAGCATAGCTGTTACTTTTAATCCATTCGCCTGTATTGATGTATCGGCTGGTTTCGGTTATTTTTAAATCGAGTGGGAGGTGGCGATGGCCAAAAATAAAATAATGAAAATTTTCTGTCTTTAATTTTTCTTTTGCAAAAAGGAAAAGCCATTCGTTTTCGGCTGATGTAAATTTTTCATCACTATCGCCATTAGCAACTCGGCTACGCTTGCTCCAAAAATTTGCAAACCATATCCCGAAATTAGGATGCAATCGTGCAAACAACCATTGACAAAATTTACTTGCAAATACTTTTTTAATGAATTTGTAACCTCTGTCGCCAGGGCCTAATCCATCGCCATGACCAATAAAAAATTTCTTGCCGCCAAATTCTCTTGTAATTGGTTCGCGGTATAATGTTGCGTTTAACTCTTTTGGCAAATAATTAAAAATCCACATATCGTGGTTGCCTGTAAAAATGTGCACCGGAATTCCGCTATCGCTAATCTCGGCAATTTTACCAAGTAATCTAACGTATCCTTTGGGTACAACGTGCTTGTATTCAAACCAAAAATCAAACATATCGCCCAGCAAAAAAATTTCTTCGGCATCGTGTTTAATTTCATCGAGCCACTTTACAACACGTTTCTCGCGCGCCAAACTGCTTTCGTAATTAGGTACACCTAAATGAAAATCGGAGGCGAAGTATATTTTTTTTCCTGCTTTCAAAATTACATCTGGAAATTTCTGATTAATTCAAATGGATTGGCCATGTTAAAATTTAAAGTAAAACGTATGCGTTGCACAAAATTAATATCATTGTTGGAGTTATACTCTTCAATTTCTGATGACATCAGCAGCGGCACAAATACTTCAAAAAATCCTTTGCCCATCGAAATATAAGCACCGGCATTGTAAATCACATTGTTTGCTGCTACGCCATCGTATGCAGCAGCGCCCACATCGGCATACAAGCGCACAACTGGTACTTTAGGAATACTTGCTTTAATGTTTAGTGCCGTAATCCATTTATTGCTTGCACCTATGGAGCTGTAAACTTTAAATGCTCCATTGTTTTCTGAAAACTGCTGTGATAAAATGCCCTCGTTTTCTGTTCTGCCTAAAAATATATTGTCATACATATAATCATCAGCGCCTGTAAATCCGCTCATGCGAAATGCATAGCGCTTGGCATCGGCAGTTTGGTTTCCTACAAATGTGCCCGCAAATAACCGGAACTGAACAAATTTATTTTTCCCCTTCAGCGTTATTCTATATGTGGCATCAAGCGCAAGTTTTGTAAAATCTTTTGACTGTTGCATGTTTACGCCTATAGTAAACGGATGAAGTGTGCGCGTATTGTTGAGCACATAACTTATTTCGTTAAAATTTAACGTGTCGGTTTTAGGAACATATACAAAAGGAGAAAATTCTGTTTTTAAATCAAAGTAATTGCGTACAATGAATGTACTTTTTAGAAATACAGTTTGATTAATATCGCTGCGTGCTTTTTTCTTTTTTATATCAAATTTTAATTGCGCACTTAGTTTATTAAAATTGAGCGCATCTTCGCTTTCGTATTTGCCAAATGCATATCTGTTTCCCTTCACGGATAGTTGCACAGCACGAAAAATTTTATCGAAATACATATTAAAATATACTGCTGCATGGCCGCTTAGCGTTTTGTTGCCAAACGCATACATGGGCATCAGCAAGTATTCTAATTTCTTTTCGGGGATAATATTGTTGTATAAAGCAACGCCAACCATTGCTTTATTGTATTTGTTCCAGCCAAGCACCGGAGACAAAAAAAATTGCGATTTTGCCGGACTATCCAAGCTGCCTAAAAATTGAAATTTAATTGGCTCGGTTTTTTTACACAGTCCGTGTGTTTTTAATCGGTTGTTATTTCTGTTTACTTCGGGCATTTCACCGTTGTAATCTATGCAAACTAAATCGGCATCCATAGCAGTTATGGTTACCGTTTTAGTTTCACTGGGCGCAATTCCATCAAACCATTGTTGGCTAATTATTTTACCATCTTTTACAAGATTAATTACATAAGGCCCTGCAATTTCACCTGTGTTTTTTACTTTAATACTTATAGTGTTTGATGGCGGCTTGTAAAATTGCCTATGGTCAACAAAAGATAAAATTTTATAATCCAACTGTTTTGTTGTGTTAATTAAATCATCAAAAAGCCACGAAAAATTTTTACCCGAAACTTCTTCCACAATTTTTCGCATGTCTTTTGGCTGCGGATGCTTAAAGTGCCATTCATTAAAATAGTTCATCATGCACTTATCGTAAAGCGTATCGCCCAAGTAAGCGCGTAAGTAATCAAATACAATTGCAGTTTTTGAATATACAATTCCGGCATAGTTTAGCACAAGATAATCAGCCGCTGGTAGCTCGCAGGGCTGGTCTAAATTGCGTTTGCAATTAAGCATGTATGCTAATTCATATTGTGCTTTGTGTTTGTATTCGCTCAAGCCAACAAAATCAGGCACGCCATCAAACAAACCTTCGTTAGGATATTTAGTGCGGATGTAACGATTTTCGTTAGCCGAATTTATTCCCTCATCCATCCACGGATGCAAGCGCTCGTTACTGCCGAGCATGCCATAAAACCAATTGTGCCCCACTTCGTGCATGATAACAGTTTCTAACGTAAACTTATCGGTTGTTGCACCTATCACAGTAATGTTAGGGTATTCCATGCCTCCACCGGCACTTAATGAACCATCCACGGCAGTGCAATAATTATAGGGATAATCGCCATTCCATTTCGAATAAAAAAACAATGCATCATTAATGTACTCAATACTGTTTTTCCATGCTTTAGCATAATCGGGGGTAAACATGCAGTAGGTTTTTACTTTGTGTTTTGTATTCGGTAGTTCTACTTCACCATTTAAAACCAAGTAGCGCTTATCACAAAACCATGCAAAATCATGCACGTTGCTTTGTTTGAAGCGCAGCGTTTTTAATTCTTTATCCGATTCAGGGAAAATATCATTTCCTTTTTCATCACGCTTGTTTTTTATGTTTTCTAAATCAGCGCCTTTTGTTTGATTTACTTTTTCATCGAGCCAGGCATATTCGCTTTCGCCATTCACCATATCTCCGGTTGCCATCAGTACATAATTTTTTGGCAGTGTAATGCTTACATCAAAACTTCCAAACTCCGAATAAAATTCTCCTTGATCTAAATACGGCATCTGATTCCAGCCGTTGGCATCGTATACAGCCGGCTTGGGATACCATTGTGTAATTTGGTATTGCTGACCAATGTGCCCCAATCGCGAAAAAACACCAATCGGAATTTTAACATGAAATGGTGTTGTGATGGTAATTCGTTCACCCGTTTTTAAAGGTGCATTTAAAATTAGTTTGCAGATATCAATGTTGGCGGCATCAAATTCTATTTTTACTTTTTCGCTATTTACTTTAAAGTCTAATCCATCAATGTATCCGCGTTCGTTTTTTTTAGCGTACCACAATTCGGTTTCGTTATTATCGCGCAATTGTTTTGCGAGCGCAGTGGTATTGTCTCTATAAGCATTGGGCCAGAGATGAAAATAAATAAAGCTCAATTCGTTTGGCGAATTGTTAGTGTACTCGATGCTTGCATCGGCATTTAGTTCGTGCTTCACATCATCAAGCGATACATTTATTTTATAATTTACTTCTTGTTGCCAATAGTTTTGTGCAACCACAATACATGGCAATAGTATAACTGCCAAAAGAATTTTATTTTTTTTCATTTTTTAGTTTCCGAAAACTTGTTTTAATTTTTCTTCGAGCTGAGCTCCGCGTAAATTTTTCGCAATTATTTTTCCATCCTTATCAATTAGGAAATTTGCCGGTATAGATTGCACCTGATATAAAGCTGCCGGCTGCGATTGCCAGCCCATTAAATCGCTGGCGTGTTTCCATGTTAAGCCATCTTTTGCAATTGCATCTAACCATTTTTGTTTATCCTGATCGAGCGATACGGCAAAAATTTCGAGCCCTTTGCTTTTGTATTTGTTGTAGGCAGTTACCACGTTTGGATTTTCGGAACGGCATGGGCCGCACCACGATGCCCAAAAATCGAGCAACAAAATTTTTCCTTTAAAATCCGATAATTTTATTGGTTTGCCTTCAGGCGATGATGCAATGAATTCGGGCGCTTGGGTGCCAGGGGCAAACTGTGCTAATTCTAACATTTTGTTTTCAATAAAATTGTGAAATGGCACCAAGTTTTGAGAATTAGGAAACGATTTTTTTAGCGAAGCATCCACTTTTTTATAGTAATCAAAATCGGTATCGGGGTTTAAAAGATTAAGCGCAATGATGCTGGCAAAGCGGCCTTCGTTATCGTCAATAAATTTTTTTGCAAAATTTAATCCCTCATCCATTAGCGTTTGCCTTTTTTCTTTGTAAGCAGTTACAATGGGTTCAATATTTTTATTGAGTTGTTCAAGGTTTTTCGGATCGGGGTTAGCGTTTGCGGCACCTACAAATGCTTGTTGTATAGAGTCGAGGCGATAGCCAATCAGTTGTTTTGCATTTGCATTGGTTTTGCTGAACGTGTTTACTTCATAAAACAATTCCGATTCCTTTGAACCTTTTACAGTATATGTGTTGCCTAAATCTTTGGCACTGCCACCAATTATTGCTTTGTCTTTTGTAGAAAGAATAAGTGTGCAAAAGTTCTTTTTATCTATTTGTAAATTATACACACCCGGCTCGCTTACGTTAGCCGCTAACTTAAATTCGCCTGTTTCTGATAAAACGGCAGAATCAATATTAGTAGGCGTTTTGCTATTGTAATCTACCAAGTAAACTGTTTCGCCCGAACTGTTTTCGAGTTTGCCACTAATAGATGTGTTGCCTTCTTTTTTTGTTTCATCGGCCGATGAACATGCAACAAGTAAAATACTTGCACATAAAATGCTGGTGATTTTTTTTATCATGTAAATTTATTTTTCTAATAATTCGCGAACTAATTTACTTGCAATTTTAGGGTCGGCTTTTCCTTTGCTTAGTTTCATTACTTCGCCCATAAAAAGACCAAGCACTCCGGTTTTACCGCCTTTGTATTCCGCCACTTTATCTGGATAAAGAGCAACAGCTTGCTTTGCCATTTCAAGTAAAGCATTTTCATCGCTTTGCTGTATCAGGTTTTTTTCTTCGGCAATTTGTAGTGGCGATTTATCTGTTTTCACCATTTCCGGAAAAATATTTTGCGATGCAACGCTGTTACTCACTTTACCATCATCTACTAATTTAATGAGCTCGGCAATTCGGTTAGGCGAAACCGAGAACTGCTCAATTGCCAATGCGTTTTCGTTCAAGTACGATTTTATTGCGCCCAAAATCCAGTTAGATGCCGCTTTGTAATTTTTTGTGTGCGATATTAATTTTTCAAAATAATTTGCCGTTTGTTTGTTTTCGGTAATCACCGATGCATCGTAATCGGGTAGGTTAAATTGCGATGTGTATTTACTAAACAGCTCATCGGGCAAAGGTGGTAATGTTGCTTTTATCTTATTAATATATTCTTGACTAACAATAACGGGCTGTAAATCGGGCTCGGGGAAATAGCGATAATCATTAGCTGCTTCTTTTGAGCGCAATGAGAAAGTGGTGCCATTAACAGCATCAAAACTTCTTGTTTCCTGATTAACAGTTTCATTTGATTCTATCAAATCAATTTGGCGTTTTATTTCATGCTCAATAGCGCGCTGCACATTGCGCATCGAGTTCATGTTTTTTACTTCCACTTTTGTTCCAAATTTTTTTTCGCCTTTTAGGCGCACCGATATGTTGGCATCGCAGCGCATCGAACCTTCTTCCATGTTTCCATCGCACACATCAATGTATCTCACTATTTTACGAACTTCTGTAAGGTATTTATATGCTTCATCGCCATTCGACATTTCCGGTTCGCTCACCATTTCCACAAGCGGAACTCCTGCTCGGTTCAAATCAATTAACGAATCGGTTGGGTCTTGGTCGTGTATAGATTTTCCGGCATCTTCTTCCATGTGGATGCGGGTGATATTTATTTTTTTACTTCTACCATCCCCATTTTTTATTGAAATAAAACCACCGGTGCATATTGGTGTTTTGTCTTGTGTTATTTGGTAGCCTTTTGGCAAATCGGCATAAAAATAATTTTTGCGGGCATACTCGTTTCGCTCTCTGATACTTGATTTTACAGCAAGCCCTAACTTAACAGCAAACTCCACCGCTTTTTTATTGTGCATGGGCAAGGTGCCCGGCAGCGCTAATGTTATTGCGCTTACATTTGTATTCGGCAATGAACCATATTCATTTGCATCGCTACTGTAAGCTTTACTTTTGGTAAGTAACTGAATGTGTACTTCTAATCCAATAACTGCTTCATATTTTTCGTAAACCGACATTTATCTTTTTTTAACAGAAAAAAACAATATTTGATGTACTTGCTCGTTATTTATTTGCAATGTGGCAAGCAAAAAATTACTTTTGCTTCACCATTTTTCTTGTTTACACATTTTTGCCATTTACATAAAGCGAATAAGTGTAAATACCATTAGCAAGGTCTTGGGCATTGATGATGATTTGACCATCGCCTGTTTGCGTTAGTTGCACTTCTTTTATTATGCGACTTGTTTCATCCATAAAATTCATAACTGCAGTAGTAATGCTGCTTGGCAAATAATATTTTATGATGGTGTTTTCGCCAAAAGGGTTAGGCATGTTTTGATACAAAACAATATCGCTCACTAAATCTACGTTTAGGTTGTTTGCAGATGAGTTGCTTAGGCGAACATTGTTTTGCGTTGCAAATAGCGAATCAATTAATGATTGTTGCTCTTGCATCCCTTTTATGAGTATTCCTAACAATGCGTTATAGTTTAAAGTTTTGTACACTACTGATGGGTAAATTTGATTCCCAACTGAGTCAAATTCGGCAGGTTTTGTTGAATATGAAACCAATTCGGGCAATACGTTTTCTATATCTTGAGCTACTAACCCATATTGTTTTTTCGATGAAAAACGAATATTATATGAATTGGTTGTATCAAAATAAAATTGCTTAGGAAGTAGCTGCGAAATGATTTGACCTGCATTTGAAATAGTATCAATATTTGTCTTAAACATTGCATCAGAAGTATAAAATATTCCGTTACTTCCTGTTCCTACTCCGTTAATATATAAATCATCATTTGAATAAACCGCATAACTTGAGCCACCCATGGGTGCTGTGGCGTGTATGCCATAATTTAAAACTCCGTTTTGAGCCACAAAACGCCCGCCATATACAAGGGTGTTGGGTCCAGATGCACTTGAGGAGCCATTGCCAAAAACATTTGTGCCTCCTGGTGTAACATAAATTACATTTCCGGTTGCATCAAGCGACAAAACTCCCGTTCCGGGATTGGGCAATAGTGGGGAGTTTGAGTTCAATTGCCTAAATTTTAACCCACTCCAATTAGGAATAATTGCGCCTGTTCCGTTTACGCGAGCATTTATTTCTAAACTGCTTTGAGGACCAAAATTAGGACTACCATCATTTGATAAGCCAATGCCGACCCATATATGATTATTGCCCAATATCATTTTATTACTTGCTGTTACAGTAGCATGCGAACCAATGACTATAGTGTTGAAAAAATTACTTGCTGATAAATTAGCGAACGGACCGATAACAATATTGCTATCCCCGGTAACATTATTTAAACCCGAGAAGATACCTATTGAAATATTTGCATTGCCTGTAGTATTGAAATTCATGGCTTCATCGCCTAAAAAAGTATTTAGCCCGCCTCTGGTGTTATTTGAACCACACATGGCTCCCACAAAGGTATTGGCTCTGCCAAGGGCTGATGTTGTAGAGAAGCCCGACCTAAATCCAACAAACGTATTATCGGGAGCGGTGGTATTATTAAAACCCGCAAATGCACCTACAAATGTGCCCCAAAAACCTGTGGTGTTTGCATTGCCCGCATTAGCCCCTACAAAAATATTTGTTAAAATACCATTTTGCCCGCGCCATAATGTTCGCACATTACCTATTCTGTAAGCATTGTTTTGTATGGTGGGTATTATAAAATCTTGGATGTTAATGTCGCCTGAATTTAAGGTGGGCAACTGATCTGGAGTAAATGGCAGACCTATGTCAACGAAGCCAGTCGTATTATCAATTGTCATCAGTTGGATTCTATCTTTTTTCATCACAAATCCTCTAATTCGCAAACTCAGATAAAAACTTTATTCGCATTAGTCGCACTTCCTCTTCGCTGTAATTATCTTCGCCTAATTCTTTCAGCGCGTCTTCTATCGAGTCGGTTTCCGCTTCACGGAAATATTCATAAATATCATCTTGCTTGTCTTCGTCCACCACATCATCAATATAGTAATTGATGTTTACTTTAGTTCCTGACGATACAATGGTTTCTATTTCGGTGATAATATCTTTTAGTTTAAGTTTTTTTGCCGAAGCAATATCTTCTAAGCTCAATTTTCTGTCAATGCTTTGGATGATGTGAACTTTGTTAGCCGATTTATTGGCAACTGTTTTTATTACCAAATCTTGTGGCCGTTCAATCTCATTATCGTTTACATATTTCGTTATTAAATCAATAAACGGTTTGCCGTATTTTTGTGCTTTGCCTGTTCCCACGCCTGTTATGCGTGTCATCTCTTCCATGTTAATGGGATATTGAATTGCCATTTCGGATAAAGATGTTTCTTGAAAAATTACGTAAGGCGGCAAATTGTGTTGCTTGGCAATTTTTTTGCACAAATCTTTCAGCATTGAGTAAAGCACCTCATCTGCACCACCGACCCGCTGGCCACCACCCGCTATTATATCGTCATCGTCATCTGCATCGGTTCCTTCGTAGTCATGGTCTTTGGTTATCATCACCGATGTAGGTTTGCTCAAGAATTTTTTACCTTCTTTGCTTACTTTTAAAAGTCCGTAGTTTTCAATATCTTTTGTGAGTAATCCGCCAACGAGTGCTTGGCGAACTACGCTGTTCCAGTGTTTTTCGTCTTTATCATCATCAGCGCCATCGCCAAAAATTTCTAAATCAGTATGTTTGTAAGTTTTTGCAACCGATGTGCTGTTTCCTAACAAAACATTAATTACATCTTTTGCTTTAAATTTTTCTTTTACAGCAATTACTGCTTCTATTAATAATGCAATATCATCTTTCCCTTCGATTTTTTGTTTCGGGTTTTTGCAGTTGTCGCACATGTTTGTGCATTTTGCTTCGTCAAATTCTTCGCCAAAATAATGGAGCAAGAATTTTCTGCGGCAGCTTCCTGTTTCGGCAAACGAAACTGTTTCTAATAAAAGTTGCTTTCCTACTTCTTGTTCGGCAACGGGCTTGCCTTTCATAAATTTTTCCAACTTCACAATGTCATCGTAACTATAAAAGGTAACGCATTGGCCTTCGCCACCATCGCGGCCGGCACGGCCTGTTTCTTGGTAATAGCCTTCCAGTGATTTTGGTATGTCGTGGTGAATTACAAATCGCACATCTGGTTTATCTATTCCCATCCCGAATGCAATTGTTGCAACTATCACATCAATATCTTCCATCAAAAACATATCTTGTGTTTGCGCTCGTTCTTTCGCTTCTAATCCCGCATGGTAAGGCAATGCTTTAACTCCGTTTACTTTTAAAAGTTGTGCAATTTCTTCTACCTTTTTTCTGCTTAGGCAATAAATAATTCCTGATTTGCCGGCATTCTTTTTTACAAATTTTGTAATCTCTTTACCCACATTTACTTTAGGGCGAACTTCATAATATAAATTACCGCGATTAAATGATGATTTAAAAACATTAGCCGCAGTCATGTCTAAGTTTTTTAAAATATCTTGTTGTACTTTTGGAGTGGCAGTGGCCGTGAGGGCTATAATAGGTACTGTGCCTATGGCTTCAATAATTGGGCGCAATCTTCTGTACTCCGGTCTAAAATCGTGTCCCCATTCCGATATGCAATGCGCTTCGTCAATAGCAAAAAACGAAATTTTTATTTCTTTAAAAAAAGCAATGTTTTCTTCTTTCGTTAACGATTCGGGCGCAACATAAAGCAACTTGGTTTTGCCTTTAGAAATGTCGCTTTTTACTTTTGTAATTTCAGTTTTATTTAAAGATGAGTTAAGAAAATGTGCTATCCCATCTTGGTCTTTAGTTCCAAAACTGCGCAGCGCATCTACTTGGTTTTTCATTAAGGCAATAAGTGGCGATACAATTATTGCAGTGCCCTCGCTCATTAGTGCTGGCAATTGGTAGCAAAGCGATTTTCCGCCACCTGTTGGCATTATAACAAAGGTATCTTTGCCCTCTAAGACACTATTAATTATTTGTTCTTGTTGGCCTTTAAATTTATTAAAGCCAAAAAACTTTTTAAGGCAATCGTGTAACGATGATTCCACCGCAATCATTTTCAATTAAGATTTTAATTCGCTTCCTTGGTCGATTTATACGAGTTTTTTTGTGCGGAAGGTTGGCACAAATAACCCGTTTTCACTTGTCAGAATAGTGATTACGCTTCTAAAAGCAGTAAAAAATATTCTATTTGTAAATTTATAAGAAATTAGCATACTCCCAACAAATATTTCTGAAATTTCTGCAAAACTTTATTATTTGCCGATAAAAATATTTTGCATCCATCGCCTAATGCTCCGCAAGGCAACTATATCCACACTCGAATAATAATAATGTAATAAATAAACTTGGCTAAATCAATTAATAGACTAAATAAAATATCACGTAAATTGCGAGGTATTTATGTCTCAAAAAGTAGCTGTAATAGTGCCCGCTTTTAATGAAGAAAAAGCAATAGAACGTGTGGTAAGCCAAATTAACGCATGCTCCGATGCCGATTTTTTTCTGCAACCTATAGTGGTTAACGATTGCTCAACAGACAGTACGGCAGCAATAATTGAGAAGCTGAATTGCGTAGCCATTAATTTACCCGTTAACTTAGGAATAGGCGGTGCCGTGCAAACCGGATTTAAATATGCATTGGATAACGATTTCGATTTTGCAATACAAGTAGATGGCGATGGGCAGCACCCGCCCACTGAAATAATAAAACTGCTTAATGCGCAGCGCCAATCGAATGCCGATGTGGTTATTGGTTCAAGGTTTATTGATGGAAAAGGATTTCAGTCATCAGCTGCACGCAGAGCAGGAATAAATTATTTTAATGCACTAAATAAAATATTAACGGGGGTAACAATTAACGATTCCACTTCGGGCTTTAGGTTGATTAATAAAAAAACGCTTGCTATTGTTTATGAATATTATCCGGATGATTATCCGGAGCCGGAAGCGATAGTGTTGTATGCGAAAAATAAATTAAAAATTATAGAAACATCTGTGCAAATGCTCGAGCGGCAGGGGGGCGAATCGTCAATAGGTTTTTTTGCATCCATTTATTATATGTGGAAAGTTACGCTCGGAATTATTTTTACATTTATAAGAGTTAAAAAAAACTGATATGGAAAAAATTCAAATCATTGCGATTGCTGCAAGCGTGTTGTTTTTATGCTACATAGGTTGGCTTATTTACAAGGCAAAGTTGCGCGAAGAATATGCCATTATATGGATATTATGCACTATTGTATTAGTGATTTTTTCGTTTTGGAGAAAAGGATTGGATGTAGTTTCGCAGCTGATGGGAATTTATTCTCCACCCAATTTGGTTTTTACAGGCGCCATATTTGCAATACTCATTTACCTTTTGCATTTGTCTATTACAGTATCGCGATTACAAGAACAAAATAAAACGCTTGCTCAAGACATTGCTCTTCTTAAAGAAAAACTAAAAGACAAAACATAAATAAGCGTGAGTTCATCCGTAAACACATGTGAGCAAGAAGCTCGCGTTTTTTTTAACTATTTGCTAAAAAGTAATTCGCCTCCCGATTTAGTTTCGCTTTACTGCAAAGCATGTGCACATTATGCTTTTGATATAAACGCTAAAGATGAACGCATACTTAAATACGTTTTAAAAAATCCGGCAACGATTAGCTGTATTGATGCAGCACTTGGCTTTTCAGGAAAAAACTCGGTGCTTAGAAAAAAACTCCATTTGTTTTTTTCAATTGCAGAAACACATAAAGATTTATCTGACAAATTCATCATCAGCAAAAAAACAAAAATTAGTTTTTTAAAAATGGCCTTTACCGGAATTGCTTCGTTATTTAAAATTTTAACAGGTAATATTATTTTGCTTTTTATATGAGTACCGTTCACGAATACATTATAATTGGTAGTGGCTGCACCGGGGCGATGGCTGCACAAACTTTAGTAGAAGCGGGAGCAAAAGTTTTAATGTTGGATGTGGGCATAAAAAACGATGAAAACAAATGTACGCCCGATAGAGATTTTTTAAAAATCAGAAAAACTGAAAATAATCAAACTGAATTTTTTTTAGGCAAAGATTTTAAACACATCCCGATAGATAAAATAGGCACAGGAGCGCAGCTTACGCCACAGCGCAAATTTATGATTGAGCGAGTGAGCGAATTGATGCCTTTTGTTTCTCAAAACTTTTTCCCGATGGAATCGCTTGCTTATGGCGGATTGGGAAATGGCTGGGGCCTGGGCTGCTGTGTTTTTTCTGATGCAGAAATGGATGCTGCCGGGCTTGATAAAAATAAGATGCACGATGCATATCAATTAGTAGCCGACAGAATAGGTATTAGTTGCGAAAATGATGATGCAGCAAAATATACAATAGGAGCACTAAAAAATTATTCGCCATCTATTTTGCCCGATAAAACAGGAGCATTGCTTTTAAGAAAATATGAAAAGCAAAAAAAGAAATTAAATAGTAATGGATTTTTTCTCGGCCGGCCGGCACTTGCACTTTTAACCACCGATAGAGATGACAGGAAAAAATACGCTTACCGCGATTTAGATTTTTATTCGGATGAAGAAAAAAGTGCATACCGACCATGGATAACTACCGACAAGCTAAAAAAAGAAAATGGCTTTGAATATAAATCGGGATTTTTAGTAAAAGAATTTTCTGAGAATAACGGTCTCGTAACTGTACTTACTCAAAACACAAATACCAATGAAGAGAAAATTTTTAAGTGCAAAAAATTGATACTCGCTTCAAGTGTATTGAGCACCGTGCGAATTGTTTTAAACTCATATAAAAAATACGACATTACGCTTCCTGTGCTTTCTAATCATTATTGCTATGTGCCATGCATACAGCCGTCTTTGCTTGGCGGAGTTGATGATGAAATGAAAGTAGGTTTTGCACAACTTTCTCTTTTTCATGATGCAGATAATACTAATTCGGATGTTGCAATGGCATCTGTATATAGTTACCGTTCATTGATGATGATGCGCTTAATTCAACAATTACCATTATCGTACACTGATGCACAAGTTTTTCTTCGCTACATGATGCCTGCGCTTACAATAATGGGAATTCACTTTCCGGAAGCAGCAAGTGCCGATAAAAAACTATGGTTAACTAAAAAAAATGATAAATCAGAACTGTATATTGACTATCAATTTTCGGAACTAGAAATATCAAAAAATAAAATACGCGAAAAGCAATTCAAATCGGCTATGCGTAAATTAAGTTGCTATTCAATAAAAACGATAAACCCCGGTGCCGGCTCAAGTATTCATTATGCGGGCACATTGCCTTTTTCAAATGAAAAGAAAATATTTTCACTTTCTACCGATGGCAGATTAAATGGCTTAGCAAATATTTTTGTTGCTGATGGTAGCGGCTTTAGATATTTACCTGCTAAAGGATTAACATTATCTTTAATGGCAAATGCACATTTAGTAGCACTTAATGCTTTGAAAAATGAATAACAAAAAAATAATTGTTACCGGAGCAAGTGGATTTATTGGTGCCGAATTGGTTGCAGTTTTTTCTAAACAAGATTTTAATGTAATTGCTTTACAGCGAAAAATTACGCAGCAACAACTACCGAATGTTACATATCAAAAATTTGATTTATTGAATTTAATTGCCGATGAAACTTGGCAAGATGCCGATGTTTTAATTCATTGTGCATACATAAAAAGCGATGTTCATAATAATGTATCAGCGTCAGAAAAAATTAAGGTGCTTGCAAAAAAACATGGTGTAAAAAAAATAATTTTTATTTCAAGTTTATCTGCAACTGCAACCACTAAATCGAAATACGGCAAACAAAAATATACAATAGAGCAAATTTTTAATGATGAGAACGATTGTGTTTTGCGTCTGGGCTTGGTAAAGGGGAATGGTGGCTTATACTTACAAATGCTTAATCACATTAAAGCAAATAAAGTTTTGCCGCTTATTGATGGCGGCAAACAGCCAATTCAAATAATTGAGTTAGCTGAATTGTGCGAAGCTGTAAATAATGTAATAGAAAAAAATATTTCAGGTATATATACGCTTGCTCACAATCCTGTTAAATACAAATTGTTTTACGAAAAAATGGCTGCTGCCGAAAATAAAAATGTGCGCTTTATAAAAATACCATTTTGGTTGTTACATACTTTAATTAATATTTTAAATTTTATTGACAAGAAATCTATTTCTGCCGATAGCTTGTTTGGGCTTAGGGAAATGAAAGTTCACGATGCTGAGAAGGATATGAAATTGCTTGGTGTAGTAAAATAGATAATTACCAGGTTTTGTTTTTTTCCTCAAGGGAAACATTCAAATTATTTTTCAGCAATTGGTTATTCGGATTTATTGCTAGCCCTTTTTGCCCCGCTATAATTGCATTATCCCAATCTTTAAGCATGTTATATGCCGAGCAAATATTGTTGTAAGCAGCATCGCTTTTCGGATTTAATTTTAATGCCTCTTCAGCAGCTATGATGCAGTTTTTGTAATCTTGTGCGAGATAATATTGTAAACTTAAATTTATATAGTTGTCGTGCGATGGATAGTTGGATGCTTTTATTATCGCCTTATCTAATTCGGATTTTGTACTGTCGGCTGATACTAAGTTTTTTGCAAGAGCGTTGTCGGCAATAGTTTTTAACTCGAGCAGCTGTGTATGTGCCGGAGATATTGCCAAGCCATCGGTAATAATCTTTGCAGCATCGGTAAATCTACTTTGATTCAATAAAAATTGAGAGTAGTAATAAAATGTTTCAGGTAATTTATTGTTTAACTCAAGAGCTTTTTTAAAATAGGGCTCTGCCTCTTGCGGAAATCCCATTGCATTGCGTAGTATGGCCACATTAACCCATAAATAGGGATAGTTTGGAACATATTGCGATGCTTTTTTATAATACTCAAAAGCATTATTGTAATCGCCTTTTGCCATTAGCACATTACCATAGTTCATGAGGCCGCGTCCGTTTTTTGGACTTTTTTCAGTTACATCTTTCCACAACAACTCGCCAGTACTCCAAACATTACAACGCTGTCTAAGCCCAAAACTATGCGCAATTAAAATTGAAAACGATATAAAAACAATAAGCGATAGGATTATTTTGTTGTTTGTTATGGTTTCTTTATGATTATAAAATTGCAAAGCAAAAAACCAAACCACTGCAATTGTGAGCCCTATGTATGGCAAAAAAACACGGTGGTCGTTTAGCACTTCGGCAAGCGGCACAAGCGATGTGGGCAATAATGAAAACAAAAACCATAACAAGCCGAATGTAATTGGCTTGGCTTCTTTTTTTAGCGATGTTGCGAAAACGATAATTAGTAAAATAGCTAAGAATAAAAACCCGGTTAAAGCCTGTTCGTTAAATATGTTGGTGAAAACCATCCAATCGGTATCGGCACTTAAATTAACGGGCAAAATAAAATTAACAAAATAGTGTAGCACCACCGCAGGTTGAGTTATGATATAGTGTTTGCCATAATCAGCATAAATATTTCCGCCAACATCAAAATTTGTGGCTGTCATTTTATTCACGAGTGCTAAGAACAGAAGACATAAAATAAGTAGCGCTATTAATTTTTTTATCACCGAGAAGATTTTTTTTAATCCTGAAAATGCAAAAAGCTCTTTTAGATTTCCGTTTTCGCTGAATAAAAAAATGTAACTACCAAGTAATGCAAGTATCATAATGGTAGGTTCTTTTACAAATAGACCAACTACTACAGGCAATAAGTAAATGAATTTATTTCGCCATTGCGGTTTGTATAGATAAATCACTAATGATAACACAATCATCAATGTTGAAAATGAATCGGAGCGAGCAATAATATAGTTGATTGTTTCGGCATTTGCTGTATGCAGGGCATAAAATCCCGAAGCAAATAATGCAAACCATTTGTTAAAATCATTTTCAATTGCTTGATTAAAAATGTGCAGAAATAAATAAAACAACAAAATGTTTAATGCGATGAAACAGATAAAAATAGATACGTGATAATAAAATGGGTAGGGCTCGGGCTTGCCGCCTATCCAATAGTCAATGGCATTAAGTGTTGTAAGCATTGGGCGATACGCCTGATTTGCCGGCAACGAACTTGTAGTGGAAGCATCTTTAAAAAAAAAGTGGAATGTTTACTATATCGCGAATATATTTATTTGATACAATAGTATGGTCATCATCAAACTGAAATGGATTATTAAAATGATTGCCATAAGCCCAAAAAAGCAGTACGAAAAGTACCAGAACTGCTCCGGCAAAAAATTTATGATCGAGTATTTTTTTTATCATGTGGTGATTATAACAAAATTAAAATATTTACTCAGAGCCGAGGTGTAACCTGCGTCTAATTGTAAACAGCGGTTAGCTGATAAATTGTACATTTGCTAACTTTTAAAATGAGCAAAGAAACAGAAAGCCCTATGTCATTTCTTGATCACCTGGAAGCACTCAGGTGGCATCTTATTCGTTCGGCAATTGCTGTAGTAATTGTATCGTGCACTTTGTTTTTCTACAACGATTTTGTTTTTGGAGAAGTTATTTTCGGACCTAAACACGCTGATTTTATTACTTACAGAGTCTTCTGTAAATTTTCACATTGGATAGGAGCTGGCGACACCATGTGTATTGGTCAAGCGCCATTTGAGTTAATTAATACGGAACTTTCCGGGCAGTTTACCAAGCATATTTGGATTTCAATTATTGGCGGTATTATACTTGCTTTCCCTTATGTGCTTTGGGAAATTTGGAGATTTATTAAACCTGCTTTGCGAGAGAAAGAAATTAACACTACACGCGGATTTGTTTTTATTGCATCGTTACTTTTTTTAACAGGAGTCTGTTTTTCCTATTTTATAATTGTTCCGCTAACTGTAAATTTCCTTGGCTCATACCAAGTTACAACCGAAGTGAAAAATACCATAACAATGGACTCGTATATTTCTACAGTTACAACTCTTACGCTTGCTACCGGATTGGTTTTTGAGTTGCCTATTTTGGTTTATTTTTTCACACAGTTTGGGTTGGTTACTCCTGCGTTTATGCGAAAATTTAGAAAACACTCGGTAGTTGTAATTTTGATAGTTGCTGCAATTATCACCCCTTCGCCCGATATATCTTCACAACTATTAGTTGCCTTTCCGCTGTATTTGCTTTATGAGATAAGCATTTTTGTTTCTGCTTATGTGATGCGTAAAAAGGGCTGGAAATAATTTATACAATTCGTGTGGGCTGCAATAGCGAGTGCCCAATTTCGCACGACAAACATAATTTATTATCACAAAAATTTGTTTTTAAAAAAATTAACGCTTGGCTTTCCATTGCCGATTTTGCTTTGAAACCGATTGAGTAAAATGCTTTTGTTTTTGAATTTTCTTCTGCATTTAACTCTTCCAATAATTTTATTGCATCGTCTTGATAAATGTTTTTCCCTGTATGTTTTCCATAAACAAATTTTAGCGGAACAATGGTATTGATAATTACGTTTTCGATGGACGATTGCCCAAGTTTTTTAAAACGCTTTTTAGTTTTCTTTTCAAAAACATAATGCTCATCCCAGTAATCACTAATTGTTACATTCAATAAACTAATTAGGGCTTTCAGTTTTTTTGTTTCAATTAAAACCGAAAACAGTCGTGGATTTTTTTGCATCAGCGCAGCAAACTGCACAATTCGGATAGTAGGAAAATTAGCCGGCCTCATACGTAAAAATTTCCATACTGATTTATCGAGCGGATGAATATTGTTTTTTTTGCTTAGGTAATTAAATTCGCTTTGCAACTTAAGTGCGTAATCATCGCTAATTTTTTCATTTAAAAATCCGGCTGAACCAAGCAATAATGCTTCGGCACTAAATTGGCTCGTAGCGTTTTTCTGAAATGTATGTAAGCTAACGCAATTTGCAAGCATTTGAAAAGCATCAGCATTGGTTTTAAAACCAAAATTACGCGCCATTAATGTGTAACATAATTCTTCCCAGTTGTTTTTTTTCTGCACTAAAATATCTTCAATCACATTCGATTTTTCTTCCAAACGGTTGATGGCACATCGTTCAAGCCAATGTGTTAAAACATATTCCGGGGTAGTGTGTATTTGATTGGCACATGGTATTGTTTTCCCCGATTCGATAATTTTTAAATATTTCTGGTATTGGTATTTGTTAATGCTTTTTTTTATTTCGAGTGTAGTAAGGAGTTTGCCATCTGCCGTTTTGCATTCACAATCGTTATTATATACCACATGTAATATAACATTGTTGTAGGCATTGTTGTTTTGATGCCCGTGTTTGTTCCAGTCCGATGCGTTTATGTGAATTTCAATATTGCCAGCCCATTTTTGATCGCCAATAATTACTCGCGCATTAATAAAATCAGGCCCAGCGTTGGTATTGTGCTCGCCAAATTTTTCAATACAGATGTATTCGCCAGCAGTTGACTCAAATTCTGTTTTGTGATACTTCCATATATAATGCAAGAAATCTTCTCTCATCTTAATTAAATCGGATAGCTTTTACAGGGCTTATTTTGGTAACTATGAATGATGGAATAATTAGCACAAGCAAACATATTAGTATAGTTCCGGCATTTAGTAGTAACCAATAGTTAATGTTAAAGTTAATTGGAACATCGTTCAGGAAATATGATTCGGGATCGAGTTTTAGCCATTTTGTTTTTTCTTGAATAAAACAAAATAATAGGCCAATAATATTTCCCCATATTATTCCTTTCCCGATTAATATGGTTGCGTTATACAAAAATATTTTTCGTACGCTCCAGTCTGTCATCCCGAGCGATTTTATTATTCCAATCATATTTGTTCGCTCAAGTATTAATATTAAAAGTGCTGTTGTCATGTTTACGCAAGCAACAATAATCATTAAAGCAATTATTATAATGGCATTAATGTCTTGCGCTTCGAGCCAAGCAAAAACTTGAGCATTTTTTGATTTTATGTTTGTAGCATTAAATTCAAAACCTGTAATAGCATTTACTTCGTTGGTGAGTGCGTCAATATTTTCAAAATCATTTATGAGTAATTCAAAACCGGCAACGCTATCTTTTCCCCATCCATTAAGTTTTTGTATGTGTGCAATATCGGCTAAAACAAAAATTTCATCAAACTGTTGTCCCATACCTGTTTTGTATATACCGATGATATTAAATTTTCGAATACGTTGCTGATTGTTCTGTAAAAAAAATATTGGAATTGTATCGTTAAGTTTTAGCTTTAGTTGCGATGCAATATGTTGAGATATAATTATACTGTTTGTTTTAGCCGTATCATTAACAGTAAATGCGCTGCCCTCTACTATACTTTGGTTAAAAAAATTCCAATTAAAATCTGCGCCCACGCCCTTTACAATTACCCCGTAAATTTCATTATTAGCTTTTATAATGCCGGCTTTGCGGGCAAAAACTTGTAAGTGATTAATCCCTTCGGTTTGCTTTAGTGCGGTAATAAAATTTTGCTTTTTATTTATCGGTATTACTTCATCCGACTCATTGTTATCATAACTTGTAACTACAATGTGCGTACCAAAACCAATCACTTTATTTCTTATTTCGTTTTGAAAGCCTGTTACCACAGCTGTGGTAATTATCATCACAGCTAAGCCCAGTGCTATTCCACCAATAGAAATACGGATGATTGGTTTGGTAAATTTACTACCACCGCTATTGTCTTTTGCTATACGATTGGCTATAAAAAATTCGGTATTCATTTTGCTATACAAAGCTACAATGTTAATTAGTGCTGTGGATAAAAAAATGAGTTTGATTGTTGTATCTCATTAACCGTTTATAGCTTTAGTGCATGAATTTAAGAATCGGTACACTTTTTATTTGTCTTTTAATTTTCGCATCGGTTATTTCGCAACCGGTAACAGAAATTATTATTCCGCAAAATAGTGGTAAAGAAATTAAATACGGTGCCATTATTTTAGATAAATATGTTCCATTGTTGAATGGAAAAAATGTTGCCATCGTTGCAAATCAAACTACAATTATAGGTAAAACACACTTGGTTGATTCGTTGCTTATTTTAAAAGTGAACATAAAAAAAATATTTTTTCCTGAACATGGTTTTCGTGGCGATAAAGATGCGGGCGCAAATGTAAAATCATATAAGGATTACAAAACGGGAATCACTTGTGTGTCGCTATACGGGAAAGAAAATAAAAAACCCAAGCCCGATGACTTAAAAGATATTGATGTGGTGATTTTTGATTTGCAAGATGTGGGTGTTCGTTTTTATACTTATATATCTACGTTACATTATGTGATGGAAGCTTGTGCCGAAAATAACAAGCCGCTAATTATTTTGGATAGACCTAACCCAAACGGGTTTTATGTGGATGGCCCGATGATGGAAGAAAAATACAAATCATTCGTGGGCATGCACAATGTACCCATTGTGCATGGAATGACTATTGGCGAATACGCACAAATGATAAATGGCGAAGGTTGGCTTGCAAATAAAATTCAGTGCAAACTCACAATAGTGAAATGCGATGATTACACGCATAAAGATTATTATCAGTTACCCGTAAATCCATCACCAAACTTGCAAAATATGTCATCTATTTACATGTATCCGTCAATGTGTTTATTTGAAGGCACAATAGTAAGTGTGGGGCGCGGAACTAATAAGCCTTTTCAATGTTTTGGATATCCGGGAATGCCCGATGCGCCTTTTAAATTTACACCTAAACCAATTAAAGGCGCAAGCTCTAATCCACTGTATAACGGAAAGGAGTGTAGTGGATATGATGTGGCAAGCTATGGTGATATATACATTAAGTACTACAAAAAAATGTATTTGTATTGGATAATTAACTCTTACAAGACTTCAGCCGACAAAACCAATTTTTTCAATACTTACTTTATGAATTTGTGTGGCACAGATAAATTAAAATCGCAAATCATAGCCGGGCTTTCGGAAGAAGAAATTCGTAAAACTTGGATTGCGGATTTGGCAAATTTTAAAAAAGTCAGAAAAAAATATTTGCTTTATCCTGATTTTGAATAGCTATTTATTTTTTAATTCTTCGGGTACACTTTTCCAAACTTTTATGTAATCTACCAGCATTATTGCCCCATTGGTTGGCTGGCAAGGCGCTTTAGGGTCGTTTGAGGCAAGTGTTACTATCACATGCATTCCATTTTTAGGGTAAAGACTTTTAAACAACTTATATTTAATACATGCGTTATCGCCCTTTGCGTTACACTCTCGCATTATTTTTCCATCTATTAGCCATTGTGCTTTTTCTGCTGTCCATATTAAAGTATAAGTGTGAAAATCGGCAGAATAATCTACTCCGTTTTTCCATTTTGATTTCATGTGATGCTTCTCTTTTCGTTTAAAAGTACACTTGTGTATGTTCATATACGTACGCGAATAATTACATGGATCAATAAATTCGAAAACATCAATTTCCTCGCAACCCTCGCCATATAGCCATAACGATGGCTTGGTGCCAAAAGGCACTTTGCATTTAATTTCAAAAGTTCCAAATCCAAAAGTGTCAATAGAAAAGAGCGATGATGTAATAAATTCAATTTTCTGTTTACTTGGTTTGCCGAATAATACATCCACACAGTCAATGTGTGGAAATAGTTTCATGTAGAGTAAATTGTTGTTTAGTTCTATAGTCGAGTCCGGGCCAAAAAAATCGCGTTCGCCATGTGCATATATATTACCCCATGGCGGGTGTGTTTTCCAAATTTTTTTATTGAGAGTAGTGTCATTAAAATCATCAAACAAAATGAGCTGCTGTGCTTTTGCACAAGTTGAAAGGAAAAGTAGTGAAAATAAAATCCTACTTATCAAATTCATGCAACCGCTTCTTTTGCTTTTACTTTTCTGCCCGGATAAACTTTAAGTGCTTCGCTTAGGCTTTGCATTGCATTTTTTAAATCGGTTAAATTTAAAACATAAGCCAAGCGTACTTCGTTTAATCCGGCATTAGCAGTTGAGTAAAACCCCGTTGCCGGAGCAAGCATTACAGTTTGGTTGTTAAAATTAAATTCCTCTAATAGCCATTGACAAAATTTATCGGCATTATCAATTGGCAAACGAGCAATACAATAAAATGCACCGCTCGGTTTGGTGCAAAATACACCATCCATTTCGTTCAGCGCTTTTACCACAAAATCTCTCCGGCTTACATATTCAGTTTTCACTTTTTCGAAATAGCTATCGGGTGTATCAATAGCTGCTTCAGATGCCACTTGCCCGAATGTGGGTGGGCTTAATCGGGCTTGACCAAATTTTAATGCAGCTTCCATCACTTCTTTGTTTTTAGAAATCATTGCGCCTATGCGTGCACCACATGCGCTGTAGCGTTTAGAAACGGAATCGAGCATTACTACATTATTTTCAATTCCGTCTAAATGCATTACTGATATATACTCTTTGCCATCATAGCAAAATTCGCGATACACTTCATCTGAGAACAAAAATAAATCGTGTTTTTTTACAATTTCTTTTAATGAATTTAGTTCTTCTCTTGAATACAGATAACCCGTTGGGTTTCCCGGATTACAAATCATTATTGCTTTTGTTTTTGAACTAATTAATTTTTCAAACTCAGTAATAGGAGGTAGCGCAAAGCCAGTTTCAATATAAGAGCGAATGGGTTTAACAACCACATTTGCCTGAGTTGAAAATCCATTGTAGTTAGCATAAAATGGCTCAGGAATAATTACTTCATCTCCTTCATTCAGGCAAGTCATCATAGCAATTTCAATAGCTTCTGAGCCACCTGTTGTAATCATTATATTGCTATAATCAAGCGCAATGTTATAGCGGTTGTAATAGGTTACTAATTTTTTGCGATAGCTTTCAATACCAGCGCTGTGGCTGTACTCAACTACTTTAGGTGCAAAGTTTTTTATTGCATTAAGCAGAGTTTCAGGCGTTTCAATATCGGGTTGCCCAATATTTAAGTGGTAAACTTTTTTACCATCTTTCTTTGCTTTTTCGGCAAACGGAACAAGTTTTCTTATTGGCGATTGCGGCATGTTAGCCGCTTTTAATGAAATTTTAGGCATACTGTTTTTTTAGGAACGCTAATTTCAGAAAAAATAATTAATAGTGTAAGTTTATTTTTTAAGCACCACGCATTTAAATCTGAGTTGGTGCGGTGCACCCGCTGCATTTGAAAATAGTTCAACCGTGCGGTCTTGTCGGTCCATTTTCCCTTTTGTATCAAATGTTACTTTAATCACTCCTTTTTCGCCCGGCTTAATTGGTTGTTTAGGAAAATCGATGGTTGTGCAAGTGCAGGCGGCTTTTGCATCGGTAATAATAATGGGCTCGGTGCCGGTGTTAGTAAATTTATATTCTAAAACCAATGGTGTGCCTTCTTTAAGGAAGCCACCATTCTTTTTGGTGTCATCAAATTTTAAATGAGCACCCGGTTTATTTTGCGAAAAAGAAACGGCTACCGAGCAAATGATTAGCGCGATAGCCGTTAATATGTTTTTACCCATTTCTATTTAGGTTGAACGGTATTGTTGTTTTGTTGTGTATTAGGATCAGGTTTTACTGTTCCTTTAATTTTTAAAATTTTAGTAGGTACTTTTCCGTTCGATACAATGGTAACTTGTTTTTCAAAGCTGCCAACTCGTTTTGTATCGTAGTGTACTTTAACAACTGCGGTGCCTCCCGGAGGAATTGGATCTTTAGGTGCCGTAGGTACAGTACATCCGCAAGATCCGGTTGCACTTTGTATAATTAATGGTTCTTTGCCTGTGTTTTTAAATTTAAATTCTCTATCGCCATTAGCATTATAGTCAATTGTTCCATAGTCAATCACTTCCGACTCAAAAGTAATTTCAGGAGCATTAGGATTATCGCTGGTACCGGATGGAGAAGGAGTTTGAGCATTTACGGCTAATACAGAAGTAAGAGCTACTGCCATAGTTAAGATGATTTTTTTCATTGATTGGGTTTTAGATTAACAGATATCAGATTTATAGGTTGGTTTTATTTTTGAACCGGAGCACCATTGCCTGTATTATTTCCAGGGAATTGTTCTTCTTTTGGTGGTGCGTCAATTGTGCCTTTGATAGTAACTTTTTTAGATGACGTTTTCCCATTTGATGTAACCGTTACATCTTTTTGGAATGCGCCTACACGGTTGCTATCATATTTTACTTTTATAACGCCTGTTTTGCCGGGCATAATAGGTTCTTTTGGCCAGTTAGGAACTGTGCATCCGCAGGTTGCTGAGCAGTTAGTGATGATTAATGGCTCTTTTCCGGTATTAGTGAATTTAAACTCAAACTCACAAGGTGCGCCTTTGGCAAGTTTGCCAAAATCATGCGTTTCGGTTTCAAACGAAATTTCAGGTGCATTAGGGTTAGGTGGAGTGGGCGCAGGAGTTGTTGTTTCTTGCGCATTTGTGATAGCAGTAGCGGCTATCAATAAGCAAATAGACAGTAGTACTTTTTTCATGATAATAATTTTATTGTTACACAAATTAAACTGTTTTTTTATTTAACAGCAAAAATTTACAATAAATAATGTAGCTAAAATCGTGCCATAAATAGCAATTAGAGCAGCTATCGCAAAACTAGTAAGCGATTGGCGTCTAATCGGATAAAAATAAACAGCAATATGGTGAACGCAATTAATGACGAGCCACCATAACTAAAAAATGGTAATGGAATCCCGATTACTGGTAATAATCCAATAGTCATGCCAACATTTACGAGCAAATGAAAAAACAAAATAGATGCCACACCATAGCCGTAAATTCTCGAGAAAATACTGCGTTGCCGTTCAGCAATAAAAATAATGCGAAGGATAAGTGTTGTAAACAGCAGAAGTACAAAGCTGCTTCCGATAAAGCCCCATTCTTCGCCTACGGTACAAAATATAAAATCGGTGCTTTGCTCGGGCACGTATTTAAATTTTGTTTGAGTTCCCTGTAAATATCCTTTGCCCGAAAATCCGCCCGAGCCAATTGCAACCATGCTTTGATACACATTGTATCCCTCTTTCTTTTTTGCTTCGGGCGATAATTCTAAGCCCAATAAAACTTTTATTCTCGTTTGCTGGTGTGGAGCTAAGTTTTTAAACGCATAGTTAGAGCCAAATACAAGCGAGGATGAAAGTAGCAGCGAAGTTAAAATGATGAATATGTTTTTTCGTGTTTTACGAATGATTAAGAAAAACAAAACTGCAATGCTGCCGAGCACAATCAGTAAAATTATTTTATCAATGATGAGTGCCAGCACCATTAGTAGTACTGCTGTGAACCCTAACCACAGAAAATTACCCGAAAGCCCTTCGCGATACATTACAAAAATAAGCGAAGCATAAACCAATGCCGAGCCGGTTTCTTTTTCCAAGATGATAATGACGAATGGTAGTCCAATAATAATTGCACTTGTGAACTTGGTGCTAAAATCGGTCATGCGTATATTGAGTGTGCTTAGGTATTTGGCAAGGGCAAGGCAGGTGGCAAATTTGCCAAACTCGGCCGGCTGCAAGCCAAAGTTGCCAATCCTGAACCACGATTTACTGCCTGAAATTTCGGTACCGAAAAAAATTACGGCAACACAAGCAAGCATTATAAATACATACATCGGAAATGCGAATGTGGTAAATAAATTAGAGTCGGTGAAGAGCACAACCACAGCAACCAAAATAGCGAGGCCAATAAATATCATTTGATTTCCGTATTGCTGTGTGGTGTCAAAAATTTTATTGTGTTCTTCGTTATACACAGCCGAATAGATATTAAGCCAACCCAAAACAATCATTAGTAAGTAAATGCCTACCGTTATCCAATCAATATCTCTGAAAATATTTTCTTGTCTGCTTGCCATTTACTAATCTGCTAACGGATTTTTTTTGATAAGAACATATTTCGGCATCACCACGCCTTCCATCATTTTCTTTTCCATTTCAGTGCGAGTTATTTTTCCGGTTAAATATTTTTCAATTAATAAACTTGCCATGGGCACGGCCCAAGTTGCGCCAAATCCGGCATTTTCTACATAAATGGCAAGCGCAATTTTAGGATTGTCTTTTGGCGCAAAACATATAAATATGGAGTGGTCTTCGCCATGCGGGTTTTGTGCAGTACCTGTTTTTCCGCAAAATGGAATTCCGGGGATTTTACCGCCACTTCCGGTTCCGGCTTCCACCACTTGATACATGGCGTCATACACCACATCAAAATATTTTGGTTCAATGCTTGAATATTTTTTCTCTTTGTATTTTTTGTCAATATCGCCACCTTCAATTTTTTTAGCAATGTGCGGAATAATGTAATAACCTTTGTTAGCAAGTAAACTACAATAGCTTGCCATTTGTAGTGGTGTTACACCCATTTCACCTTGGCCAATTCCGAGCGAATAAATTGACGCAGCTTTCCAGCGGCCTTTGCCATGATAGCGATCATAAAACTCTACCGATGGAACATTGCCACGCAATTCATTTGGCAAATCTACTCCCAGCTTAACACCAAAGCCCATGCTGTTTATATGCTTTTTCCAAATCAAATAGCCTTCTTCTGTTTTTTTGTATTTGTTTATTATGTTTATAAAAGTTCGGCAATAATAAGGGTTACACGATTTTTGAATGGACTCACTTAGATTAGGCGAACCATGATGATGGCAATGAATGCTTTTACCGGCCACTACAAAATTGCAGGGCAATCTCGATTCGGAATTTAAAATTCCTTCTTGCTGAGCAACCAATGCTTGTGCAATTTTAAATGTGGAGCCGGGCGGATAGGACGCCATCATAGCACGGTTAAACAATGGGTTTAGTGTATCGCGCAAGAGTACATTATAATTTTTAGAGCGAATGCTGCCAACTAATAAATTAGGATCGTAGCTGGGGCTTGATGCTAAAATTAATATTTCGCCAGTTTGAGGTTCAATGGCAACAATGCTTCCTATTTTATTTTTGAGCAACTGCTCGGCATACATTTGCATATCTAAATCAAGCGTGGTGTAAATATCTTTTCCGGCAATTGCAGCAGTGTCAAATGTGCCATTCATGTAACTGCCTTTTTCACGGTTGTGCACATCCACCATTATTATTTTTGTTCCGCGTACACCACGTAAATCTTTTTCATACGATTTTTCAATTCCGCTTATGCCAATGTAATCGCCCATGCGGTAATACGAACTTGTATCAACTAATTCGGGCGGTGCTTCGCCCACATAGCCCAGCAAATGCGCTGCTATGCTCATGGGATATTTTCTCAGTGTGCGCGATTGCATATAAAAACCAGTGTACAAATACAGTTGCTCTTGAATATGTCCGGCAGTTTCTACTGATAATTCTTTCTCAAAAATGGATGGTTTGTAAACCGACTCTTTTCTGGCTTTTTGCAATCGCTTTATTAAATCTTCTTTTTCTATTTCTAATAATTTACATAGTGCAAGTGTATCAAATGGTTTTACTTGGCGAGGTATTATCATTAAATCAAATGCAGCTTGGTTGTAAACTAGTCGTTTGCCATTGCGGTCGAAAATATTTCCGCGTGCCGGATAATCTGTAACGTATCGAAATGCTTGGTTATCTGCCGTTACTTTATAACTCTCGTCAATAATTTGAATGTAAAAAAGTCGCGCTGCAAAAATTAAAACTACCACAATAACTATTGCCCCGAAAATATATTTGCGGTCGGTGTTGGCGCTGTTCATCTTAATGCCTTGTCGGCTGGTTTAAAAAGCATTTGGGTTATAAAAATAAGTGTAAGAGTAAATGCACTGCTAAAAACTACCTTTAAAAAAGTAAACATAAAATTGTTGAAACTAAATGCTTCTAAAAAAAACAAAAGCAGGTGATGAACAAAAACTAAAAAGCCACTGTAAATTAAAAACCACCTAAAACCCATGTTAGTAAAAGTAGGTTGGTGCGATGAGTCGTAACCCTCACGAGGTGCGATAAAGCCGAGCACACCTATGCGCGCATAACACAAAAAAACAGTGGCGCTTGCGTGCATTCCCATTGTGTCTGCAAACATATCAACGATTAATCCATAAATAAAACCGGCAAGTAACAGCAGCCATGCCGGAATATCAAACGGAAGCATGATGATGAACAGGATATAGAGGTAAGGATTTAAGTAGCCGTTAAGCTGAATATTATTCAGCAAAAAAATTTGCACCAGCAGTAGCCCGAAAAAACGAATTATATTTTGACTAATGTTCGTTATCATTTTTGATTGGCTGCAGCATCCTCCTCTTGAGTTTTATCTTCAAGCGATTGCTGCTCATCTTTTAATAAATTATTTACAATATATACGTAAGCCACTTTTCTGAAATCGGTAGAAAAATTAATTTTCAAATTATTAAATGTATTTCCTTGCACCACCGCAATATCATTAATAGTGCCTACCATAATGCCCTGCGGAAAAATAGAGGAATATGCACTGGTTACAAGTGTATCACCTTTTATGAGTTTTAAATGAGATGGCACGTTTGGCACATTTCCGGTTTTGAAATCAGTACCTTCCCAGTTTAAAATTGCATTTTCGCCATAGCGTTTTATCATTACGGGCACTTTCACATTGCCGTGAAGTACCGACATAACTGTGCAAAAATTATCCGATACATTTTTAACAATACCAATTACTCCTGTGCTGCTAATCACCGCCATTTGCGGTTTTACTCCTTGCAATGCACCGCGGTTAAGTGTGAGGTAATTATTTCTGCGTGTAACACTGTTGTTCACCACTTTTGCAGTTATATAAATGTATTGCTGCTTGTAAACCGAATCGGAAACAACAGTGTTTTTTGATGTGTAATTAGTGAAAGATGATTTTAGCCGATTTCTTAAATCAGCATTTTCGGTTGCTATTACTTCGTTGGTAGCACGCAAATCGAGGTAGGATGTAATATTGGTATAGGCCGCTAAAGCATTTCCGGAAATAGCATTTGATGAACTAATAAAACTTGTACGCTGATAATTATTGTTTTGTATCAGCAATAAAACCGATACCGATTGCAAAAACAAAAACAGGAATAACAAATGATTTTTATAGACAAATAAAACAAGTTTTCGCATGTGTTTGCTTTAGCAGAAAGAGCAGTACTGTAATTAAAATAACTAACGAATAAGGAACGGAAAGCGGTGCACATTTTTAAGTGCAATGCCTGTTCCGCGGGCAACTGCACGCAGCGGATCTTCAGCAACGTGAACCGGTAATTTTGTTTTCAACGAAATTCGCTTGTCCAACCCTCTCAGTAACGAACCGCCACCGGCCAAGTAAATTCCTGTTCGGTAAATATCTGCCGAGAGTTCAGGTGGAGTCATTTCCAATGCATTTAAAATTGCTTCTTCAATTTTTGATATTGATTTATCAAGTGCATGTGCAATTTCTTGGAACGAAACGTAAATCTCTTTCGGGATGCCTGTCATTAAGTCGCGACCATGCACTGCAAAATCGGGTGGTGGATTATCAATTTCGGGCAAAGCCGCTCCCACTTCAATTTTTATTCGTTCGGCTGTGCGCTCGCCTATTAAAATGTTGTGTTGCCTGCGCATATATTCTTCAATGCTCGATGTAAACTCATCGCCCGCAATCCGAATTGATTTATCGCAAACAATGCCGCCCAGTGCAATTACAGCAATTTCTGATGTACCGCCACCTATATCAATAATCATATTGCCCATTGGCTCTTCCACATCTATGCCAATACCAATTGCTGCTGCCATTGGTTCATGTATGAGGTAAACTTCTTTTGCTCCGGCATGTTCTGCGCTATCGCGTACGGCACGTTTTTCTACTTCGGTAATGCCCGATGGAATACAAATAACCATTTTTAGAGATGGCTGAAAAATACGTTTACCAGGATTTATCATTTTGATCATTCCGCGTATCATGTGCTCGGCAGCATCAAAATCGGCAATAACGCCATCCTTAAGCGGACGAATGGTTTTTATGTTTTCGTGCGTTTTGCCATGCATTTGCATAGCTAATTTTCCTACTGCAATTACTTTTCCGGTTTGCCTATCAACGGCAACTATCGAGGGTTCATCCACCACCACCTTATCGTTATGGATGATGATAGTATTGGCTGTTCCTAAGTCAATCGCAATTTCTTGTGTAAAAAGGTCAAACATTCCCATGGGCAAAAATCTGTTGTTTCGTTAGTGTTTAAAATGTCGTGTTCCGGTAAATACCATTGATAAATTATTTTTATTGCAATAGTCAATACTGTCTTTGTCTTTTATAGAGCCGCCCGGTTGTATTACTGCAGTTATACCTGCACGGTGCGCTATCTCCACACAATCGGCAAAAGGGAAAAACGCATCCGATGCCATTACGCTTCCTTTTAAATCAAAACCAAAATGCGCGGCTTTTGCAATTGCTTGTTTAAGTGCATCTACTCTTGATGTTTGCCCGGTTCCGCTGGCTAATAAAACTTTGTTTTTAGCAAGCACAATGGTGTTCGATTTGGTGTGTTTTACCAATTTGTTAGCGAACTCTAAATCACTGAGTTCGGCAGTGGAGGGGCTTGTGTTTGTTACCGTTTTCATATCGGCAACGGTTTCGGTTTTTAAATCTTTGTCTTGTTCAATGATGCCATTAAGCAAACTTCTGAAAGATTTTCCCGAAAGGGTTACGGGCTTTTGTACGAGTATTATTCTATTTTGTTTCGTTTTTAAAACAGATAATGCATCATCATCGTAAGCGGGTGCAATAAGCACTTCGAAAAAGAGTTTGTTTATTTCTGTTGCCGTAGCAGCATCTATTTTCACGTTTGTAATTAATATGCCACCAAATGCCGATGTTGGATCACAAGCCAATGCAGCGCTCCATGCCTCTAATAAATTAGGTTTGGAAGCTATGCCGCAAGCGTTATTGTGTTTTAAAATTGCAAATGTAGTTTCAGTAAATTCGGCAATGAGCGATACTGCTGCATCCACATCAAGCAGATTATTATAAGATAATTCTTTGCCGTTCAGCTTTGTAAAAAGCGCCTCAAGGTTGCCATGGAAAACTCCTTTTTGGTGAGGATTTTCGCCATAACGCAACACATTGGTTTGGCGTATGCTTTGCTTAAACGATGCAATTTCATCGGCAGAATTAAAGTAGTTAAATATGGCCGAATCGTAATGAGAAGTAATATCAAAAGCTTGTGCTGCGAGTAATTTGCGCTGGCTAACTGTGGTGCCGCCATTTTCATTTTCGAGCAATTGAAGAAAGCTGCTGTATTGCTCACGCGAAGAAATAATGGTTACATCTTTAAAATTTTTGGCGGCAGCTCTTATCAGCGAAATGCCGCCAATGTCTATTTTTTCAATTATTTCTTGCTCGGTGCCGCCTTTTGTAACGGTTTCTTCAAACGGGTACAAATCAACAATCACCAAATCAATTTCCGGAATTTCGTATTGTTCCAATTGTTCAATATCGGCTTGCAATTCTCTGCGCGATAATATTCCGCCAAAAATTTTTGGGTGCAGCGTTTTTACTCTTCCGCCTAAAATAGACGGGTAGGAGGTAAGCTCTTCCACCGGAATTACGGGGATGCCGAGCTTTTCAATAAATTCTTGAGTGCCGCCTGTGCTGTAAATTTTCACGCCAAGGGCGTTTAATTTTTTCACAACAGCATCTAAATTATCTTTATAAAACACCGAAATTAAGGCGCTTTTAATCTTTTTTGTACTGGTCATAGGTTATTTCCGTTCAAAATTATCAAATAAAAAAGCCGTAAGTGATTGATTATGCGCTTTGTTGATAAATGCTTTAAAATGTTTATAAAGCAAAAGTACAGGCAGATTGCAACCTTTTTTTTATGAATTTTGTTTAGCCCCTTTTTACGATATTTATGCTCCTTTAAAAATGAAAAAAACAGCGCTTATACTTTATTTTTTTATCGTTTTTTTTGCAGCAAATGGGCAAAACAAATTTCCTGATCAATGGGTACTTGGTGCTAACTACCAGTATGGTGTGGTGTTACCCGAATATTCTAATATTTTGCAATTGGTAAACGATGAAGTAAAATCAGGTGCAATAACAATTTCTAAGCAAACTATAGGCACCACCACTTGGCAGCAATTGTATAATTATCCGGAGTTAGGCATTTCGTTTTTTTACACCACACTTGGTAATGCCGATGTGTATGGAAGTGAATTTGCCATTTTCCCTTATGCCACATTGCATTTATTGCAAAAGAAAAAGTTTTCAATTGATAATACACTTGGCGTGGGGCTAGGCTATGCTACCAAAAAATTTGATTTAGAAAAAAATTATCTCAATGTTGCAGTTGGGTCTCACTTTAATATTCACTTTAATTTCAAACTCGGGCTTCAATACTCAATCACAAAAAAAATAATGTTGCGATCGGGATTTTCATTTGATCATTTATCAAATGGAAATTTGGCTGAGCCCAATTTGGGCTTAAATAACTTAACCGTGTATGGCGGCTTGGCATACTTTTTATCAGCGCAAGCCGAAAAAATAAAAACCGAATTAGAGCCGCATAAAAAAACAACTAGTTACGAGGCGCTTTATTCCTTTGGTGGAAAGCATACCCGTGCACTTACATCTAAATTTTACTTTACCTCTTCGGCATCTTTTTCTGCTATATACAAACTGTTCAGGGCGTTTCATTTAAGTATAGGAGCCGATGTTTTTTACGATTCGGCAACAGAAGTGGAACTGAAATCAAAAAACCAAGCGTACAAAAAATCGTACGATTTTTCATCGGGCATTCATTTGGGTCAGCACTTGGTGTATAATCGTCTAAGCGTTATTTTGCAAGAAGGATTTTATTTTATTCCGAATAAGGCGGTTAACAAACCAATGTATAACCGAGGCATTGTAAAATATCAGCTAACCAAAAATTTTTCGGTGCGCATAGCCATGAAATCGCACTTGCACATTTTAGATTATCCCGAAATAGGAGTAGGATTTAACTGGTGATGAAAAAATTAAAATATATACAACTGTATTTGGCAATCAGTATTTCGCTTTTTGGTTTTTCGTGCAAGAAAGACGGAAATAGATTGGCAACAAAAACCGAATTGCTTCCTTCCTTTTCGCACATCGAGGCGCTTAGCACGTTTGATATTTTTCTGATACAAGACACCATTAGTTCCATAAAAATAGAAGCTGCCAATAAAATGATGGAAGGTGTGGAGTATTACCTCACGGGCGATACTTTATATTTAAAAAACGAAGCAAAGCGAAAATGGCTTAATCCGGAAAATAATAAAGTGGCCATTTATATTTCGTGTAATAATCCGGCTCGTGTTATTTTGTGCGAAACATGTATGCTTAAAACAGTGAATGCAATTACATCGCCTGAATTTGGACTGATAGTGAGTGGTAAATTAAACCAAGCCGATTTAGAACTTAATTGTAACACGTTTTATTTTTGGAATCATTTTCCGTGCAGCGGAAAAATTTTATTGCGTGGCCAGTTAACCGATTTAAAGTTATGGAACGGAGCAATTATGAGTGTGGATGCGCGCAATGCCGCAGCGCAAAATGTGCTTATTGAAACAAGCTCAAAAGGACATTGTTACGTAAATGCTGCCAATAAAATAGAATATAAAATTACCGGCACAGGCAATATTTATTTATATGGCAATCCGTCCACAATTATCGAAAACGAACTTAGCTCAAGCGGCCGATTAATAAAACAATAACCGCACAACATTAAATGATAAATTTGCTGCACTAAAAATGTTTTTACTCACCATTTTTTCCGAAAGTTTTTTGTTTGCAGCACACGCCTTGCGAACAAATAAGCTCCGTACTTTTTTATCGTTGCTCGGAATCACAATCGGCATTTTTGCAATCATATCGGTTTTTACGGTGGTTGATGCATTGGAAAAATCGTTGCGCGATAGTGTAAAATCGCTTGGCGATAATGTGGTGTTTGTACAAAAATGGCCGTGGGCATTTGGCCCCGATTACCCTTGGTGGAAATACATGAACCGCCCCGTGCCCGATACAGACGAAATGGAAGAATTAAAAAAGCGCTGCAAAAAATACGAAGCAGCAGCATTTTTTGTTTCGTTTAACAAAACTGTAAAATTCAAAAGCAGCAGTATCGAAAACGTGGGCATCATTTCCGTTTCGCACGATTATGAAGATGTACAGTTTTTAGATATTATAAACGGTCGCTATTTTACCGAAGCCGAATCGGATGGCGGCAGAGCAGTTGCCATTTTGGGCGCTAATATTGCCGATGGACTTTTCCCGAATACCGACCCTGTGGGGCAGAGCATAAAAGTGATGGGACATAAATTAATGGTGATAGGCGTACTTAAAAAAGAAGGCGAAAGTATTATGGGCACGAGCAAAGATGCCAATGTAATTATTCCGGTAAACTATGTTCGCAATTTGGTGGATATACGCAATGATAATTTCGATCCGTTTATAATGGTGAAAGCAAAACCGGGTGTAACTAATGCCGAACTGATAGATGAACTTACAGGTGCCATGCGCGCCATCCGAAAATTAAAACCACTTGCCGATGATGATTTTGCGCTTAACCAAACGAGCTTAATCAATAATCAATTCGATGAGATGTTTAATTTCATAGGCACTGCCGGATGGATAATTGGTGTGTTCTCTATTTTAGTTGGCGGCTTTGGTATTGCCAATATTATGTTTGTATCGGTTCGCGAACGAACCAATCAGATAGGAATACAAAAAGCACTGGGCGCAAAAAACATTTTTATACTTCTTCAGTTTTTAACCGAATCGGTTATGCTTTGCTTAATAGGTGGTTTTATAGGGCTCATGCTTATTTTTCTTTTAACGCTCGCCATTGGCGATTCGGCCGGCATGGATATTTCGCTCACCACATCTAATATTATTTTAGGTTTAACTATATCTGTGCTGATAGGTGTAATATCGGGCTTTGTGCCATCCTATTCCGCATCGCAGTTAGATCCTGTAGAAGCTATTCGCTCCAACTAAGCACACCATGTCTCGACAAATAAATAAGCGCCCAGTAGTTTTATCCGTTATTTGCGTAATTGGTTTTGTGTGGGTGCTGTTTAATATTCCATCCATGTTTTCGCCCGAAATAAAACGCCTCAGCGATTGGTATCCTGCACTGATTGGAATTATTACTGCCATTAATTTTATTTGTTACATAGGCGTGTGGTACATGAAAAAATGGGGAGTAGAATTATTCCTGCTCAATTTTTTTGCCGACCAAAGTTTATTTATTGCCATCGGCAAATTTGGTGCATTGCACTGTTTTATGGGCACAGTATCTCTTATTTTATTTTTGATTTTTTACCGAAAAATGGATCAGAATTTATAGCGGTTTTCTGTCAAAGCTGATCCTATAAGACCGTGCCTGTCCCGAATAAATTCGGGACAGGCACGGTCTTATAAAGTTGCACTACTCTTTCACCAATTTTTGTGTTACCGAAAAATCGGTACCAATCACATTCACAAAATAAATTCCGCCACTTAGTGTAGCCACATTTAATGCAAGTTGGTTAGCGCCTGCATTAATGATATTGGTTTGGGTGCTAATTATTTTTCCCGTTACATCGGTTAATTGCACCTGCAGGGTGGTGGTGGTTTTTGCGGCTATGTTTATAAAAGCGCTTTCGTTGGCTGGGTTGGGAAAAAAAGTGATGGCGGTTACCAAACTACTGTTTTCAATACCATTGACCACTAATGCACCGGTGGCATCCAAAACAAATAATCCGTTTTGCATATCAGATGCCAAAATAATACCGCTCGGTAAATCTACATAAGCACCCCAGCAGCCGCTGTAATTAGGGTTAGGGCAAGTGGGACAATTGTTAGGATTGGTATCAATATAGCCGGTGCGCACCGGGTTAGCAGGGTTTGTAATATCAAATATTTGCACGCCATCTTGGTAATAACCTACTATAACGTGTGTGTTATCGTTTTTTCGAATAAACGCATTGTGGGCGGTGGCGGTGCTGTTAGTAGTTGAGCGGAAATTACTAAGTACTGTTAAGTTATTCATGTTTTGCACATTGAGCGACTTAATGGGAAGGCCTGCGGGCACTTCATCACAAAAAATTAATGTTTTACCATCTTTGGTTAATGCACTACTGTGGTTATAACCTTGGTTTTGGTAACTAGTGAGCGAACCTATTTGTGTAAATGTATTGTTACTGAATTTGAAAATAAACAAGCCGGTAAAACTCATGGAAGCATACACGGTATCGTTGCGCACAAACATATCGTGGCAAAAATCTAAACCGGATGGAATATCGGTTTCTATTTTTTTAAGAAACTGTGGTATTTGTGGGTTTGCTAAACTGTAAACAGCAAGCTGCGAAGTACCGCCCACCGAATTTCCTTTTGGAATACCCAAATACATTTTATTGCCATCAATAAAAATAGCGTGAGCGCGTTCCACCATTGTATTGCTATCATAAACAACGTAAACCGAATCGGGCAAATAGCTCATATCAACAATTTGTAAACTATTGGGTGCTCCATCATCGCTAACCATGTAGCAATAGTTTTGATAGGTTTTTATTTCGCGCCATATTGTTTGGTTTCTGCGGCCGGGCACAAAATCACGCTGGCGTGGGTTTGCCGGGTTTGTTACTTCCACGAAATGTACTCCTTCAGATGAGCCAATGATGGCATATTCTTTATTATCAACCGTGTTATGCCAGCCCCATATTCCGTTATAACGGATATAGTAGGTGGGCTCTTGCGGAACTTGGGCACTATCCCAATTAGATAATAGAGTGATGTTTTGCGATGGATATTGTGCACTAGCGTTAATTGCTAATACAGAAAAAAACAAAGCGGTGTAAATAGTTTTCATGAACGTAATTTTGGTTAAATCAAATTTAGGTTTTTTATTTTACAAATTACAATCCATAAGTATTTTATGCTGTTAGTCGTTATTACCAGGTATCAATAGCAAAGCATTGTTGTTTACTTATACTTCAGATTAATATAAATTGGTGCAAATATTTTCATCAAGCAAAACAATGAGTTAAGCGAAATCCTCATTGAGGTAAATACTATAATCTTATTTTTAACACTTCTAAATCTTTATGAAAAAAATTAAATTACTTGATATAGGAATAAGTTCAGGCATGAATCGTGATTTAGCACGTACCATCCGAACTGTAAATCTGTTTTCGTGGCTCACTGTTTTGGGTTTAGTTATTGGATCAAGTAACGCACTATTTTTAAAAGAGAGCTATCCGTTAGTGCAAGAAATAATTTTTTTAATAATTGCCGTTGCAGCTATTATACTCAATTATGTGCAGCGGCATAGTGCAGCAGAATTTGCGGCAATGTTAAATATTAATGGTGCCGTTTTTTTTGTGAATGAATTTTATGACGAAAGCACAAGCCCTTATTTATTTTACTTCCCGCTTTTAATTTGCATTGCATTACTCTACTCACCTCACAAATCAAAAAACAACATTATCATTCATTACATGGTTTCGGCTGCATTTTTTGCAATTAGCTTTCTGTTCGATTTTAACTTTATACAGAACCCAGAAATAAGTACTGAAAATAATAGTGTATTATTTGCTTACAATATCATTTTTTGTATTGGGATTACAGGCCTGCTTGTTTATTTGCTTATGCGTATTATCAATAACCAATACCATGAGTTACTTACACTTTTTGATAAGGAACAGCAAATAAGAAAAGAAAAAGAAATACTACTTGCCGAAGTTCATCACCGTGTAAAAAACAACATGGCGGTTATTACCGGACTAATAAATTTACAATTAGACAAAACGCTTAGTACTGAGGCTATTAAAGCATTAAACGAAAATAAAAATCGCATTTTAAGTATCAGCAAAGTGCACGAAAAACTTTATAAAAATCCGGATTTAGGCAAAATAGAATTCAGCAGTTACACAAAAGATTTAATAAACGACATACTTAGTGGTTACAAACCTATCTATGATGTAAAACTAAATTTGCAATTAGGCACCTGCGAAATGCCCGTATCAAAAGCAATTCCGGTGGGGCTAATATTAAACGAAGCATTTACAAATATTTTAAAGCACGCTTTCGATAAACAAAACAATGCTGTTGTAACCATTACATTAACTAAAAAAAACAATGCTGTATCGCTGCGTATTGCTGATAACGGAAAAGGATTTGATACCAACGCAAGTGAATCGGAAAAAACACTTGGTTTATCGTTAATGAATTCGTTAGCCGGACAAATAGACGGTACAATAAATTTCACAAATAATAATGGCGCTTGTATTGAAGTAGTATTTAGCATTTAGTTACTGCTTAATAAATACTCTTTTAGTTGCTCAAAATCAGCGCTCATCTTAATGCTCCTTTTTTTCTTACCCAAGTAATGTTTCAATTCTTCGGGCACTGGTACATCGATATTTAGTGCAGATTGTAATACATCCGAAAATTTAGCAGGGTGAGCTGTTTCAAAAAAAACACTACAACATTTGTGTTTTTCAAGATACCTTGAAATCCCTAAATATGCAACAGCTCCGTGAGGTTCAAGCAGGTACTTATGTTTTTGTAGTGCTGTTTTTATTGCTTTGCATGTTTCAAAATCAGAAAATGCGTAACCAGTAATATTATTTTTTATTTCTGAAAAATTATGATTGTAGAGTGCATTTATTCTTTCGAAATTGCTGGGATTGCCTACATCCATAGCACTTGAAATAGTAGCCACAGATGGCATAGGATTATATTTTTGGGTTTGTAGATATTCCGGAATAACATTATTTTTATTGGTTGCTGCGACAAATCGCCAAATGGGCAATCCCATTTTTTGCGCAATTATACCGGCCGTTAAATTCCCGAAATTTCCACTTGGAACAGAAAATACAAGAGGTAATTTATTGTTTTTAATTTGAGAATAAGCATAGAAATAATAAAATGACTGTGGAAATAGTCTGGCAAAATTAATCGAGTTGGCAGATGTTAGTTTTAATTTTTTGCTCAAATCAATATCAGCAAAAGCACTTTTTACCATACTTTGGCAATCATCAAAACTGCCATCTATTTCTAATGCTGTAATATTATTTCCCATTGTGGTTAATTGTTGCTCTTGCAAATAGCTTACTCGACCCGATGGATATAGAATGGTAACTTTTATGCCCGGTTTGTTTAAAAATGCAGCAGCAACTGCACTACCTGTATCTCCTGATGTAGCAACTAAAATATTTATTTCATCAGTTTCACTCTGGATAAAATAGCTTACTAAGCCCGACATAAATCGAGCTCCTACGTCTTTAAACGCCATTGTGGGCCCATGAAAAAGTTCAAGCACATAATTATCATCGTGAATATTTTTTAAATGAATGGGAAAGTTTAGCGCCTCATCAATTGTTTTTTGCAAAGCACTGTGTGGCATATCAGCACCAAGTATAGCTTTAGCAACTTGAAACGAAATTTCAGCGAAACTATGTTTATTAATATTTTTTAAAAACGTAGTATCTAAAACAGGAATATGTTCAGGAAGATATAGCCCATTATTCTTATTTGAACTCTGCATGACTACATTTTTAAAATCTACTTTTTCGGATGGATTGCTAACATTGTAATATTTCATTGTTCTAAAAATTTAATTGTTAGAAATAATTTGTGGCTTATTTATGTTGATTGGCGATAGGTAAGCATCTGTTTTTAAACGATAGTTTGCAAATGCTTGCTGCATGGCAATAGCGGCCCTGTTTGCAATGCTTTCATCTGTCGATAATGCGAAAACGGAAGGGCCTGAGCCGGAAATGCTGCACCCTAAAACACCGGAGTTAATTGCCGATTGTTTTACTTCGTTAAATCCCGGAATGAGCGTTGCTCTAACCGGCTCAACAATTACATCCTGAAGAGATCGGCCTATAAGTTCATAGTTTTTTGTGGTAAGCCCTGAAATGAGTCCGGCAAAATTACTCCACTGCGTAACTCCGTTTTTCAAAGATATTTCCTTGGGCAATACTTTTCTTGAGTCTTCGGTACGCAGCTCAATATGCGGGTGAACTATCGTACAATATAAATTTTCCGGAAATGGAATTTGTACTACATCTAATGGATTGTAGCCGCGAATCAATACAAAACCCCCGAGCAATGCCGGTGCAACATTATCTGCATGTGCCGTGCCACAAGCAATGCGCTCAGCTTCCATAGCAAATGGTATTAAGTCTTCGGCTGTAAATAAATTATCAAATAAAAGATTAATTGCATAAACCGCTGCGGCTGCACTTGCGGCACTCGATCCCATGCCACTACCTAATGGCAAGTTTTTGGTTAAATTTACTTCAACTCCTCCTTTGTATTTTGTTTTATTTAGAAACGATTGTATAGCTACTCCGGCAGTATTAATTTCTGCTTTTGTAGAAAGTAAACTTCCGTACGCACCTCCAATTGGATGAATATGAATACCGGGGAAATTTGTTAAGCCAACAGAAACAATATCACACGGATTGTTTACGGCAAATCCAATTGCATCAAAACCACAGGCAACATTGGCAACCGTTGCCGGAGCAGAAACTGTAATAAATTTATTTTTCATATTTATTTATTTTTTAAATCAAAAAAAACGCCCCGCAATTATTTGCGAGGCGTTTTTCAAATAATACAATACACTCTCGCTACAATCGAATTGTAGTAATCGTTGTTATTGTAATATTGATTATTGAATTATGTGTTCTCATTTTTACGAGCGCAAATGTATGTAGAAAATTATAATGTCAAAAAAATTCAAGTCTTAGTTAAAGCAATGGTTATTTATTATTTGTGATACGTTTATAAGACCTGTGTTATGTTGAGCCACTCTTTCTCCCACACCGGTGGTTTCACCAACATAATAACTATCAGCTAAATCGCTATATATGATATCAACATAGTGCATATAAAAATCGCCCCACAAATTTGAGGGGCGATTAGTGGGAGCTACAGGGTTCGAACCTGTGACCCCCTGCTTGTAAGGCAGGTGCTCTAAACCAGCTGAGCTAAGCTCCCTTAATTAGGGCTGCAAATATAACTACTTTTATGAATGTGCAAAATCTTTTTTCAAATCGCATCGGCTACTGTAAATGTGCTGCCGCCAATAAAAATTAAATCGCGTTTTTTTGCATATTTTCGTGCTGCTTTTATAGCCGATTTTACCGTTTTAAATGCTTTGCCGTTTAAGCCAAAAACAGATGCTTGTCTTTCTAAATCGTATTCATTTAACGCGCGAGCAATTTTGGCTTTACAAAAATAGTAGTGCGCTTTTTTAGGCAATAATTTTAAAATTGATTTTATGTCTTTGTCATTTACAACACCCAATACAAAATGTAATTTATTATGTGGTGTAAGCTTTATCATTTTCAAAACTTCTTTTATCCCTGCTTCGTTATGCCCTGTATCCGCAATAGTAATCGGAGATTTATCAAGCACTTGCCACCTTCCTAATAATCCGGTATTAGTAATTACATTTTTTATTCCTGCGGCCGTCTGTTTTTTAGAAATATTAAAATCAAAAAAAGTATCGAGTAAAAAGCAAGTGGTAAACACGGCAGATATGTTTTTTTGCTGGTAAAGCCCAGGCAACTCACAGAAGTTTGTTCCGGCTTTTTTTATGCTGTATTTGAGTAAGCATTTATTTTTCTCGAATACAGTTTTAGCATTTTTTACTTTTAAAAAATCGGTTGCATAAATTAGAGTGGCATTTTCTTTTTTCGCTTTTTGCTCAAAAATCGCTTTTATTTTCTTTTGCTTTTCACTGATAACCACAATGCCATTAGGTTTTATTATGCCCGCTTTTTCTGCTGCAATTTTTGGCAATGTGTTGCCGAGCAAATTCATGTGGTCGTAACTAATATTGGTAATAACGGAAACAAGCGGGGTAATCACATTAGTGGAATCCAAACGACCGCCTAAACCCACTTCAATAATTGCAACATCCACTTTCTGTTTTTCAAAATAATCAAATGCAAGTGCCACGGTCATTTCAAAAAAAGAGGGTTCAATGTTTTCAAATGCTGCGCGGTATTGTTTTACAAAATCTACAATAAACGATTGCGAAATCATTTTGCCATTTATTTTTATTCGCTCTCTAAAATCTTTTAAATGCGGAGATGTATAAAGCCCCACTTTGTAACCAGCCTCTTGCAATACCGAAGCAATCATGTGAGATGTGGAGCCCTTGCCGTTTGTGCCGGCAATGTGTATGGTTTTTATTTTTTTTTCGGGATTACCAACCAACTTGCACAGCGCTAAGGTATTATCCAAATTAGGTTTGTATGCAGCAGCACCCACCCGCTGATACATGGGCAACTTGCTATATAAATAATTAAGGGTTTGTGTGTAATTCATCACTCCAATTTGAACTCAAAGGTAACTGTTCCTTTTTGTTCAATTGTTCCATCGGGGCTGGCATTAAATTTCATTTTCATTGCCGCTTGCCGGGCTTTGGCGCACACATCGTATTTCGGATTGGTAGATTTACTTCTATTCACTTCCGCATTCACCACCTTCCCATTTTTATCCACTTCTATTTCCACTACTATTATTGACTCTTCTGTAAAACTTGTAATTTTTTCGGGCGGAGTTAAAAGCAGTCGCCCTTTTAAATTTGTTTTGTAGCCGTAGCCACCTTTGCCTTTATCACCATCTCCGTTATTTCCATTTTTATTATCACCGTTATAATTTTTCGAATCGCCTCCTTCGGGTTTCCCTTGGTTACCGTTTTTGTTTTTATCGCCATCGCTGCTTTTATCATTAAAATTATTGAACGCGTTTTGCAAATTTTGGTCGGGCTGTTGCTCCGTTTGTTTTTTATCTTCTTGCTTTTTCTTTTTATCGGGCTTCACCACTACATTGTTATCATTCACATCCGATGTTATCACTTCATTGTTCTCCGATTCTCCATCATCATTGTTTTCATCTGTATTTCGTGATGTGTTGTTTTCAGGATTGCTTGGTGTATTGTATGAGTAATCGGTTCCCATGCCTTCATCGGTAACACCAAAATTTACTTCAATGCCCGGCTCACCGCTTCCTTCAAATGGCGGAATGGGCGTAACAAAGTTTATCCAGAAAATGATAAACATAAAAACTGCCAAACAAATAGCGGTGTAAATAGTGGCCAGTGTTTTATTTCTGGTTTCGAGTGTTGCTTGCATGGTATTTTTTTTATGCGTTAGGTGGTTTGGTTCCCAAAACCATTTTTACTTTAAGTTTTGCTCCTATTTGCATCACATCTACTAAATCCTGAACACTTAGCGTGTTGTCAATTTGCAGAATGATGGATGGTTCTTTCATAGGTGCAACGGCTGCCTGTATTGCAGTTTCGAGGTTTGATAATTCCACCGGCTGATTATTTAAAAAATAATTTCGCTCTTTTGTAACCACCAGCGGAATAGGTTTCATGTCTATCTGCTGTGTGTTTTTTGATGATGGTAAATTAACTTTTATCACACTGGGGTTTACCAGCGTGGATAGAATTAAGAAAAACAAAAGCAAAAAAAACATGATGTCGTTTAACGATTCGGTGCTTACCTCGGCTCCTTCTTTGTGTCTTCTTCTCAAATTCATGTTTACTGTTTTGAAGGTTCGTTAATTACATCCATAAATTGCGCTGATGATGTTTCCATCCGGTTTACAATTTTATCTACCATCATATTTAAAATATTATAGCACACAAATGCAAAAACACCTATTGTTAAACCTGCCGCACTCGTAATCATTTTCTGATACAATCCTTCAGAAATTACATCTATCTCCACAGTTTTTGAAAGCGATATTTTGTAAAATATATTTATCACGCCTATTATTGTTCCTATAAAGCCGAGCATGGGTGCTATGCGGCCAACTATGCTTAATATGCTTAATCCTTTTTCTACTTTATACAGTTCTAACTTTCCGGCATCTTGCATGGCGGCTTCTATTTCGTTTACCGGTTTGCCAAGTCGTTGTATTCCTTTTTCTACTACACGCGCTTGCGGAGTGTTTGAGTTTTTGCAAAATGCTTTTGCTCCATCCATATTTCCGGTAAGCATCAAATCGCGAATATTATCCATGAAATTCTTATCGCCTTTGTTTGCCCTTGATATGGCAATTAGTCGCTCGAAGAAAACCCATATTGCAACTACTAACAGAAGTAAAATAGGTATCATCACCCAGCCGCCCTTTATCAGTAAATCGAATAACGACAAATGAGCCTCTTGTGGCTCGGTGGTAACAGGCATTGTAACTTGCAACAGTGTATAGCTCATGATAATAATTTTTGTAATCCAAAATTACCTTACACACGCAACTAAAAATTGCACTAACAGTTTACTTTTAAACAGTTAACTGTTAGTGCAAGTATTAAAAAATTATTTTAATGAAAATTTAATCGGTAAGGTATATTTTACTGATACGTTTTGTCCCCTGTATTTTCCGGGAGTCCATTTTGGCATTTTGCCTACAACTCTCACCGCTTCTTTTGTACAACCGCCTTCCACCATATTTAAATTATTGATGCCGGTAACATTGCCATCTCTATCAATCACGAAAGAAAGAAATACAGTCCCAAATATTCCTTCTTCTTTTGCAAGTGTAGGATATTTGATATTTTCTTTTAAGAATTTCATCATTGCAGCATAGCCACCGGGAAATTCCGGATTTGCATCCACGCTTGTGCCTTCAAAAGTTTTTAAGAATGTAGAATCTATCGGTTGATTGCCGCCACCACCGGTGCCCACTATTATAGTTCCTGTGCTGTCGGTTCCTTTTGGGTCGCCTTGCCGGCCTGTTTTAGTGATGTCAATATCGGTGGTATTTTTGGCTGTATCGCTTGGGGTAAATACATTATTATTTTCTACCAATTTTGGCAACACTTTAGGTTGAACAACTTTTACAGGCAGGTCAATTTTCACTTTAGGAGGAAAATCTATTACGGTTATTACGAATGAATCTTTAGGAATTTCGAGTTTAGCAACCGTGTTTTCGATTTTAAAAACAGATGAAATACCAAAAGCTAAAAACAAACTTGCTGCAAATAAGGCCGAAACCAATACGCTGCGGTTGTAATTTTTACGGATAGCATAAGCTCCGTAAACTTTGTTTCTTTGTTCGAATACTTGTTCGTTTAATTGTTGATTGTTAAACATGGCTATTAGTTTTAAGCGTTTTGGGGATGCTTTACTATAAAGACACATTTAGATTGCAATTTCCATAAACTGAGCTAAATTTTTTTAGCTATGGCCATACATTAATCAGCAGGAATGGAAATTACGGAGTAGTGTTACAATCAATAAGGAAGGAATTTGACCTTTGAAACGAAAAAGGAGGCAAAAAGGTTTCAAAAAAAGTGATAAAATTTTTTTTGTTTTGTATTAAAATGACTTTTATTTTTACAGCACTAAATAAGAAACCCTAATCGGAAAAAAAATTTGAACTTATGGCTAAATCGAAACCAAAAGTAAAAAAAGCAAAAACCGCTGCCAAGGCAGTAGCAAAAAAACCTGCTAAACCTGCTAAAGCACCATCGGCAAAAAAACCTGCAAAAATTGCAGCCGCTAAAAAACCCGAAAAGAAAAAAGGTAAAGCATCAAAAAGTAAAAAACACGATGATGATGCAGATGATGATGAGGAGGAAGATTTAGATGAGGAAGAAGATGTAACCGACCGTGAAGACGAAGGTGGCGATGATGATATGGATATCTCATCGGACGATGATATTAAAATAGAAGACCTCAACTTTAATGATAAAGATGACGATGATGATGACGATGATGATGTTTATTTTGATGATGATAGATTTTAAAAAACTATACTAAAAAAAGCCCCCGCCATAGGCGGGGGCTTTTTTTATGGCAAATAAATTGCCCCGCCCGAACTATCTTTTATTGCGCCCGTTACCGATTTTAATGTATTTGTTTTTTCCATAAATCGGAGCAATCCTAAAAAAGCAAAAATTAGTGCCTCTTTGTATTCAATTGTATTTTTATCAGGAACGAGTAACGATTGATTTGCTTTTTGATTTATCAATTGAATTAAAAACGCATTGTAAGCACCACCACCGGTGGCTAAAACTTTTTCGATTTTAGGCGTTTTATTTATTGTATTTGCTATTTGAGTGCTTGCATGCTCACAAAAGGTGCGCATTAAATTTGGTACAGAATCATTTTTAAGTAAAGGAAAAACATAATTATTAACCCACTCGACACCAAGCGATTTTGGCCCCTCCTTTTTATAAAAGCTAAGATTGTTTAGCTGTTTTAATAGAGATGGATTTAGTTCTCCGCTTTTAGCAATTTCTCCTGCATCATCGTATTCTTTATTTAATTGATTAGCCAATGCGTTAAGCACCAGGTTTACCGGGCATATATCAAATGCTATTCTTTTTCGATTTTGCGAAAACGAAATATTGGCAAAGCCACCTAAGTTGAGGCAAGCATCATAATTCTTAAATAGTAGTTCATCGCCAATAGGCACCAAAGGTGCACCCTGCCCTTTAAGAGCTACATCAAGTGTTCTGAAATGAGAAACAACAGTGGTTTTACAACACGCGGCAATAAAAGCTCCGTTGCCAATTTGCAAAGTCATGCTTTTTTGTGGCTGATGAAAAACAGTATGACCATGCGATGCAACCAAATGAGGTTTGCAATTGTGTTTTTTACAAAACCTATTTACTTCAGTGCCAATGAATCTGCCCAGCTCTACATCTAAAAAAGTTAACCGCTCACCGCTAAGCGTGGGCGCTATTTGTAACTTGGTTTTAAACGATTTTGAATACTTTACGGTGTGTGCTTTTTTTATACTGAAAATCCATTTATTATTACGCAGTTTAAAATCGCAAATCGCAATATCTAACCCATCTAACGATGTGCCCGACATAACACCTATTACAGTATATGAATCGCTAAAATTCATCTGCACAATTTTAGTGAAATATCGTGTAAAAACTTACATTTGCCACGCTTATATTAAATAATAAAACAGTTATGAATTTTAAGTTAACCGAAGAACAATTAGCTGTGCAACAAGCCGCACGCGATTTTGCACAAAATGTTTTAAAACCCGGAGTTATTGAACGCGATAACGCACAAAAATTTCCGACAGAAGAAATAAAACAATTAGGCAAGCTTGGATTTTTGGGAATGATGGTTGACCCAAAATATGGCGGTGGTGGAATGGATACCGTATCGTATGTGTTAGCGATGGAAGAGATTTCTAAAGTTGACGCATCGGCATCGGTAGTGATGAGCGTGAACAATTCGCTTGTTTGCTGGGGTTTAGAAAATTTCGGAAACGAAGATCAAAAACAAAAATACTTGGTGCCATTGGCAAAAGGCGAAATAATTGGTGCATTCTGCTTGTCGGAACCGGAAGCCGGCAGCGATGCTACATCGCAGCGCACCACTGCTATTGATAAAGGCGATCACTATTTACTAAACGGAACAAAAAACTGGATTACCAATGGCAACACGGCATCTGTTTATTTAGTGATGGCACAAACCGATGTTGCAAAAGGGCACAAAGGCATTAATTGCCTGATTGTAGAGAAAGGGATGCCCGGCTTTCAAATAGGAAACAAGGAAGACAAACTTGGCATCCGCGGAAGTGATACGCACTCACTTATGTTTACAGATGTAAAAGTGCCGAAAGCTAATCGCATTGGCGAAGATGGCTTCGGGTTTAAATTTGCCATGAAAACTTTGGGTGGTGGTCGCATAGGAATTGCATCGCAAGCGCTTGGCATTGCATCGGGCGCTTATGAATTAGCGCTGGCCTACTCTAAAGAACGTAAAGCTTTTGGTAAAGTAATTTCTAATCACCAAGCCATTCAATTTAAACTTGCCGACATGGCAACAGAAATTGAAGCTGCAAGATTGCTTTGCTTAAAAGCAGCTTGGTTAAAAGACAATCATCAGGATTATACATTAGCGGGTTCTATTGCAAAAGTATTTGCATCGAGGGTGGCAATGGAAACAACTGTGGAAGCTGTGCAAGTGCACGGTGGCTATGGTTATGTAAAAGAATATCATGTGGAGCGCTTAATGCGCGATGCAAAAATTACTCAGATATATGAAGGAACAACCGAAGTACAAAAAATTGTAATCAGTCGCTCGGTACTATCAAACTAATTTTTCTAAAAAACATAAATTGTTGAAAAGCGAGTTAATAGCTCGCTTTTTTTATTGCTAAATGAATTAGCAGCTTGCTTAATTTTGATTATTGCATGAAATAGCCATCAATCAAGGCATTACAAACCGATATGAATATATGGCGTATTCCATCTGGCAATCAGAAACTAAAAAATACAGATGAAAAAATTATTAGCGAAAACAATTGCCGTAAAACACATTGCCATTTTTCTTATTGCAACGGGAGCCATTATCACCCCCATTATTTTACTCACTAAAAAAGATACTACTAAAAACATAAGTGTAGATTCCCCCGATAATGTTAATCGCGATTCAGTAACTATTCCTGAAAAAAAAGACCTATCGCCATTAGGGCAACTTAACTATTACATTGATTCGATAGTTAATTGCAGCGAATTAAAAAACGCAGGATTTGGTTTTTGTCTTTTCGATCCGGATAGCAATAGAATTATTTTATCGCACAACGAACACCAAGCACTTGTTCCAGCATCGGTAATGAAAACAGTTACCACCGGTGTTGCATTAGGAAAATTAGGTGGCGGCTACCGATTTACAACACGCTTACAATACGATGGCGAAATAGATAAATCAACACGCACGCTAAAAGGAAACATTTACATCATGGGTGGTGGTGATCCCTCGCTTGCCTCTGAGGTTTTTTACAAAGATGGATTAAGCGCACTGATGAATAGCTGGGCTGCTGCTATTCAAAATTTAGGCATTGACTCAATAAACGGAAATATAGTGGGCGATGCAAGTGCCTATGAATTAGATCAAATTCCGGTTGGCTGGAGCTGGGAAGATATGCAAAGCGATTATGCTGTGGGACCATGTGGTTTATCTATATGTGAAAACATGTATGATATATCTATAAGCGCTACTAATGGTTACACATCTTATAAAGTGAAACAAGATGTTCCGGGTATGAAACTGCATAACCAAGTTTATGCTAATGCTAATCTTACAAAAAGCTACGCATTTGTAAACGGTGCGCCATTCATGAACGAACGAATATTACTTGGCGAAGTAAATGGTTATTACGAAGGCCGAAGCGCTCTGCCCGACCCTGCTTTATTCTGCGCTTATTCACTTTTTAAAAAATTAAAAAACAATGGCATAAAAATTTCGGATACAAGCACCACTTATTTAAAATTAAAATTTGAAGCCAAAAATGCATCCAAGAAAGAACGCAAAACATTTTACACTTACCATTCGCCATCGCTGGCACAACTTGTTTACCACACCAATAAAGTGAGCCAAAATTTTTATGCCGAAACATTGTTACGCTTAATTTCGATTGCCGATGGAAATTATGGCAGCACTGCCGGTGGAGTAAATGGTGTGATAAATTATTTTAAACAAAAGAAAGTTGACTTGCACGGATTTTTTATGGTAGATGGCAGTGGTGTTTCGAGGTACGATGCGCTTAGCACCAAATTTTTATGCGATATGCTATTGTCGTTTAAAAACGACAGCAGTATGTTCAACTCATTCTATAACTCGCTACCTGTTTCGGGCCAAAGTGGAACGCTAAGGAGAATGGCTGACGATAGTTTAGCGAACGGAAAAGTGCACGCCAAAAGCGGCTACATGACACGTGTGCGCAGCTATGCAGGTTATGTAACATCGCAAAAAGAACGCACATTAATATTTGCAATGATAATGAACAACCAAGGCTGGGATGCTGCTCAAACAAAACTAATAATGGAACGCATTATGGAACTAATGGCTGCGTTAGATTAAAGAGGATTTTTTTTATTTTCGTTGTCCAAATTTTCACGAACCATGCGCAAACCCATCATCATCATTTTTATTTTCTTTTCATTTAAACTTATTGCACAACCTTATCACAATGCGCTTGGCATTCGTTTTGGCTTGGGCTCAGGCATCACTTTTAAATCGTTTATCAATAGCCAAGCAGCTATCGAGGGCATTGCCTCTTTCCAGTTCGATTTTAAAGGATACACTTTAACCGGCTTGTACGAAATACATAATTACAAAGCTTTAAAAGCAGCTAATCTTGCACTTGTATATGGCTTTGGAGCACACATTGGTTATTATGATGGCGCTTACTACAAGAAACGAAATAAGATTTTGTACCTCGAACAAACTGCAACAGTGGGAATAGATGCCATATTGGGAATAGATTATTTTATAGTTGGTAGCCCAATAAATTTCAGCATGGACATAAAACCATTTTTTGATTTTGTAAACCCCGGCTTCCGATTTTGGGATGGCGCAGTTTCTATACGTTACGTTTTTAACTAAGCATGCAAAAACGCTGGCGAATATTACAAGCTGATGAAAACAAAGCAGCAATACTTTCGGCACAGCTAAATATTTCGCCACTGCTAAGTAAACTTTTGGTATTGCGTGGCATTGAAACTTATAAAGAAGCCGAACATTTTTTTCGTCCATCATTAACGCATTTGTACAATCCGTTTTTAATGAAAGATATGGACAAAGCCATATCGAGAATAGAGGCGGCAATAAAAGCAAATGAAAAAATTTTAATTTATGGCGATTACGATGTGGATGGCACTACTGCTGTTGCACTTGTTTACACATTTTTTTCTTCGCATTACAGTAATATAGATTTTTATATTCCCGATAGATATAAAGAAGGCTACGGAATTTCTACACAAGGAATTGATTATGCAAAAGAAAATAATTTTAAACTAATTGTTGCATTAGATTGCGGCATAAAAGCAAACGAAAAAATAGACTATGCTAATTCGCTTGGTGTAGATTTTATAATTTGCGATCATCACCTGCCGGGTGATGATGTGCCAAAGGCAATTGCTGTGCTCGACCCTAAGCAAACCGATTGCAAGTATCCTTATAAAGAATTATCGGGCTGTGGCATAGGTTTTAAATTAATACAAGCATATTCAGAAAAATTGAAATTACCGTTTAAGGATTTAGAACAGTATTTAGATTTAGTGGCAGTGAGCATTGCTGCAGATATTGTACCGCTCACGGGCGAAAACAGAACACTTGCCTATTATGGTTTAAAGAAAATAAACGCATCGCCACGCATTGGATTAAAAACATTATTTGATGCAGCACAAAAAAAACCAGACGAGGAAAAAAGTAAAAACAAAAAGCAATTAACCATCAGCGATTTGGTTTTTATTGCAGGTCCGCGCATTAATGCTGCCGGGCGAGTGGCAAGCGCACGCAAAGCAGTGGAATTGCTAATAACTACTTCTGCCGATGCTGCACATGAATGGACTGAAACTATTAACCAAGATAACAGCGACAGAAAAGAATTTGACAAACAAGCAACCGAGCAAGCACTTGCATTAATTGCCGACAGCGAGTTATTACAAAAGAAAAAAACCACAGTAGTTTATAATCCCGATTGGCACAAAGGCGTGGTGGGTATTGTGGCATCGCGCTTAACTGAAAAATATTACAAGCCCACCATTGTGCTCACCCAATCAAATGGAATGATAAGCGGCTCGGCACGCTCTGTAAAAGATTTTGATGTATACGAAGCAATTAATACTTGTGCCGATTTGTTAGAGCAATTTGGCGGACATAAATATGCAGCAGGGCTAACACTTAAGCCCGAAAATTTAGAAGCGTTCGCCATAAAATTTGAAGAAGTGGTGAGTGCTACTATTAAAGATTACATGCTTGTTCCGGAAATTATTATTGATGCCGAAATTAATTTAGATGATATAACAGATAAAATGATGAATGTGCTGAGGCAATTTGAACCAAGCGGGCCGGGAAACATAAGCCCCGTTTTTATGAGTAAAAATGTGAATGATAACGGCTGGGCTGAAATCATAAAGGATAGTCATTTAAAATTAAATTTCAGAACCGCTGATAAAAATATAAGCGCAATTGCTTTTGGCATGAGTGATAAATACAACTTGATTATGAACCGAAAAAAATTCTCAGTGTGTTATACTATTGAAGAAAGTGTGTTTAATGAAAAAAAATATTTACAACTAAATCTGAAAGATATTATTTAGTTTTTTTACCCTCCGCAATTATTGCCGACAAAGGTTTCCCTGTTATTTTACTATCTATCCACCAATTAAAATTAAAAGCACCATTAAGAAAAATGGCATTATTTTTTTGCAACGCCAATTTTAAATTAGCATACCGCTCAGCCATTAATTTTTCGTTAGAAATTTCGTAGGCATTGTTTTTTAAAAAATTAATTAATTCATGGGCAAGTAAATCTTTATCGCCATTAGTTTTTAAGTAGCGCAATGTGGCACGTGCATGATATTCTACTAAGGTGGCATTACCTTGTTCAAAATGTAACAAGAGGTAAAATAATTTTGCGAACAAAACCACATCTTCCGAATACTTTTTAGTAGCTGATTGCAAAAACAAATTTATTGTTTGCAATGCATTTTTATAATCATTGGCAATACGGTACATTAAAATACAAGTAGCGGTAATGTATGCCACTATTCTGTCCGGAACTATGCCCGGTGTTTCGTTCAGTATTTTTATTAAATCGGTTGCTACTACTAAGCCCTGCTCCACATCGGCATCATTAATACATATTTCTATTTCATAACTCAATAGCTTTATATACGCTTCGGGCGACTTATCGCGAGTATATTCCAGTTTGGCATCATTAATAATAGTTTTAGCATTTGCAAATTCGTTATTATTAATTTTTGCAGCTATATGATTGAGAAAAAATGATGAATGCTTTTTTTTATAATAATCTGATTTTTGCCAACCTTCTAACTCCCCCATTATCAAATCTGAAATTTTACTTGCCATAGGATAATCTTCGGTTGCAAAGCCGGCAAGTAAAGATGAATTATACTTTACAATTTTATTTATTCTGCCAACGCTCGAAAAAGTTTTCTTTGTTTCTAATATTTTATTTAGTGATTTTAGTTTTGTTTGCGCCATTTTGTTTTTTGTAGTTCCGTATTTGTAATAAACGCCAACTACCTTGTTTTCGTGCACGCGAGTACCTATTAAATTTTTTTGGGTTTCTAAAAGTTTTAAAATTTGCGAATATGTACTTTCAGCATCTTCGGTATTACCTAACTTGCGATAAACGTATTGCTGCGCATCTAAAAATTCTATTTGTAGTGCATAATATTCGTTATACGCAGCCAGCTCAATGCCGGTTTTAATTTGCGAAAGTGCTTGCTTATATAAATTTTTTTCAATTAAAAATTGTACATCAGCCAAATTATCGAGCAATATATTATAAGAAAAAGTTTTTGAATGATAATCGCGCATACTTTTTAAAATTGCATCGTATAAATAGCGCGCTGCATTATCGTAATTAGTGAAACGCTGTTTTAGCTTGGCAATATCAGGTGTTGCACTTTTCTCTAACTGTGAAAATATTTGCAAATAATTTTTTTCTCCACCTTTTTTATTTGCACTTAAAGTAAAATAGCGCTTCTCGTTTTTTGTGAGCGATTGTATTAATTCGTGTAATCGGTTATCCATTCTCTATTTTATTTTTTAATGTAAAGTGCTGATATACAGCTTTTTGTTTTTTGATATGGTTATTTAGAGACTACAGGTAGAACTAAAATTTGGTTTTATAATTTTTAATCAATGGGCTAAAATTGCTAAAAAATAATTTACATCACCATGAAAGAAATAGAAAACAACCTTACAATGTTTGAAATCGGTGAACGGTTATACGAATTTTTTGAATTAACTGATGGTGCAGCAAAACGTATTTTCATAGAAGGATATTAATATGATAAAAACAGGAATCATGACAAGTTTATATTTAGTTTTTTTAGTCTCATCCAAACATGAAACTAAACAGAATGATGGTGGGCTAAAATATACTGTAGAAAAAAAACAGGATATAAAAGCCAACCCGGTAAAAAAAAGTAAAGCCGATTACGGGGTTCATTCCTCAAGTCATTTACTAATTAATAATCCATCGCGTTAAAAAAAATGCGAAACCAAAATATATTAAAAATAAAAGTAGGAGGGAGGCTTGTTTGCATAGATTAATGAGCCTCAATTAGCCCAATCTGTATCAGGGAGAGCAGATTGGGCTTCCTTCTCATTTTTATTTATTAGCACTTAAATAAAACTGACTGGGCTGCACTTATTGGTAAGAAGGTACCGCTCAATGGGGTGATTTAGTTAGGTACGGCAGTCCGGCAGTTTTTTTTCAAAAAAATAATTACTAAAAAATAACAACCATGCCTTTTTCAAACATTAACACTACACTAAGCGGAGCGCAACTGGCAGCTATTGATACCGCTATTACTAATTTACTTGCCGCCTTGCCGGTGAAATATAATTTAACAAAAGATGAGCGTGTAAAATTGCCCAATATATCGAGCGAGCGTTACCCGTATGTGAAACGTGGCATAGAAATACACGGGCCTAATAATCCCACTCTTGTTACCGGTTTTGCAGGCACGCAAGCCGAGGCAAGTAACGATTTAGTTTTTTTTGACCAGCATGAGGCGATAAAACAAAAACTGCTTAAAGTACTTGAAATAGTTACCGATACGCAGCAAGTGGCCGGCAGCGAAGCTTACAGGTGGCTGCGCTTGCTTTACACTACTGCCCAAACTGCGGCTGCTAACCAAGTGCCGGGGGCAGATAGTGTGGTGGATGATTTAGCGCCACTTTTTGATAAAGAATCGAATGGCGGAACATCACCGATAAATCCATAAATGAGAAAATAAAAAAACCGATGGGGCTAAATGCCCCATTTTTTGTTTGTTAATGCTGCTATAAAATAGGTTGAATCTAATTGAATCAATAGTTAATCTAATCGAATGTAGATTTAATATAATCGTATAGAGGTTTAATATTATTAAAAGTAGAGTAAACATAAATAAAAACAAATTAAATATACTCGAAAGCTAAGTGAACATAATTGAAAGTTGCATGAACATACTTTTTATAGACTATAAGTAACTGTTTAAATTATGTTTAAAAAAGTTAATGTGGCCCTCGCAATGTCTTCGACAAGCTCAGACTGACAGCGCGCGAGGTCATATTGAGCTTGTCGAAATAAATGCGATGACCTTATAAATACCATATCTCGTATTATTTTAGAATAAATTTTAAACAGTTTCTAAATCAGAAAAAATAGAATGAAAAAAATAAATGCAGACGAAGCAAATGCACTATTAGTAAGTGGTACAGGGCGGAGTTCGGTATTTTACCGAGCTATATGCGGGCTTAAACCGGGCGAAGCTTTAGTTATTAATAAAAGTGAATACACGCTAAAATATGGCGTGGGGCAGATGTGTAAACTTATCAGCAAACGATTTAAAAACGTAAAATACAGGCATGGCAAACTTGCCGATGGCAGTGGCTGGCTTGTGCAGCGGCTGGAGTGAAAATTTATTTTAACACCACACGGCCCAGCTCGATTGAAAATGCTTTTTTTACTTCTAATAAATTGCGTTGTTCGTTAAGCAAAATATATTCGTCTTCTTCGCCTTGAGTGGTGGTTAAATTATTTTGCTTGGTAAAAATTAATTGCTCAATGTATTTTAGTTTAAGTGTGTAAAGCGCACTTTGCACGCTGTGTTTTAAAATAGTTTCTTCGGCTGTTACTTGTATGTTATGTTTTGCCCAGTTAGCGAGCGTGTAAGGCGATGATAGTAAATTAATGGCGGTGGTTTTTATTTCGTCATTTTCGTTGTTAAGAAAATAGGCATTAGGCAATGGTTCTTTTTTTTGTTCGGCAATATAATGGCGGTGGTATTCGGCAAATATTTTATTGTATGCTTCGGTTTCTATTCCCACGCCATCGTTAATTAAATCGTGCAAAATAAATTCGGGCAGCGGTTTTTGTATTTCGGTTTCAAATCCATCGGTATCTTTTTCAAGGAACAGTAAATTTTTATCGGTGTATTGCAGCATAAGGCGCACAATATCGCGTTCCTGATAATTATCATCGGCAGGTTTTAATTTTTCGTTTTCGGCAAGAGTAGTTTCTGATAAATCGGTGGTGGCAGTTTCGCTTTCTTGTTGCTTGCGTTTGTCATCGAGTTTACGTCTGCGTAATTTATTTAGTTCGTTAAGCAGCACTTGCTCTTCCATTGCCATTATGCGGCTGCACTCTTGCACATATACCGATCGTGTAATTTGTTCAGGAATAAGTGCAATGCTGGCAACAATGTCTTTTATGAGTTCGGCACGTTTTATAGGATCATTTTTTGCTTCGCTGTAAAGCAATGATGTTTTAAAGGCAATAAAATCTTGCTTGTTTTTATCAATGTAATTTTTTAGTTTTTCCTCACTGTGTTTTTTTGCAAATGAATCGGGGTCATCGCCATCGGGGAAAAGTAAAACGCGCACGTTTAACCCTTCTTCTAAAATCATATCAATGCCACGGAAACTTGCTTTTATGCCGGCATTATCGCCATCGTAAAGGATGGTAATGTTTTGCGTGTATCTGCGAATGAGTTTAATTTGATCAACCGTGAGCGATGTGCCTGATGATGAAACCACATTCTCTATCCCCGATTGGTGCATCGAAATAACATCGGTATAACCTTCCACCAAAAAACAATTATCGTTTTCTACAATTGCTTTTTTGGCAAAATATAATCCGTAAAGTATTTTGCTTTTAAAATATATTTCCGATTCGGGCGAGTTTAAGTACTTAGCCGTTTTGGCATCTTTTTTCATCACACGGCCGCCAAAACCAATGGCACGGCCGGTTATATTGTGTATCGGGAATATTACGCGCCCGGCAAATCTATCAAAAGCGCGCTCAGGCAATTCGCCTTCGCGCTGCACAGTTAATCCGGTTTTAACCATGTACTCTTCTTTGTAACCTGCTTCAATGGCAGCATTGGTAAAATACCTGCGGTTTTCCATAGCATAACCTAACTGAAATTTTTCTACCACATCACGCCTAAAACCACGCTCTTCAATAAAATAACTAAGGCCTATTGATTTGCCTTCATCGGTATTAAACAAATTATCGGTAAAATGTTTTTGTGCGAATGACGAAACCACCATCAAACTTTCTTTTTCGCCTTGCTCTTGTGCCAATTTCTTTTTCTCTTCGTCAGTAATTTCGGTTTCTTCTATTTCAATACTGTATTTTTTAGCAAGATAACGTAGCGCTTCGGGGTAATTCATTTGCTCGTGATCCATTATAAAATTAACCGAATTACCTGCTTTGCCACACCCAAAACATTTGTAAATACCACGCACAGGCGATACGTTAAATGACGGTGTGCGCTCGTTATGAAACGGACAAAGCCCAAGCATATTGGCGCCACGTTTTTTCAGCGTAACAAAATCGCCAACCACTTCTTCAATACGAGCGGTTTCAAAAATCTTGTCAATGGTTTGCTTGTTTATCATTTTTTTGCGGAGAACGAATTTACAAATTTACGGCTGATTTATTGCTGCTGATGAAATTGGCTATTCTTGAATGTTTTAAATACATTCGCACATCTCAACTAATCGCAAAACATGGCAGCGAAATTACACACACGCATTTTAATCTTTACATTGGCTTTACACACTGCGGTTTCGGCACAAAGTTTCACCGATTCAAATTTGCCGATTGTGGTGATTAATACCAATAATCAAACTATAGCCGATGACCCGAAAATTTTTTGCGATATGGGCATTATCTGGAACGGTAACGGCAACCGTAATTATTTTACCGACCCGTTTAATAATTACAACGGAAAAATTGCGATAGAAATAAGAGGATCTACATCGCAACAATACCCCAAAAAATCGTACGGATTAGAAACACAAGACAGCGCAGGAAATAATTTGAACGTGCCTCTTTTAGGCATGCCAAGCGATAACGACTGGATTTTATATGGTGCGTATCCGGATAAAACATTAATGAGAAATGAATTTACCTATCAGTGTTTTTCGCGCATGCACCCGTGGTCGCCACGGTGGGTGTATTGCGAATTGGTTATAAACGGGCAGTACATGGGTGTTTACACACTACTCGAACGCATTAAGCGCGACAATAACAGAGTGGATATTGCCAAATTAGATTTTGACGACAATGCAGGCGATTCGCTCACAGGCGGATACATTATTAAAGTGGATAAAACAACAGGCAACAGCAATACCACCTGGACATCGCCCTATCAAAACAAAGTAAAATACCTCTATCACGACCCTGAAGACACTGAACTTACTGCGCAGCAGCGGAACTACATAAAAAATTACACCGTTAGTTTTGAAAACGCAGTGTATGGAACTAATTTTACTAATCCCAATACGGGCTATGCGGCTTATATAAACACGGCTTCGTTTGTTGATTTTTTTCTGATGCAAGAGTTAGGACGAACCGTGGATGGCTACCGCTCCAGCAGTTTTATGTATAAAGATAAAGACAGCAAAGGCGGCAAACTTACTTGCGGCCCCATGTGGGATTTTAATTTATCGTTCGGCAATGCCGATTATTGCGATGCTTATGACACCACTGGCTGGCAATATAATTTTGCAACTGTGTGCCCCACTTTTTCTACCGAGCCGCCTAACTGGTGGAAACGATTATTGCTTGACACCAACTATTGCAACATGGTTAAATGCCGCTGGAATTACCTGCGCCAGCACATGCTGCACACCGATAGCGTGAATGCCTGGATTGATACCACGGCTGCTTACCTTAACGAAGCAGAACAACGTAATTTTATAAAATGGCCCATACTTGGCACTTATGTAAACTGGAATTATTATGTGGGGCAAACTTATCAGGATGAAATAGATTATTTAAAAGGATGGTTTCAATCGCGCAGCGTGTGGATGGATAATAACCTTCCGGGAAACTGCTACAATACAGGTATAAATAATGTTTCGGCAAACTATATAAGTGTGGATGTGTTTCCAAATCCGTTTAACAATTACACCACATTTACCGTTCATCGTTATGATAATGCACTACTCTCCTTTAAATTATTTGACTGCACGGGCAAGTTAATTTCAGAAACATTAACCAACGAAAACACTTTACCACTTTATAAAAACGCACTTAACGCAGGTATGTATTTTTACACCATTGCCGACAGTAAAGAAATTATTGCAACAGGTAAGCTTATAATTCAGTAAATTTATAATCAATCCCCGCAACTAAATTTTTAGTGAAATGAAAAACACTCTTTACTTACTATTATCGCTCACGTTACTTTTTTCGTGCGAAAAAAAAGAGGAAAACAATGTGGCTGTAGCTTATAAAATAGAATACATAGGTAGCGGCACCCCTAATTATAATGTATCGTACACGGATGGCGGCAATACAAAATCTGTTGGTCCGGTTACATCCATTAATTGGTCATCGCCCACGGTTATTACAGATTATGGAACATCGGTAACATTTACTTTAGATGCCGGAAACGGAAGTTACGTTATGCGCATGTACACCAATGGTAAACTGTGGGAAGAAAAAACTATTGACAACCCCACCGGGCCAGTGAGCATTTACACCACACTCAATTGGTAGTGTTATCTGTTTGGGATATATTAACAAACAAATTTAAGACCACACATAAAACAACCATGAGCACCAGAGTTGCACCAACTACCACACCCTGTTATATCTTCACTCCGCTTATGTTAATAAAAAATTACCGATACAATAAAATTTATATTGGGCTTTGCAGGTTTTTAAGTTTCCGGTATTTATCGCGTGTAGATTGCGCAGTTATTTTGCAAATAACAAAACCAAAATAACCATCTAAAAATCCGAGTTTCAAAAAATAACATTTAATAAATTTTACTGCCGGATTTATATTCAAATTAAAGAAATTAGCGCGCTTACCCTCGGCATACATTGCTTTGGCAGCTATAGTGGCAAAGTACCCCGATTGTTTTATGTGCTCATCTATTGAGTAATAACTGTAATGCAATAAATCACCTTTTAATTTTCCCGTGTTGCTTTTATCATCGCGCATTAAATATTTATCGTGCGGATTTACACCACCCCAACTGCCCTTTGTGCTATCCCACAATCTTAATTTTGTATCCGGATACCAGCCGCAATGCTTAATCCATTGGCCGCAATAATTAGTTAATCGGTTCATGTAATAACCATCGTGCTGCCAATTATTTTTAACTGCAGCTATTGATTTTTTCAGTTCATCACTAAGCGCTTCATCGGCATCGAGCGACAAAACATATTTATTTGATGCGAAAGTAATTGCTCTGTTTTTTTGTTGTATGTGGCCGTCAAATTTGTGTTGGAAAAATTTTGCACCGTATTGTTTACATATTTCTTCCGTTTTATCGGCAGAAAAAGAATCGAGCACCACTATCTCATCCGCCACATCTTTTAGTGATTGAAGGCAACGAGCAATGTTTTTCTCCTCGTTAAATGTTATTATTACTGCCGATAGTTTTACCATTATGCGTAAACAAAAATATCAATTAATTGCGCTTTAGTATATTTGCCTGATGCTAAATACCAACGAACTACTTAACAATATAAAAAATGGCGACAAGCTTGCGTTGGCAAGGTGCATCACAATTGTGGAAAACGACTTAGGAGGAAGCAGAGAATTTTTAAAATCTTTAAAGTTTGAAAAAAGTGTTCCGGTAATAGGATTTACGGGCCCGCCCGGTGCCGGCAAAAGCACGTTAATTAATTCGCTGATAAAAGAAATTACTGACAGTGGAAAAAAAATAGGAGTAATTGCAATTGATCCTACTTCACCATTTAATTTTGGTTCGCTGCTTGGGGATAGACTGCGAATGGCTGAGCATTTTACAAATGAAAATGTTTTTATTCGCTCGCTTGCTACCAGAGGTTCGCTGGGTGGCTTATCGGCAAAAACAATTGAAATAACCGATGTGATGCGTACTGCTGATTTTGATTTTATTTTTATTGAAACAGTAGGTGTTGGTCAAAGCGAAGTGGAAGTAGCAGGCTTAGCCGATATAACTGTATTGGTTTTAGTTCCCGAAAGCGGTGATGAAGTGCAAACCATAAAATCGGGCATTATGGAAATTGGCGATATATATGTGTTAAACAAAGCCGACAGACCGGGCGCTGATATTTATTTTAAAAATTTATTATCGCTCGCCAATTCAAAACACGATGCCGATGGAAAAATGCCATTAGTATTAAAAACGGTGGCATCCGAAAACAAAGGAGCGACTGAATTAACAGATGCAATAATGCAATTAACTAATAACACGCAGAGCAATGGACTAAAACATTTTTTACTTGCCGAAAAAGCATACCGCCTTATTCAGCATAAGCGGATGAATGGCTTAACCAAAAAAGATTTGTACGATAAAATTTCTTCGCTCCATACAGTAAATGATTTTAACATATATATGTGGATTGATAATTTTTAATTCAACTAATCTTGTTTTACAAGTTGGTTATTTTTACGAGTCAAAAAAACAATAAATATGAAAAAATATCTTTTTATTTTATTTACTGCGGTTGCAAGTTTTGCATCTGCACAAACCACCGATGGAGAAAAGCAAGTGAGAACAAAATTTGCCGATACGTTAGATGGCTGGAAAAAAGGTGGTGTTGTAAATATTGGTTTATCTCAAACATCATTAACTAACTGGGCAGCCGGTGGAAAAAGCTCTGTGGCAATTAACGGATTGCTAAGTTTATTTGCCAGGTATCACCACGGCAGTTTAAATTGGGAAACTACACTTGATTTAGGTTACGGTGTTTTGCAACAAGGACAAAACGCGCGCTGGATAAAAACAGATGACAAAATTGATCTTACATCTAAACTTGGAATGGCAGCAAGTAAAAAATAGTATTATGCCGGCTTGTTAAATTTTAGAACACAAATGGCTCCGGGTTTATCTTTTCCAAATGACAGCACGGTTGTAAAAATTTCTGATTTTTTTAGCGCCCGGATATTTATTAGGCGCAATTGGAATGGACTTCAAACCAAATGATAAATTCAATTTATTCATTGCGCCCATCACCGGAAAAGTTACAATTGTAAATAATCAAATTCTTGCCGATGCAGGTGCATTTGGTGTGGTAAAGGCAGTTTACGACCCTATTACCAATCTTTTGGTTACGCCCGGAAAAGTAGTGCGTACTGAGTTTGGCGGCTACCTAAGAATGATGGCGAAGTTTGATATAATGAAAAACATAAATTTCCAAACGCAATTAGATTTGTTTTCAAACTATTTAAATAATCCGCAAAACTTAGATGTAAATTGGTCAACACTAACTGCAATGAAAGTGAATAAATATATTTCAGCAACTATCACTACTCAATTAATTTACGATCATGATATAAATATTGCTGTTGATAATAATAGCGATGGAGTTGTAGATGCGTCTGGCCCACGCACTCAGTTCAAAGAAGTATTAGCAGTAGGATTTTCGTATAAATTTTAACTCAACATAATTAACAAAAACAAAAAACATGGGACTATTTTCAGAATTTAAACAGTTTGCTGTAAAAGGCAATGTAATTGACTTGGCTGTGGGTGTTGTAATTGGCGGTGCTTTTGGCGCCATTGTAAAATCAATGGTAGATGATATAATTACGCCTGCTATTTTAACTCCTGCATTAAAAGCTGCAAACTTAACAGACCTAAGCCAACTTGTGGTGCCCGGCACTGCAATTAAGTACGGAAATTTTATATCGCAAATAATTTCTTTCATTTTGATTGCTTTTGTTTTGTTCCTCATTATTCGAGGAATAAATAAACTGAAAAAGAAAGAAGCCGAAGCGCCTGTTGCACCGCCTGAACCAACTGCACAAGAAAAACTACTTACCGAAATTCGCGATTTACTAAAAAAATAGTTTCGCTCTTTTTTAAAATCCTGATTGCTCTTAAGCTCCTAAAGAGTAATCAGGATTTTTTATTCGTGAAAATAAATTCGCTTCACTCTTCGCGAAACACTTGTTAAAGCTTCATAGGAAATTGTTCCCATATCTTCGGCAAGTTGTGTAATTGGGTATTGCTCGCCAAACACAATTACTTCTTCACCTTCAGTTGCAGGAATATCTGTAATGTCTATCATGCACATATCCATACAAACATTGCCTACGATGGGTGCAAATTTTTCGCGCAAAAGCATTTTTCCTTTTCCGTTACTTAATTTTCTGCTCAGGCCATCGGCATAACCAATGGGCACAGTTGCTATTAGCATATTTCGCTCGGCAATCCACTTGCGGCTGTAACCAATACTTTGGCCTTTGGCAACTGTTTTTATTTGTGAGATGGTGGTTTTAAGTGTATTTACATTTTGCAAATGTTTTTGTTCGGCAGTATCACATCCTATGCCGTATAAACCAATTCCTAAACGAACCATATCAAATTGTGCATCCGGAAAACGAGCAATTCCGGCAGAGTTTAGCACATGCTTAATGATGGGATAATTAAAATGTTTAGCAATTGATGAGCTCAACTCATTAAATTTTTTTATTTGCGAAAAAGTAAATTCATCGTGCTCTGGTTCATCGCTTGCCGCCAAGTGTGTGAAAACAGATTTCACAGCGAGGTATTTATTGTTTTTTATCCGCACGATTAATTCGTTCACATCTTTATCGTCAAAACCAAGTCTGCGCATACCGGTATCTAACTTAATGTGGACGCTAAGTTTTTTATTTGCATCAATTAATTTTTTGCTTCGCTTGGCAGCTTCTTCAAATAAGTTTAAAATTCTGAAACTAAAAATTTCAGGTTCCAATTGGTATTGTATCATCGAGTCGTAACTCTGCTCCTCGGGGTTCATCACCATTATGGGCAATGTTATTCCGGCTTTACGCAATTCAATTCCCTCATCGGCATAAGCTACTGCCAAATAATCCACGCGATGAAATTGCAACACATTCGCAATTTCAAAACTACCGCTACCATACGAGAATGCTTTCACCATTGCCATCAGTTTGGTTTCGGGTTTTAGTTTTGAACGGAAATAATTTAAGTTGTGCACTACTGCATTTAGGTTAATTTCCAAAACAGTTTCATGCGCTTTTTGCTGCAACACTTTACTTATTTCCTCAAAACCAAAATTGCGAGCGCCTTTCAGCAAAATAGTTTCATCTCTAAAAAAACTATTGTTGTAAGCGGATAAAAAATCAGGGGTTGAATTAAAAAATAATTTTTCAATATTAAATTTATGTTGCTGCCTTGCTATAGCATAACCAATTCCGATAAGCCGTGTAACGCCTTTTTTATGAACCAAGTTTGCCACTTCGGTATAGAGCAGTTCTTCGTCTTTGCCACTTTGTAATATGTCGGAAAGAACGAGCGTTTTATTGGCATGCTGTTTTTGCTGATTTAAAAAATCAAGCGCTATAGCCAGTGAACCTAAATCAGAATTGTAGCTATCGTTTATCACCGAACAATTTCCCACTCCTTCTTTTAGCTCTAAGCGCATTGCAACGGGGCTTAGCATACTCATTCGCGCTGAAATTAATTCGTGCTCGTAACCAAAAAATAAAAGGGTATCCCAGCAATGAATTGCGTTTTCTATTGATGCCTCATCTGTGAAAGGAATTTTAATTTTCAGAAAATCGTTTTTGTAAACCGCCTGTATTTCGGTTTCGGTAGCAGTTTTATTGACTCTGCCTATTTGCAAATCGGCACGCACCTTGCGCGACCAGGAAAATAAACGAAGTTGCTCCAAATTTTTTTGAGCACTTATGGTTTCAGTTATTTGTAAATAATCTTTACAATAAATAAGTGTTTCGCTTCCGGAAAATAGCTGCGCTTTTTCAAGCACCTTTAATTGTTTGTCAGAAAAATTTTCGTCATGTGCTTGACCAATATTTGTAAATATGCCAATCGTTGGTTTAATTATTTTTTGAAGATTAGCCATTTCACTCGCCTGCGAAATTCCTGCTTCAAAAATTGCCAAGTCATTTTCATCCGTCATTTGCCATACTGAAAGAGGGACTCCTATCTGCGAATTGTAACTTTTAGGCGAACGAACAATGTTTTTATCCTCGCGCATTAATTGATAAAGCCATTCTTTAACAATCGTTTTTCCGTTACTGCCGGTGATTCCAATAACAGGATAGTTAAACATTTTACGATGTTCGGCACAAAGCACCTGAAGTGCTTTTAGCGTATTATCAACTTTTATAAAAATTGCGTCAGGATAATTTTTTTCAATAGCAGTTGTATCCGAAACCACAAAACACCGCACATTCTTATCATACAAATCAGCAATAAATTTGTGCCCATCGTGGCGTTCGCCTTTAATGGCAAAAAACAGCGAGTATTCGGCATGTGCAATATTTCGGCTATCCGTAAGTAAATATTTTATATCAATATCGCCATTGCCAATAAGTATTCCACCGGTGATTTGAGCTACATCCTTAATCTTGTAAATCATCTTCAGCTTTTAATTGCATCGTTAAAACAGTGTCGGCAAAGTGCCTCGTATTTATTTGTTTCGCCAATCACTACTAACTCGTTTTGATTAGTGGTACGATGCGAATGATGGGCAAGATTTCCGCATTTAACACATATTGCATGTACTTTCGTAACATATTCGGAAATTGCCATTAATGCGGGCATTGGCCCAAAAGGATTGCCGAGATAATCCATATCTAAGCCGGCAACTATTACTCTAATTCCTTTTGAAGCAAGCGCATTACACACTTCCACTATTTCAGTATCAAAAAATTGCGCTTCATCAATTCCTACCACCTGCACTCCCGAAATTAAATTTAAAATGTCGACTGATTTTTTCACAGGTGTGCTGTGAATTTCATTTGCATCGTGCGAAACTACTTTTGCTTTATCGTAACGAGTATCTATTTCGGGTTTAAAAATTTCTACACGCTGCTGAGCAAGTTTTGCACGTTTTAATCTTCTTATCAGCTCTTCTGTTTTTCCCGAAAACATAGAGCCACAAACCAACTCTATCCACCCATTTTTATTGTTTGTATTTACCTGATTTTCGAGAAACATATATTTTTAACTTTATCCAAAACTACTCAAAACAATATTTTTACAGCATATAAATTATGAACAAAAAGCAGCTTCGCAAAGAGATACAACAGCTGATTGACAGCATTAAAAAACACTCCGATGAGTTAGCTGCAATGGAGCATATTCCGCAATTAGAACTGGAATTAATTTTAAGTAAAGTGGAGCGGTTGCACGATAAATCTGTTATTTACAATTACTTACATTCTGTTTCTGCGACTGACGAAGATGAGAAAGAAACTGATAAAAAAATAGAAACAAAAACTACGGAGTCCCTACAAAACGAAGAAACTGATACCATACAGGAAGCAAAAAAAGAAGACGCACCACAAGTACAAAAAACAAAACCGGAGTTTAAATCCTTGATTGGCTTAAATCAAAAATTTCAGTTCGCTGCCGAACTCTTCAAAAACAACCAAGCAGATTTTAGCGAGGTTCTTCAGAAAATTAATGATTGCAAAAATATTAAAGAAGCGCATAATGCATTAAATGATGTGCGCCAAAAATACAATTGGAAAGACGACAGCAAAACTACCGAAGCATTCATTGCATTAGTAAAAAAATATTTTTCGTAATGCGTTTAATTTCCGTATTTATAATTTTATGTAAAACGCTATTTGCTCAAGAAAACTTAGACGCAAGTATATACGCACGCAAAATACTTGACACACTTACTTCACCCGTAATGCACGGCAGGGGCTATTTGATGCAAGGTGACAGCATCGCTGCAAACTACATTAGTAGCGAATTTATAAAGGCCGGGCTAAGTTCATTTTCTGATAACTATTTCCAACATTATACATTAAGCGTGAATTGCTTTAACGGTGCAATAAACTTTAACGACAAAAAAATCACTACCGAATTCACTATCAACCCCGATTGCCCAACAATAAAAGGGAAATACAAAATAGTTAAAGCCGATACAAACAACATTAAAACACTTGAAGATGTTTTAGCGTTTCAGAAACAAGATTTGAAAAATAAATTTTTGTTGGTTGATACTTTTCATTTAAACAAAAAGCACCGCTTTAATATCGAACGTATTATTTCTCTTCCACCTATAAACACAAAAGGAATTATTGTTTACAATCCGGTTCGCAAAAACGGAACATACGCTTGGGACTTGGCTCAAAATCAATCCTTAATTCCGGTTATTCAAATTCCGCATAGCAAAGACACATTAACTAATGTGAACATCAATATAAAAGCAACGCTGATAAAAAGCTATCGCACAAAAAACGTGGTAGGGTATGTGAAAGGAACCGAAATGCCTGATAGTTTTATTGTTTTCACAGCACATTACGACCACTTAGGCGAACTCAAAATAAAAGAAAAAGGCAAGCCCATTTATTTTCCGGGCGCAAATGATAATGCAAGTGGAGTAAGTATGCTATTGTGCCTTGCAAAATATTATGCAACACATCCGCAAAAATATTCGGTTGCATTCATTGCATTTTCAGGCGAAGAACTTGGCTTGTGTGGTTCTGATTATTACACATCTCATCCGCTTTTTGATTTGAAAAAAATAAAATTTTTAGTGAACATGGACATTTTTGGAACCGGTGATGAAGGAATAATGGTGGTGAATGGCGCTGCCCATAAAACCCAATTTGATTTACTCACAAAAATCAATGCCGATAAAAATTTATTGTCACAAATAAAAATGAGAAAAAAAGCTCCCATCAGCGATCATTACAATTTCGATAAATATGGCGTAAACACATTTTACATTTATACATTAGGAGGTGTAGCACACTATCACGATAAGTTTGATACTTCTGCTACACTGCCGCTAACAGAATTTAAAGATATTTACACGTTGCTAATTGAATTTGTAAGCCAACTGAACTAATGCCAAAATTATACATCATACCCACGCCCATCGGCAATTTAGAAGACATAACGCTACGTGCAGTTAGATTACTAAAAGAAGTGGATTTTGTAATTGCAGAAGACACACGTGTAACCGGAAATTTATTGCGCCATTTGCAAATAGAAAAAAAAATATTTTCTAATCATCTGCACAACGAACACCAATCATTGCAATTTTTAATTGAAAAAATAAAGGCAGCAACATCTGTTGCACTTACATCGGATGCCGGCACACCAGGAATATCCGATCCAGGGTTTTTACTTGTTCGCGAATGCTTAGTGCAAGACATTGAAATTGAAACGCTGCCCGGTGCAACGGCATTTGTTCCCGCTCTTGTTAATTCGGGATTACCTTGTGAGCGATTTACATTTGAGGGATTTTTGCCACAAAAAAAAGGAAGACAAACTAAAATTAAAAACTTAGTTAACGAAGATCGAACAATGATTTTTTACGAATCGCCTCACCGTATTTTAAAAGCCCTAACAGAGTTTGCTGAGTATTTCGGGTATAAACGCAAAGCATCTGTTTCGCGTGAGATCACAAAAAAATTTGAAGAAACAAAACGCGGAACACTGGAAGAATTAATTGCTATTGTAGCTGGAAAAGAATTAAAAGGCGAAATTGTAATAGTAGTGGAAGGGAAACCAAAAGATTAAACAACAAAAAGAGTGGCTAAAAGTAAAACAACATTTTTTTGTCAGAACTGCGGAGCGCAATCGCCCAAGTGGATTGGCCGTTGCCCATCTTGCAACGAGTGGAATACTTATGTGGAAGAAGTGGTGCAAAAAGAAAAAAGCACAGCAGGTGGTATAAAATCAGGAACACAGCGCGCGGCAAAACCACAATTGGTTTCTGAAATTTCGCTGGTAAACGAAAATAGAATTGTAATTCCTGATAAAGAACTTAACCGAGTGCTGGGCGGTGGCATTGTTGCCGGTTCGCTTATTTTATTTGGCGGTGAACCGGGCATAGGTAAATCTACTTTAATGCTTCAGTTTGCTTTAAGTGCCAAGCGCAATAAAGTTATCTATGTGTCGGGCGAAGAAAGCGAACAACAAATAAAAATGCGAGCTAAGCGCATTGGCGATGAAAATTCAAATTGCTATATACTTGCCGAAACATCGTTGCAAAATATTTTTCAGCAGATTGAAGCGCTTGAACCTAATTTGGTAATTATAGATTCGATACAAACGCTTTATACCAATGAAATTGAATCATCGCCCGGAAGCGTGTCGCAGGTAAGAGAATGTACTGCCGAACTTTTGCGCTATGCTAAAGAAAGTGGCACTCCTGTTTTTTTAATTGGTCATATCACAAAAGATGGAAGCATTGCCGGACCAAAAGTTTTAGAACACATGGTGGATACAGTGCTTCAGTTTGAAGGCGACCGAAACCACGTTTATCGTTTATTGCGAACAACTAAAAATCGTTTTGGCTCAACCAACGAATTAGGCATTTACGAAATGCAAGGCAGCGGGCTGCGTCAAGTAACCAACCCATCAGAAATATTAATTACGCAACGTACCGAACCGGTTAGTGGCATTGCTATTTCGGCAACGATGGAAGGCGCAAGGCCAATGCTGCTCGAAATACAAGCATTGGTAAGCTCTGCTGTTTACGGCACTCCACAGCGCTCATCCACAGGTTTTGATTTGCGAAGGCTTGCCATGCTCTTAGCCGTTTTAGAAAAACGCTGCGGCTTTAGATTAGGAGCAAAAGATGTTTTTTTAAATATTGCCGGTGGCATAAAAGTAGAAGATCCTGCCAACGATTTGGCTGTTGCCTGCGCTGTGCTTTCATCTGCCGAGGATATTCCTATCAATCAAAAAATTGCCTTTGCAGCCGAAGTGGGATTAAGCGGAGAAATTCGCCCTGTTTCGCGCATTGACCAGCGCATTTCCGAAGCCGAAAAATTAGGAATGGAACAAATTTTTATTTCTGCTTACAACCAAAAAGGATTAGACGCAAAACTATACGGAATTAAAATTGTTTCGTTTACAAAAATTGAAGATGTGTTTAGAATGCTGTTTGCCTAAACAAAAAAAAACTAAATTTGGGTAAACTATTTAAATCTTCTACATGAAAACACCCATACTAACTTTCCTTTTAATATCTGTACATTTTCTTTGTGTTGCTCAAGTAAATGGCTATGCAAAAGTTACGTCTATTGCCGGGAGCGTGCTATCTGTGTCGAATGTAAACGAAACATTTGATACTTTTGAAATAGGAGAACAGATAATAATTATCCAAATTCAGGATGATGTGATTGGCGCTAACACAACTAACGCTTCAACATTTGGTGATTTATCAGCTATTGTAAATGCCGGCAAATATGAGGTAAGAACAATTTCTAACATTACAGAGACAATGAGTGTTCCCACTTCAATAACAATTACTCCGGCATTGGGTAATACATATAGCACTGGTGGAAATTCATCTTTACAAATAGTAACCTTTCCCCAATTAGGTACCCCTAATTTTACAACTACCGCTAATATTACCGCAGTTAACTGGAATGGTAACGTAGGCGGAATTGTTGCATTTCAGGTTACGGGTAATTTAACCCTGGCAAATAATATTACAGCAAATGGAGCAGGTTTTAGAGGCGGAGCTGTTTCGGTTAATTATTATCCGGGTGGAACCACTTGCGATACAGTTGCTGGAACCTGGATGTCAGGATTAAATATTAGAGCCGAAAAAGGCGAAGGAATTTATTTACGCACTAATTCAATTCACCGCTATGGCAAAGCAAAAATTTTAAATGGCGGTGGCGGTGGCGTAAACATTAATGCCGGTGGTGGCGGTGGTGGCAATTACACAGCAGGTGGCAATTCAAGTGGCGGATGGAACGGATCAGGCACAGGTTGTAATGGCCCCGAAGGAAGAGGTGGCATATCTTTAAGTGCAAATATTTCTGCAAGCAAAGTGTTTATGGGTGGTGGTGGTGGTGGTGGTCAACAAAATAACTCACAAGCAACTGCCGGTGGTAATGGCGGAGGGTTAATTTTCATAAAAGCTACACAAATCATTACCACCGGAACTTGCGGGGGCCGAACAATTAGTGCAAATGGCAGTGCTGCCGCAACCAGTGGAATTGATGGTAGCGGTGGTGGTGGTGCGGGCGGCTCTATTGTACTTGAAGTTGGAAGTTACTCTATTAATAGTGGCTGCCCACTCACTATTAGTTCAAATGGTGGTGATGGCGGAGATGTGGGGAACAGTGGCACCCATGCAGGGGGCGGTGGTGGTGGTCAGGGAACAATTATATTTCTTTCAGCTCAACCAACAACAAACACTACGGTACAAACCAACAATGGTATAGGTGGTGTTATCAATAGTGGGTCTTCAACTACGGCACAAAACGGGCAAGGCACTAATGGAAGCGGTATTATATCTAACAGCCCTACTCCGTTGCCAATTGAACTTCTGAATTTTTCTGCAACATTACTAAACAGCGAAGTGAAACTTACTTGGACCACACTTACCGAAACAAATAATGATTTTTTCACAATTGAAAGAACCACTGATGGGATAAACTTTGAATATTTATTTACTGTTGATGGAGCAGGGAACAGCAATGCAACGACCAATTATTCTACTACTGACGATTCACCTCTTTCAGGACAAAGTTATTACCGCTTAAAACAAACAGATTTTGACGGTAATTTTACCTACTCTGCGCTTGAGTCAATTTATCATGATAAACTAACTCTATTTTCGGTTTACCCTAACCCTGCTCAAAACAATTTGACAATTATTCTTGCCCAAAACATCAAGATGATTAACGTCTCAATATCAAACAACATTGGCCAAGAAATTTACAATACAATGTCGAATAAAAACTACATCGAATTAAGCACAACAGAATTTGCCGAAGGAACCTATTACGTGAAAGTAATCACCGACAGCCAAACTCAAGTTCAGAAAATAATTATAAAGAAATAAATATTTTAATGATGATGCCCGCCCGGACCATGCACATGGCCGTGAGCAATTTCATCGGCAGTAGCTTCGCGCACATCAAGCACTTCACCTGTAAAGTGTAAATCTTTACCTGCCATTGGATGATTGAAATCCATTTTCACAATTGTGAGCGATACTTCTTTTACAATTCCGCGCAAATGATTTCCTTGATTATCCTGCATAGGCAAAGTGCTACCCACTTTCAGCATTTCACTGTCAATTTTTCCATCAGGATCCCTAAACGAATCGAGTGGAATATCAATAATATAAGTAGGGTCAATAACACCGTAAGCATTTTCGGCAGTAATTCTAAAATCAAATTTGTGCCCTTTGGTTTTTCCTTTTAAGTTATTTTCAAAATCAGGAATCATGGCACCCACACCATAAAGCCAGGTAAGCGGATTGCCTTCAGTGGTTTTTTCTACTTGTACTTCTTCGTTTGTAATTTTATTGGGACTAAATAAAATATAACTAACCGATACAACTTTCTCTTTTTCGATATTCATTTTATTGAAGGTTTTTTAAATTCGGGCGAAGGTATAAAAGAAATGTACAATTTATGTTTTTCAATTTTAAAATTTTGCAACGCCTACATTCCTCTGTCTTTTTGTTTTATTTCCTCATAACAATACATCTATACGTTGAAAATTCAAAAACCACGCTAAGCTGCTTTTATTTATTTTTAGAAAAAAAATAATTTATGCCACAATTTCCTAATGCCATTCACTCTAAACTGCCGCTGGTGGGCACTACAATTTTTACTGTAATGTCGCGCCTTGCGGCCGAACACAATGCCATTAATTTATCGCAAGGATTTCCTGATTTTAATTGCGATAAAGCACTGATTGAATTAGTGAATAAATACATGAAAGCCGGCAGTAATCAATATTCGCCTATGGCGGGTGCAATTGCACTGCGCGAAATAATTGCCGAAAAAACAGAAAATTTATACGGAACACAATATAATCCCGATTCAGAAATAACAATTACTTCCGGAGCCACACAAGCTATTTACACAGCTATTACGGCCATGATTGAAGAAGATGATGAAGTACTAATTTTTGAACCCGCTTATGATTGCTACCAACCTGCCATCGAGTTAAATTATGGTAAAACAATTTATGTTCAGTTAAAAGTACCGCATTACACCATCGACTGGAAAGAAGTAAAAAAGTTAATTAATCATCGCACCAAGATGATTATCATCAACACTCCGCATAATCCTACGGGCGCAGTTATGACTGCCGATGATATGCGCGAACTGGAAAAAATTACTGCCGGCACAGGCATCATCATCATTAGCGATGAAGTGTACGAGCATATTATTTTTGATAACCGGCAGCACCAAAGCGTAGCTCGTTTTCCAAAACTTGCCGAGCGCAGTTTTATTATTTCATCGTTCGGTAAAACATTTCATGCCACAGGATGGAAAGTGGGTTACTGTATAGCACCTCAAAATTTAATGGCTGAGTTTAGAAAAGTGCATCAGTTTTTGGTTTTTGCAGTTAACACGCCCATGCAATTAGCCATTGCCGAATATTTAAAAGAAAAAGAAAACTATTTATCGCTCGGAAATTTCTACCAAAAAAAGCGCGATTATTTTAATCAACTCATCTCGCAATCAAAATTTACATTCGATAATTCTGCAGGCACTTATTTTCAGTTGCTCCGCTACGGCAGCATTTCCAATGAAAAAGACAGCGATTATGCTATCCGCCTTGTTAAGGAGCTTGGTGTTGCATCTGTTCCCGTTTCGGTTTTTTACCACAAAGCCATTGACGAAAAAGTGCTGCGCTTTTGTTTTGCAAAAAAAGAAGAAACACTTGAAAAAGCGGCAGCTATACTCTGTAAAATTTAAGTTAAATTTGAAAATGCGATTCGCCATTGTTTTAATATTATTCTCGAATTTTATTTTTGCGCAAAACGAAGTAATATATATGTGGAGCGGAGGCGTTAGTTCTAACTCAATCCGTGTAAACGCAAAATTAACGAGTAATTCCACCACCGTTCGCTTAGTTGCTGATGATGACAGTGGTTTTTCATCTCCACAGTTTTCAAATTTTTATAGCGTAGATAGCACTACTAACCGAGTAGTATCAATGCAATTACAAACACTTTTGCCGAACACAAAATATTTTTATTGTGTAGAGTCGGGCGGTGTGATGGATTCGAGTGCCGATGATGTGGGACATTTTAAAACTGCTGCTGCCGGAGCTTTTTCTTTTTCTATTGTGGCCGGCAGTTGTTGCAATAATTCCGACCATAAAGTGTATCATAAAATGGATAGCTTAAATCCATTTATGTATATCAATATGGGCGATTTGCATTATGCAAACCCCAATAACGATTCGGTACTAAGCGCTCATTGGGCGCCTTACGAAACGTGGGTGCTATCAAAACCACGCGCTGCTAATTTTTTCAAACACGCGCCCATTGCTTACATCTGGGACGACCACGATTATTGCTATAACGATGCCGATAGCACTGCCTCCGGAAAAGAAAATGCGCGCTTGGCTTACAATCACTATGTGCCACATTATCCACTCGCTTTTGGCGGAGGTCCAAACTCAAACATAGCGCAAGCATTTACCATTGGCCGTGTGCATTTTATTTTAACCGATTTGCGTTCAGATAAATACAACGGCAGTAACCTTGGTAGTGTTCAAAAACAGTGGTTTAAAAATCAGTGCATTTATGCGCGCAACAATAATTTTTTAATAGCATGGGTAAATAGTTACACTTGGAACGGAACTGTGAACGACAATTGGGGCGGTTCGCAAGGCGAACGCACTGAACTCGCTAATTTTTTCAGAGATAGTTTAATAGCAAATCTTTTTATCCTCTCGGGCGATGCACACATGCTCGCCATTGACGATGGCACACATGCCGATTTTTGTACGCAAGTTTCTAATCCGTTTTTGTATCCCATTTTTCAGGCAGCGGCCATTAACCAAAATGGTTCAATAAAAGGCGGCTTGTTTAGCGAAGGAAATCCGATTGCCAATCCCGGCATTTTTTCAGGCCAATTTGGCCAAATAACTTTTACTGATACAGGCGGAGCAAATATTTGCGTAACATTTGATGGCTACCAGGTTGATAGTGGCGGACAAAACTTAACGCAAGTTCTTAATTTTAATTTTTGTCGGTTTTTGGGAACCACATCTGTTAATACTAATTTGCAAAAGCAAATTGATGCCAAGCTCTACCCTAACCCATCGGCAAATTTTACCATTGAATTTAACACGCAAGTTAATTTACAACAACTGCGAATTATTACCCCCGATGGCAAAATAGTTTTCACCGAAAACAAAAACAATTTTACCCAAACCTACACTCCAAAATTGCCATCATTTGCCAAGCAAATTTATATTGTGGAAATTACCACCGACAAAGGCACTGCTAAAAAATATTGGGTGAAGGAATAGTTCATTAAAAAAATCTTGGGAGTAAAATCAGCGAATTGCCTCACACTCATTTGTTGTAAAAATAAATTTTAATATTCAAATCCTATAATTTTCAATTTAGCTTAATGCCTGCCGAAAAAAAGAACCTATACTTAATTTTTCGATAGCTCTTCATAAAGAGGAGAGGCGGCTTTTTTTGCAGTTTGATTATAATAAAGAACTGAACAATTTGGTGAGACAAATACCTGGCGCAAAATGGAGCTATAGTATGCGTCAGTGGCATTTTAATTTGAACAAGTAAATATTTGCATTACTGAGAGAAAAGTTTGGTGGGTTGGTAAAGTTGAATTTCAGTTTGCTTGAAAAACAGTGGGAGGAAGTGGAGGAGCAAAATAAAACGCCACTTTTAACTGTTTCAAATATATTGCCTGAGTAATTAAAAAACGATGTTATTGAATCGCACCAAGTGGCGCTACGCGCATATCTTGAAATGCTGCGGCTTGAAAATTATTCTCCAAATACAATAAAAAATTACAAAAATCACTTCATCGCTTTCCTGAACAACTTTCTGAATGGTAAGCCGAGCACCATAACAAAGTTTTATATTTTAGATTTTATGGTGAATCAGCGAGACAAAACTCGATGGAGCAGCACCTTGCAAAACCAAATGATAAATGCAATAAAATTTTTCTACGAAAAACTTCTAAAACATCCGCCAGATATATATGATTTGCCGAGAGCAAAAAAAGGAATATAAACTGCCCACTGTTTTTTCGGAAGAAGAACTTAAAAAAATAATACTGGCCACCGATAATTTAAAACACCGTGCCATTCTACATACATACAATTTTGCTTTTCTTATTTTTTCAGAGAGAATGTGAACCTCACATAAGAAACCAATTAAGTATAAAATTGGAAAATCATCCTTTGCGTATCGGGCAAGTCCAAGTGCAAGTTCAACGTCTGCAATGGTACTATGTTCTAAATTTTTATGTGCCTCAAAAACTGCTCTTTTAAAAACTTGGCCTGTGCATTTCTTGTGCTGCTTTTAAATGTGCTTGTAAATTGTGTTGGATTTTAATAGTTCAAACTAAGTCCGATTCCCAAACCCATGTCGCTATCGTAGTGAAATCTTGTTCTAATATTTTTGGAAAATATATAGTCGAGACCAAACATATATTCCTTGTCAGTATTCACCATAAACATTGCGCGCAACCGTTTAGCTATGGGAATATCTTCTCTCATTATTTGAAAACGAAAATTACCATCTTGAAAAATTTCTGCTTGGGCAATCAGAAGCATTGGCAACGTGTAGTTTACGCCTAAAGTGACTTGGGCTCTGTTGTCTTTTGTGTTGATTTGCCCAAATAGATTTTTTTCAACTTCGTTATGCCCTAATTTTCTATAACGCCAATCAAAACCAATAAAAGGCATTAGCCATTGGTTTCTGCCAATGTATCTTCCTATGTGAGTTTCGGTTTCGTAGCCGTGTCTATCGTTATATCCTAAACGCCATTCTGAGCCTATGCTCCAGCGTGTGTTTTGAAACATTGCCATTCCATCGTTTCCATTGGTGGCAAAGTCGTTTTCTGCCATAAAATGAAATTTACGGTCGTCTGCAAAAAGTTTGCGTTGTGCCAATTTAGAATTTGGAATTAAAGGATTTGGTGCTTGATTTTCATACGAAAAAACTCTGCCCATTCCGCTCATCATATGGTAAAGAATATGACAATGAAAAAACCAATCGCCTTCTACATTGGCGTTAAATTCCAAAGTATCGGCTTCCATTGGCATTATGTCCACTATGTTTTTTAATGGTGCATTATCGCCTTGCCCATTCAGCAATCTAAAATCGTGTCCATGCAGGTGCATTGGGTGGCGCATCATAGAACCGTTGTACAAAACGATGCGTACGTTTTCGCCTTTCTTAATGAGAATTTTATCGGCTTCCGAAACCACTTTATTATTCATACTCCATACATAGCGGTTCATATTTCCAGTCAATTCAAATTTTAGTTCCTTAACGGTTGTATTTGTAGGCAGTGTTGTATTGATAGTCGATTTTAGCATGGCATAATTGAGAGTTACTATATCTGCCAAGGCATTTGCATTGTATCTATTTGGGTCGTTATCCATCTTCATTCCCTGCATCTTTGTTTTAGTAGTTGCATCGCCAGTAATTTCGGGATACATTACTACATTCATATCCATTTGGTTTAGGCTCATTTGCATTCCCATATCATTTAATTCTCCATTCATTTTCATCATATCGTTCATCATCTTCATTCCTTCAAAATACTTTAATCGTGGTTGTGGCGATTTCAGTTGTTTGATGCCATTACCAATATAAATTGATGCTGAATTGGTTCGGTCTTCGGTGGTTGCTAAAAACTCATACGCAGTATTTTCGGCAGGAATGGTAACGATTATATCATAGGTTTCAGAAACTGCAATAATCAGTCTATCTACTTCTACAGGTTCTACATCGTTGCCATCGTTGGCTACAACGGTAATTTTTCCACCTGCATACGTGAGCCAAAAGTAAGAGGAAGCACCACCGTTAGAAATACGTAATCGCACTTTATCGCCAGCTTTTAATTCTTTTCCGTCAATGTTCTTAAGGTTTGTACTTGGTTTTCCGTTCATGAATATTTTTTCGTAGTACACATCGCTTACATCCATTGCGTTCATTCTTTTCCATTCGTTTTTGAGTTTGGTTTTAAAATGCCCTGCTTTCATGGCTTCGGCATAGCTTTGAACGGAATTTTTTTTCAATGCTGGATAATCGTTTGCATTGTGTAACATTCGATGAATGTTATCAGGCTTTAGGTTTGTCCATTCGCTTAACACAATAGGAACGGTTGGTAAATCGTCAATTCCTTTTCTAAATGTAGGGTCGTTTGTTTTTTTGAGCATTACAAAATTTCCGTACATTCCTATTTGTTCTTGTAATCCCGAATGGCTGTGATACCAATGTGTACCGTTCTGTATAATCGGAAAACGATAGATATGTGTGGTATTGGGCTTAATGGGCATTTGCGTAAGATTAGGCACACCATCTTCTTTGTTGGGAAGAAATAATCCGTGCCAGTGCAAAGAAGTTTCTTCTTTGAGCAAATTGTGAACGTGAATTTCTGCTGTGTCGCCTTCGGTAAAAGTGAGCGTAGGCATGGGTATTTGTCCGTTTACGGCAATGGCGCGTTTTTCTTTTCCTGCAAAATTTACGATAGTATCTTTTACATACAAATCGTAGCGAACTGTTTTTTGAGCATAAATAATTTGAGTTGCAAACAGCAAGATTACTACTGGCAACACTTTTTTACAAAGAGTTTTTTGGAATAGCCATTTTATGATTTTCATTTTAGTTATTTAATTATAATTGCAAAATTTTAGCAGGCTGTAAAATAATAGGAGCCTGGTGCAGGAATGTATTCTTTATTTTTCTTCACTCTTTTCTTTTCTTCAAATTGAAGAACGTGTAGTATAAATTGAAATAAACTCCATTTGGTGCGGAGCGAAACATCGAGCTGTATAACTCTTTCCTGTAAGCTAAATCAATACGAAATTGACTATTGAAAATAAATTGTATTGCAGGAACAATATCAAAAAATGTTTTTCCATTTTCATTAATAGATTGCCCTACACACTCCACCATTATGTTTATGTTGGTCTGTTTAAAATTTGTGTACTTTCTTGGATACATCAACCTGCCAAACGAAAGCGTATAGTTGGTTGCATTATCGCCCAAATTATTTGGGAAACCATATTGTGGTCTGTTGTCGAAAGCTTTTTCATAACTAACAGTTGTACTGATTGCCAATTTTTTGACCAACTTTGTAGCTATAATTCCGGTTTCAAATCCTGTATTATGTCCTACTATTTCTATCTGTTCTTGATGAATATCGGCTCTGTTGAAACTGTATCTTGCATAAGCTGCCAATCTGAAATGACTGTTTAAGTCATCAGTAGAGTAAAATCGGTATTTAGCCATAAGGCCGCCACCTTCGGCATATAATCGATTGCTCCTGTTACTTATAAACGCAGAACCACGAAACATTAGGTTCTTAGATAAACCATAAGTTGCTTCTGGCATAAAGTGGTAGTTAAGTATTTTTTCAAACTGATTTTTAAACGAAGACTGCATAATGTTAATAGCTAATGAGTTTGCAGGAACATTACTGGCAGGGTCAGTAACCACAAACAATTCTTGGCAGTACGTTTTTTGATAATTTAATAAAATGTAAAAGACAATTATCCATCTCATTGGTTTAAAATTTTAATGTGAAAATCGTTTTCATTATTAGTTAAATATGTAGCCAGGTCTTTGTATTTCTTAGATAGCTTTTTAAATTCCTTTTCTGTAACATACCCTTTATCTAAAACTTGAAATTTTATTTCTTTTTGTTTTTCAGGTTTACCATCAAGTAAAGTATAAATATTCTGATCAAGAATTACAGGTATTGCCGTAACAATAAATGAACCAACAAAAAAACCTGCTTTTTCAACTTTCTCTTTAAAAATACTTGGGTTCAATGTATTGTCTTTTTTCAGAAAAACGAAGAAGGTGTTGGTGTTTAAATCAGTCTCTATACTATCAACATCTGAAATTGATTTTAATTGTTTAAAGATTGCATTGGAACACATCGAACAGGTTAATCCGGTTGCTCTAAGTTCGATTTTTAATATTTGTGCATTACTCATTAGGGCACATAATAGTGTTATTGTAAGTATTACAGTTCTTTTATTTAATATATTATTTTTCATTTTCATTTTCATTTTAATTAATTATATTGCATTATGTAGATGAGCATGACTCCACTCATTACAATCATTAAAGCATCTTCAATAATGGTAACTGTACTCATTGGTAAATTGAAAACAGCGCCCAAGCAAGCGCATTGAATTTTCTTTTTGTTTAGTACCGATTGCAATACCCCAATAATGCTTATGCTCATCACTACAAATGTTACACTATTGGTAATAAGTGGGTTGAAATTGATTAGAAAGGCAATGCCCAAAGCCAATTCTGTAAAAGCATAAAGGTAAGCCCAGGCGGGTAAACGCTTTGCGACTACATCATACATTACATAGCTTTCGGCAAAACCTTTGAGGTTGAGCATTTTGAAAAACGAAAACACCAAAAAGAAACCTGCCATAAAATGCTGCATCCATTGCATCGGATCAAAATGATGATTGAATACTTGCGTTAGTAATGTTACCAAAGTGATGTAAAAGAAAATCAGTAAAATTGGTTTATAAGTTTCAGCCCAACTTTTTGTTTGTTCTTTTATTTCGCTGTGGTGAGGGGCAGAAATCTTATATTTTTCGGCCAATGCACTTTGCAGTTTGCTCAATGAAATGTGCTTTTCCATTGTAATTGTAGCAGAATTTTGTTCTTTTGAAACTTCAACATTTAACACGTTTTCTACCATCATCAATGATGACTTTACTTTTGCTTCACAACTTGAACAGGTCATACCTGTAACTTGATATTGGTGTACCATTTTTTATTATGTTTTGGGGTTAATAACTATGGTACAAAGTTCGAAAGTTCTTATAGAGAAGCGTTGCGGAATTATGGTTGTGATTTGTAACATTTAAAGGTCTTCTATTTGTTTACGTTTTTTGTCTTTTAACTGCTTGTAGTGCGAAGGCGAAAAGCCTGTTACTTTTTTGAACTGGTTACTCAAATACGCCACGCTGCTGTAATTCATCTGAAAAGCCATTTCACTTAAAGTCAATTCGTCATACAGTAGCAGCTCTTTCACTTTTTCAATTTTTTGATTGATGAAGTATTTTTCAATGGTCGTGTCTTCTACTTCTGAAAACAAATTGCTGAGTGTTGAATATTCTTGCGATAATTGGACCGAAAGATAATCAGACAGGTTGGTGCCGAGTTGGGCATTCTGCTTATGCACTAATTCAATAATCAGGGTTTTGATTTTATCAATGATTCGGCTTTTTTTACCATCAATTAGTTCAAAACCAAAACTATTTAAATGCCCGGCAATATTTCTTTTTTGTTCTGGTGTAATCGGTTCTTTGGTTTCCACTTCACCTAATTCAACAGAAAGAAGTTGAAGCCCGAATTTTTCCAACTCAGATTTCACTACCATTTTGCAGCGACTACACACCATGTTTTTGATGTACAGAGTCATTTACTTTTTGTTAAATCCCAAAAGATAATTTAATTGTAAACCAAACAATAAATTTTTACCAACCATTCCATTATCTAATAATACTCCGCTAAAAGCATTTTTGAATCCTGAATTAGCAAATAACGAAATTTGAATGACATCCATTTCTACTCTTGGTATATTTAATCCAACTGATGCAAAAACTCCAAAATCGCTCATTTGAGAATCATTCATCAAATTATATGATTCGTAATTATTTACACGTTGAGAATTTAAAAGTAAATTATATGTACCTGCAATGCTAAAGCATAATCTGCTTTTTTTGATTATTTCCTTTGTTTGGTATGATGTGCCAAAAGCCAAATCCAAGTAGTTAAATTTGTATCGAGGGTTGTAGCTATACATCCCCTTGTCAAATATTGCACCTCTTTGTTGATAGGATGCGTTTACGTTCATTGCCCATTTTTCATTAATAGAGTATTGAAATTTCACACCCATTCCATTACTTAGTTTTAAAGAATATATTGGCATTTCTGAGCCATTCATTTCCATTGCGCCCATTTTATTGCCATAATAAGTGGATGCTCCAAAATTATAGTTCACACCCATTTTAAAATTTGATTGTGCTTTAGAAAATAAGGTTATTACAATCATTGGTAGTATTACAAAAATATTTTTCATTTTATACGATTTTAAAGTTTAACATCATTCCGCTGTCTTCATGTTCGAGGTTGTGGCAATGGAAGGCAAATGTTCCGAGATTATTAGGAAAAGTCATAATAATCTTTACTTTTTCACCTGGCATGCATAAAACAGTATCTTTCCAGCCCATCTCGTGTGGCAGTATTACTCCTCTGCCTCCTGTTCGAGATATCACCTGAAATTGCACGCCATGCAGGTGCATGGGGTGTAAATCTTCACCTGCTGCATTATCAAATTCCCAAATTTCTGTGGTGTTTGCACTTACTGTTTCGTCTATTCGCTCCATATCGAACGATTTTCCACCTATGTTGTGCATTTTTGACATATCCATATTCATACCCATATTCATGTTGCCATTTTCAGGCATAGCCATGTGAATATTTGAAATATCAAAGGTGCGTGTTTTAATGGAGAGAGAAGGAGATATAGGTACAAATGCTACTAATGAAGAAGGAATGGAGAATGTTTCAGGCACTTGTTCTGTAACATTGAACTTCATTATTTTAAATGATTCTGATCCTTGAGAATCACCACCGTTAAATGTGTTGCTCTGCAAATAAAATTCTGCACCCACACTTAATGAACTAAAATCTACAAGCACATCAATTCTTTCTCCGGGTGATAAGATTACATTACCTATTATTTGAGTAGATCCTAACAATCCACTATCGGAACCAATGATATTAAAAGGTATTCCATTACTGAAAGATAAATTATATACTCGAGCATTGGAACCATTTAATATTCTTAGTCGGTAAACTTTTGTTTTAACATTATGATATGCCGACCATGAGCCATTTACGCAAATATATTGCCCGAAATAACCACTCATTACATCCATTTCCTCGGGCGAATAATTGATGCTACCATCTGCATAAATTCGTTTATCCTGAATAATAACCGGCAACTCAAATTCTCCTGAAGGTAAATTTAATGCGGCTTCTTCCGAATCGTTAACAATAAACATTCCGGCCAAACCCCTGAAAACTTGCCTGCCAGTTTTCAGATGAGGATGTGGGTGAAACCAATTTGTGCCTGCTTGCTGATTAATCGAAAATTGGTAATTAAAAGTTGAATTTGGTTGAACTAAGTATCGAGGATGACCATCCATATTTTCCGGAATTATTAATCCATGCCAATGAATATTGGTAATTTCCTCTAATTGATTTTGAAAATTAATAGAAACATTTTGTCCATTATTCACTTTTATTATTGGGGCCAAAATACTATCTCCGTAACCTAACACATAAGAGGTTTTACCTTTTATGATAGAAGCTGTATTTCTTTTGGCAACTAAATTTATCGGTGAAGTTCCATTAATAATCGGAGGTAAACGCAGGATATTATCAAACTTTCCTGTTATTACAGAAATGGCTGAAGACATATCCATTGAAGCTCTTTTACAACTTTCCAGCAGACTTGTTATACCACCAAAAAAGGCAAGAGCAGCTGCACTGCCTGTAATTTTCAAAAATTTTTTTCTTTCCATGTTGTATGTTTTAGGTTTATATTGCACCGTCCATTAATTATTTGATGGTCTCAACTGTTTTACCACAAGAGATCATTTGTGAACCATAGTATGGATTTTTAATTGTGCTTTCTTTGCTTAACCAATTTGCGCCTTTACCATCGTTAAACATTGGACAGTTTTGGTAATAGATAGTTGTTTCTTGTTTTGAAACTTTAAGAAGTGAATACACGTTTTTTGAAAGCGATGTAAATGAATTTCTTTGGGTTACTACATCTTTGACTTTTTCAATATTCCCGGCATCAAAGGCCAAATCTTTCATTACTTTCATCCAAACTGTATGCTCTTCGGTTGATAGCTTGTCCATTTTAACAGAGCTGATGTTTGAAAGTAAATCTTTAGCAATCGTAGATGCTGAATTTCCGTCAGCTTTTACTAAAGCATCTTTAAGGGCAAAATAGTTCTCAAAAATTGCTTTTAGCTGGTTAACATCTTGCTTGGGTTCTGCTGTTGTTTCTTGATTTTGAGTTGATGTAAGGTTTCCTGCTACCTCTTTTTGAACCACAGCAGTTTTATTTACTCTTTCATATTGGCAACATCCGTGTAGTTTATTATAAACATCATCGGGAGCAAGAAACTTATCACTATCGTAACCTACAAGTGCAATTCTTTTTAAAATTTCATCTTGGTTTGTTTTTGTACTGTCGTAAGTTATAACCGTCATCTTGGTGTCTTTGTCCCAATCAACTTTAGCAACCTTTTTAATGTTACCAGCCGTTTCAATGGTTGTTTCACACATTCCACAATTACCATAAATTTTTACGGTCTCGGTTTTAGCATTTTTTACTTGAGCTTCACAAATTGTGAGCGAAGTTGATGCAATGCAAAGCATCATCGTCATTTTATTTAAAATGTTCATTTTTTTCGGTTTTACATTTAAAAAGATTAGAAACTTAAATAGCGGAGCTACTATTATAATGTCGGCAAAATTTTCAAGTTGCCCCCCAAAATCAGATTTGGAAAACTTGGTGTAGAATATAAAGCGGCTGCTTTAGATGGTCGGGTGGGTGATAATCGTTGTAAAAAATGTTTTCGGTAGCAATAGGGCTAAACGAAAAAGTATATGTGGGAATCACCGATTCAAGGTTTGTAAATATTTTAGAAAAATCAAGCATAATTGCCATCGCTCTTTGCTGTTCTGATTCTATCTTAAATGTAAGTTTCTTTTCTTTGCAGCAATCTTTTTTCATTTTTTTACCGCCACAAGCACATGGGTTTGCTAATTCTCCAAAGAGCGATACAGATGAAATCTTCTGACTACAGTAATGCACGTTTATGTTGATGCCAATTGTCGGTATCACGTAAAGTATGAGTAAAATTGTTGCTATTGAAGTTTTCATTGCCTTAGTAACGCAAAATTACAAATAAAATTGTATTCTTTGTGATTTTTCGTCTTTTAACTTTGCAGATGCTTGAATTTTGCAGAATGTTTTATGTTGGCAGTAATGTCTCATTAATGGCAGTAAGGTTGCCATAACAGTTATTATACCTTCCTGCAGCAGACAGATTAGGTTGTAAAATAAATAAATTGGCCATTAGGCTCATATAAAACTATCCGCAGCTGTGTTTGTTCTGTTTTATTGGAGGCCATCTTCTTTTGTTTTTGTAAAACACACAGCTAAAATATCTCTGCTATTTTTTCTTTTTCCGCAAGAAAATTACATCACCCGTTTTAATCTCCGAGCCGGGGTTAAGTTTGTTTTTTTTGTACAGGTGTTTTAGCTTAATACCGTATTGCTGTGAAATGGCGTAAAGTGTTTCGTTTTTCTTTACAATGTGTGTATCAGCGTTATCGGCACTGCGTTTTTTAGGCTGTAGGTACACAATGTCTCCGGCTTTTGTGGTGGCGCTTTTGCCGCTCTCGTTGTATTTATAAAGTTGCCACAGGCCCATGTCTAATTCTTTGGCAATGGCAAAGTAGGTGTCGCCTTCTTTTGCAATAACGTATTTGGTGCGGTTGTTTAATAAAATTTGGTGCGTGCTATTTTTTACAATCGGCTGGTCAATATTTTTTTCTTGCGGCTTTACAATCGGCATTTTCACCATTTTATCCAATTCGTAAAGTTTGTGTTTTTCTATAATATCAATTAATTTGTAAGCATAGTTAGGATCGGTGGCATAGCCCGCTTGTTTTAATCCGGTTGCCCATCCTTTATAATCGGTAGTTTTTAAATCAAACAAAAAAGCATAGCGCGGCCTCGATTTTAAAAACTGCGAATGATCAGAATACGATTCTAAAACAGAACCATACTTTCTAAAACATTCATCTTTTGTGTCATCATCTTGTATAAATGTGAGTCCTTTCCAATCGTGGCACTTTATACCGAAGTGATTATTGGCATACACCGCAAGTGCGCTATTGCCATTTCCACTTTCAAGCATCCCTTGCGATAGTGTGATGCTTGCCGGAACACCGTGCATAAGCATTTCTTTCACGGCATCATCCTTGTATTTTTCTACATATTCTTGCTCGGTAAATTTATGTTCAGATGGTTGCGCTCTGCTGTACAGGGCAGCTATCATAAATACTAAACTAAAATAAACTGACTTTGTTGACATTTTTTAATGCTATTTGCTTCCGGATTTTATTTGTCTTGCGTCATTGCGAATGTAGTGAAGCCATCTGCTGTTATACGATTTTTAAAAGATTGCTTCACTACATTCGCAATGACGGATTGGCCGTAGTTCTTTTACTATCGCAAAAATAATGCTAAGTGCCATTGCGAAAAAGCAAATTATATTCGCTTTTTAACAGTAGTCTGTTAATGAATAAAGCCCTTATTGCCTTGCAGTCCGCCTGTGTGAATGGCAACAAGAGTACTATTGGCGCCAAACCGTTTTTTCGCAATTAAATCAAAAATGCCGTACATCATTTTTGCTGTGTACACATAATCGAGCATTATGTTGTGTTCCTTGTAAAATGTATCTACAAAATCACTTAGTTGTTTATTGATCTTTGCGTAACCGCCAAAATGATAATCGCTCACAATACTAAACCGATTATTAGTATTGTATTTTCTGATTTCGTTAGTTATATTATCAGCGCCTTTTAGTGCCATAAATCCAATTGCTTTTTGGTTTGTTTGCAAACTGTTCGCCACGCCTGCCAGTGTAGTTCCTGTACCCACTGCACAGCACACATAATTAAAATTAATTGTGATGTGTTGCATAATTTCTTCACATCCTTTCACGCCTAATTCATTTGCACCGCCTTCGGGCACCAAATAAAAATCGCCCCATTTATCATGCAGCATTTTAATAAAATCATCACTTCCTTTTCTTCTGTAGTCATCGCGCGAAACAAAGTCCAACTTCATCCCGTTTTCTTTTGCAGTTTCAAGCGTGTGGTTAATTACTTCATCGCCACGTATAATGCCAATTGTGTTTATGTTGTGTATTTTTCCGGCTGCGGCAGTTGCGGCAATGTGATTAGAAAATGTTCCACCAAAACTTAGCAAAGTGCTTTTCCCTTGCTTTTTCATTTCGGCAATATTGTAGTGGAGTTTAAATAATTTGTTTCCGCTCATCTCAGGATTCAGTTCATCTAAGCGGAGAATAAATAGTTTTAAATTTTGCTCGGAAACTAACGGGTGTTTTATTTCTTGCAATCTTACTGTTTGCATCAGCTCATTGATTTTTCGATGGCTTGCCATAGCGCCTGAGCAGTATTATCCCAATTAAATAAATCTTTCCTTGCCTGACCGTTTTTTATCAATTCGTTTCTTAGTGTATCATCACCTGCCATTTTTTTCATTGCTTCGGCAATTGCATTTATATCAAATGGATTAACTGTAATAGCAGCATTGCCTGCTACTTCGGGCATGGATGTTACATCAGAGGTAATAATAGGAATACCACTGTGCATGGCTTCGGCAAGTGGTATGCCAAATCCCTCAAAATAGGGTATATATGCTAATGCCAATGCAGCTCCGTAAATTTTTTTTAATTCGGAAAGTGGCAGGCGCCCTGTAAAAATAATATCGGTTTTATGTTTTATATTTTCACAGGTAGCACTTGTTTTTTTTACCCAACTCATTTTTTCGCCCACAATTACCAGTTTTGTTTTTTCGGCAGTATCGGTTTTGTATTTTTCAAATGCTTGCAGCAGGCGCTCCACATTTTTACGCGGGTGAATGGAACCAACGTATAAAAAATAATTTTCTCCGCCCGTTAGTTTTTTTCTCACTTGCTTTTTTGTTTGCTCATCGGCAATTGCAAATTCAGCAGAAGCGCCATTGTATGCAAAATCTATTTTTGATGAATCAATTTTGTATTTGTCAATAATATCTTGTTTTGAAAAATCAGAAACAGTAATTATTCGTTTTGCTTTGCGGGCATAAAGCGGACTATACTTTTTATAATACCATTTTACAAGTGCAGGCAAATCTTGCGGATAATGCTCAAAGTTTATATCGTGCATAACGCATACTTGCGGAATTTCTGCCGCCAACGATAAATAGCCATCAGTAGATAAAAATAAATCGGCACGGTGCTTTTTTAAAACTTTAGGAATAGTTTTTTCGAACCACCAATACCATAAAAACGGATGCCGTGCCTGTGGCCAGGCAATAAGGGGTGTAATGTTGTCGGCAAAAATAAATTCATCGCTGTAAGGTCGGTCGAAAATAAAAATAAACTGATGTTGCTTGTTAGCTTGCGTAATTCGCTTAAGTGTTTCATACGTGTACCAGCCAATGCCTTCTAATTTATTTTTTATAAGCAAGCGTGTGTTTACGGCAATAACCATTAAGCAAATTGTTGTATTTTTTTTAAATCATCGGGCGCATCCACCGATATAGTTTCGTGTTTTGTGATGCCCACATGAATTGCGTACCCGTTTTCAATCCATCTCAGTTGCTCAAGCGATTCTGCTTTTTCGAGCGCTGACATTTTTAGTTTTGTTATCGCCAAAAGCGTGTGAACACGATATGCATAAATGCCAATATGCTTGTGGCAGTTTACGGTCGAGCCATTTCTGCTAAATGGAATTGCATAGCGGCTGAAATAAATTGCTTTTTTGTTTTTATCGAAAATTACTTTTACCAAATTAGGATTAGCTACATCTGCATCAGTGCCTAATTTTTTTGCAAGTGTTGCAATGTTTATGTTTTTATAGGCAAATAATTTTGCAACTGCATTTATTTGTTCGGGCTTTATATAAGGTTCATCGCCTTGTATATTGATGGCTACATCAGTTGGTTTTAGATTTAATTTTTTCGCAGTTTCGGCACAGCGGTCGGTTCCGGTTTGGTGTTTTGCCGATGTGAGAATTACTTTTCCGCCAAATGATTGAACATGATTCGCAATTCGCTTATCATCGGTAGCAACATAAACCGCATTAAGCATTTTTGCCTTTGATGCTTGTTCGTAAACACGCTGTATCATTGTTTTCCCGTTAATGAGTACCAGCGGTTTTCCCGGAAAACGGGTGGACGCATAACGAGACGGAATTATACCTGTAATTTGCATTGGTGCAAATTTATACCAATTCTCAATCATCCTAAGCACATTATTATTTATTATTTTCGCGGCATGTTTCGCAGGCGATTTTATTTATTTCTTTTTATAGCAATTTTTTTTCTTGGAGCTGTATCGCCTACAACTGTACCGCAAACTGCTAAAGAAATTATTTCTCAAATGCTTGATAGTATTAAACATTTGAAAACACTTAAGTACGATTTAAAATCAACCGAGAGAAAAGAGGGAAAACTTAAAACTTCTTTATCGTTGATAAAGATGAATAACAAACCATTGAAAATTTATTTTAAAAGCCATGAGCGCGGTATTGAGGTGCTATGGCCAAATGGAGAAAAAACTATAGGCGCACTAATTAATCCGAATGCGTTTCCTTACATGAATTTGAATTTGAATCCATTTAGCAATACCATGCGTAATGGCCAGCATCACACCATTTTCGAGCTTGGGTATAATTATTTTGGCGAAGTGGTGGGTAATTCCATGAAACAAATTGGCGACAAATTTGAAAACTACTTGAAAAAAAATGCAGATGTGAAATGGAACGGCCACGATTGCTATTTTGTGGTAATAGATTATGCCGATTTTAAATATTACAACCATACGGCAAAAAAAGGCGAAACATTATTTAAACTCGCACGTGCAAAATACCTGTGCGAGTTTTTGTTATTAGAAGCTAATGAAGGAAACGTAAAAGGATATTATGATTTAAAAGATGGGCAGGTAATTAAACTCTCTAATGCGTACATTAAAAAAATAGAATTATACATTGATAAAAAAACAATGTTGCCTATCAATATAAAAATGAGTGACGAGAAAGGATTGTTTGAACACTATGAGTATTACAATTTGCAAATCAATAAAGGATTTGCCGCTGATGAATTCAGCAAAAATTATAATGACTACGGCTTTTAAAATTTAATTACCACTTGCAGAGCGCTGTTGCGTGGCGCCATAATATCGCCCGGCCGCGATGAATACTCACTGTTTAATATATTATTTACAATCACCGATAGTTTTACATTTTTATTAATGTGATAAGCTAGGCGAGCATCCATCACAAAATCACCTTTGTTATACTTCTCGCGATATTCTTTAATGCCCGGCAAAATATATAAACCCGAATTATAGCTCGGAAATAAATCGTTTAAAATTTCTTGCTGAAATGCTTTGTCAATATTTTGCATGAAACTATTGTAACGCGCGCTAATGCCAAACGATATCTTTTTATAATCTAACTGCACATCTAATTTTGCATTGTGCTTATAACGGTATTTTAAAATTCCTGTAATGGTATCGGTTCCGGTGTATTTGTATGCCGAATCGTTATCTGCATTTATGGGATTAGTGTAAGTGTAACCGCCAAAAACAGTTGTTTCTATTTTCCCAATTTTGCCTTGCAGCGTAGTGCTAAATTCAAAACCGGTGATGTTGGCATCACTCACATTAATTGATTTTGCACCAAAATAACCCGCTTGCTGCGTAGGCGTGGGATTTACTAAACTATCAGGTGTGTGGTAGCCAAAATTAAACTCCATCATGTTTTTATACTCCATTCTGAAAATTGCTAAATCAACAAATCCTTTCCATGAACCCAAGATAATTGCTTGTTTAATTCCTATTTCGGTGCTCCAGCCATGTTCGGGCTGTAAAGATGTGTTTGGGAAAATTTTTAAACCACTAACTGATGTTTGAATAAATTTTTCGGCAATAGATGGAAAGCGATAACCTTGCCCAAATGAAGCGCGCAGAAAACTGTATTTTGCAATCTGGTAATTTGCTCCTGCTCTAAACACCGGATAAATTGGCAGTTGAACTGTATCTTTTCCTAAAGGAATATTAAAGCGAGTTTCGGCAGTATCTATTTTATAATATTCGCCACGTGCGCCAAATGAAAGGGTGAGTTTGTTAAATTTTTTGTCTACCTGAGTGTAAATGGCGAGGTTGTTCCCAAAATGCACTCCGTAAAGAGAATCGGATTTTATTTGACTATATGTGTAAAGAATGCCGCTTGTTAAAACCCATTCTTTTTTAAATCGTTTTTGATATTGATACTCGCTGTAATATAAATCGGCAAGCGATGATTGCTCCTTATCGTTTAAATTATTAGTGCGGAAAAAACGCGAACGCAAACTATGTCTGCCATTTTTTTTTGTGAAATAAATCACGTACGGATCAATATTGGTACGGTAGTTTTGATACAGCTGTATGTTACCGCCTTGTGGGTAATAAGCCGAATCCGCATTCTGCCATAGCATAAACAAGCCCCCTGTTACATTCATGTGATTTGCATTTAGCCCCACTGATAATCCTTCAATTTTTTTAAACCGATAGCGCAGGTTAGTATTAAATCTGAAACGCTGTTCGGTTTCAAGTTTTCGGTAACCATCATCGCTAAATAAATTTCCGCCAATTACCAAGTCAAGGTTTTTGATTTTGCGAGAGTGATAAAAACCGGCATTGGTAAAAATTGGATTTGCGTTTTCCCACCAGCGCAAACTTTCGCGCTTAGGGTCGCCATACACTCCCGATGAAAAATTAATGCACGTTTGCGGAACATCTTTTGGGTAAGAAGTGCGAATGTGAATTACTCCATTGAGCGCAGATGAGCCAAAAAGCGCAGATGATGCTCCTTTTATAACTTCTATTTGCTCTAAATTTTCGATGGGCAAATAATTCCATTTCACATCACCGGCATCTGCCGAAAGCATGGGCATATCATCTACCAAAAGCAAAACCCTACTTCCGGCACCGTAACTATAACCGCTCCCGCTTCTAATGTTTGCTTGCCCATCGGTCATGTTAACGCCCGGCACTTGGTCAATAATGGTTTCCATATTTAGTGTGTTTTTATTTTCCACTAATTGTGGCTTTATTACTTCCATGGAAATGGTAACATCCTCAATTTTTTGTTCAAATCTGCCGGCAGAAATTACAACTGTGCCAAGTTCTTTTATGTCTTCTTCAAGTTGAATATCACTAATTTTATTTGTTTGATTAATAGCATCTACAAAAAGATATTTTGTTTTGTAACCTACAAACGAAATTTTTAATTGGTGTTTTCCAGCCGATGTAGTTATTGTGTAACTGCCGTTTACATCTGTAACTGCTCCGTTTTTTGTCGAATCAATATTAATGGCAACACCAATCATAGCTTCGCCCGAACGAGCATCAGTAACTTTGCCAGCCAATATAACATCTTGTGCAAACGAAAAAGTAGTAATGCACAATAAAATTGGGAGAAAAACATATTTCATATCACGAATGTAATAACCATTTATTTGCTCGGCAAGTTTATTTGTTTAAAAACTGATTGTACTTTAGCGCATCATTTTAAAAAATGCAAAGCAGTTTGTTATACAATATCGCCATCACTTTTATTAAAGATATAGGCGACATACGCGCTAAAAATTTATTGGCGTATTGTGGCAGTGCCGAAAGTGTATTCAGCGAAAAAAAACAATCGCTCTGCAAAATACCGGGTATTGGCGATTTGCTTGCCGAAGCAATAATTAACAACAAAGCCGATGCCTTGGCAAGTGCAGAAAAAGAATTAACTTTTATTGAAAAAAACGAAATCAGTCCGTTGTTTTTTACAGATGGGAAATATCCTGCTCGGCTAAAACAATGTGCCGATTCGCCTTTGCTATTGTATTTTAAAGGAAATGCGGATTTAAACCAACAAAAAATAATAAGTATTGTGGGTGCCCGTAACCAAACAGAATATGGCGAAAGAATGACCAATACAATTGTGAAAGAATTAGCCGCACACGATGTGTTAATTGTAAGCGGATTAGCTTATGGTGTTGATATAACAGCCCATCGTGCCGCGCTTGATAACGGATTAAAAACAATTGGCGTTATGGCACACGGACTGGATAGAATTTATCCATCTGTGCACACACAAACTGCCGATAAAATGGTAAATCAAGGTGGCTTGCTTTCCGATTTTCCGAGCGAAACAAATCCTGACCGAGAAAATTTCCCGAAACGAAATAGAATTGTTGCTGGCTTGTGCGATGCTGTAATAGTAATTGAATCGAAAAAAGATGGAGGTTCTCTCATCACTGCCGATATTGCTAATTCGTATAACCGAGATGTGTTTGCTGTGCCGGGTACAATAGATATGCCTTATTCAAAAGGATGCAATCATTACATAAAAATAAACAAAGCCGCATTGCTCGAAACCGCGGCTGATATAGCTTACATACTCGGCTGGGAAGCTGAAAGCAATAAAAAAAATAAAACCAGTCAAGTTTCGTTGCCGCTCAACTTAACTATTGAGGAGGAAAAACTTTTTTCTTTTATCAAAGAAAAAGGTAAAGTTAATATTGATGAATTAGCAGTGATAGCAGAGATGCCAATGAGTAAAGCATCGGCACTATTGCTAAACATGGAGTTTAGCGGTTATATCAAGTCGTTACCCGGCAAGATTTATCAATTAGCGTAAGCAACTTATGTTTGCCTATATGTGTCTTATATACAACAAACTTCATGCCCCCCTTACTCATGAAAACAAAATATCCCTTTTTTGCTGCGCTAATGCTTTCAGCAAATGTATTGTATGCCCAAAGCAATTGCGGTAATCGCGATTTTGAAAACGGAAATTTTTCCGGATGGATTCCGCAATCTGGAATGAACACAGGTAGTAGCAATCTCAATTGGTCGGGCGGCCAGGTGTCTAATGGCAATGATGCATTGGTTACAGATATTGGTGCAAGACATACTATTTTAACTGTTAATCAACTTGATTCTAATACAATAGATCCACTTACTAATTTGCCCGATATATATATGACAACGCTTGCACCCAATGGTGGTTTGTTTTCAATTCGTTTGGGTAATTCCAATGTGGGAGCTGAAGCAGAAGGGATTAAAATCCCATTTAATGTTACTTCATCCGACACAGTTTTCACATATCAATACGCTTGTGTTTTTGAAGACCCATCTCATCCATTAGTTGAGCAGCCCGGTTTTGCCGTAAATATTTACGATGCAAATAATAACATCATACCATCTTTGTCTGATACAGTTTATAGTGGCGACCCTCAGTATCCTTTTATTACAAGTGCAAATAATTTCCTTTACAAGTACAAAAGATGGTCGGGCGTAAGCATTAATTTGTCGGCTTACATTGGTCAAACACTAACTATCGAAATGAATAATTTTGATTGCGCATTTGGCGGTCATTTTGGCTACACTTATATAGATGGCTCTTGCTTTGGGTCACTTATAGCCAATGTGTGGCCAGGCGATTGCGATTACGATTTAAATGCCAACGCAGTAGATTTATTATCGCTGGGTATTGCATTTGGAGCTACCGGAACAATACGCAACGGTGCAACAATTAACTGGCAAGCAGAAGCATCTGCCGACTGGAACCAATGGTTTCAGCTTGGTGCAAATTACAAACACAGCGATTGTAATGGAGATGGCGTAGTAGATGCAATGGATATTCAAGCAATTATTAATAACTATGGTTTTGTGCACCCATTCAGATTAATACCACAAGCACCCGAACAAACAGCATCACTTCCCAAAATTTCGTTACAAGCAAATACAGATACAGCCGGTTTAAATCAAACTGTGGATGTGGATATTATTTTAGGAACAAGCAATTTACCAATAGATTCAATTTACGGGATAGCATATAAAATAAGTTACAACAACCAATTTTTGCAAAATACCGAACAAATGATGTTTAGCTCAACTTGGTTTGCACCCACTACTAATATGATAACGCTCGAAAAGAATTTTCACACGCAAGGGTTTATTGATGCATCACAGTCAAGAATTGATTATGAAAATGTGAGCGGCTTTGGAAGCATAGCTAAGTTTCGTTTTCATACTGTTACATCATCTACCAACAGCGGAAATATTCCATTAATAATTTCTGATGTGTATGCTATTATGAAAAACAAACAAGTAGTTTCTTTGGCAGTTGATCACGATACTGTATATCTTGATAATAGTTTCACAGGACTTAATGAAGTAAACTTCAGCGACTTGTTTTCGCTTTATCCCAATCCTTCAAATGGTACAGTGTACATAGAAAACAGTGGAGTAAAAATAAACGCTATAAGAATTACAAATAGTCTTGGTCAAACAGTGAAGACTATTTTGCCTTCTGCTGATACACAGCAAAAGGTGGTGATTGAAAATTTATTACCCGGTTATTATACCATCATGGTTGATTCAGAAAACGGAGTGGTAAATACTTCGCTTATTGTTACCCAGTAAAAAATATAGTTTTAGAAAAACGCGCCAAAAATTTTTTCTTGGCGCGTTTTTCATTTACAGGTTATCGTAACTTTTTTAGCAGCTCCCATTGCTTTGTTTTTGATTGCAGTTATATCGGCATTGCTACTGCCGTATGCTAACGCCACTGCCATACGCCTATAAGGTCTTGTGGTGGGCTTCCCGAAAATTTTCACATCAATATTCTTTTCGTTTAAAGCATCATCAATGCCGCTATACGCTGGGGTTGTTCCTGTTTCGGTCGCAAGAATAACTGCACTTGCACCTGTACGCTCAAGAGTAATCTCAGTAATAGGTAAACCCAAAACTGCACGGGCATGTAATTCAAATTCAGATAGGTTTTGAGTACCTGCAAGTGTTACCATCCCCGTATCATGTGGTCGTGGAGATAACTCTGAAAAGTAAACATCATCGGTTGTTAAGAAAAATTCAACTCCCCATATACCTGCACCAGTTAAAGCTTGCGTAACCTTATCGGCCATAGCTTGTGCATTGTGCAATTGCTTTTCGCTCATGGCGTGTGGTTGCCAGCTTTCTTGATAATCACCACGCTCTTGTCGGTGGCCTATTGGTGGACAAAACAATGTTTTGCCATTTTTTTGTGTAACAGTTAATAATGTAATCTCTGATTCAAATTTTATAAATTCTTCCACAATTACTTCCAATAAATCGCCACGCGATCCTTCTAAAGCATAATTCCACGATTTTTCAATATCTGCTTCCGCTTTTATAACTGATTGCCCTTTGCCCGATGAACTCATTAGCGGCTTCACCACGCATGGAATTCCAATTGTATTAACCGCGTTTTTAAATTCATCAATCGTTTTTGCATAAGCATATTTTGCCGTTTTTAGTCCTAAGTCGTTAGCTGCCAAATCACGTATTGATTTACGGTTCATAGTAAAATTAGCGGCTCGCGCACTTGGCACTACTTGTATGTTTTGCTTTTCATAATCGTAAAAGCGCTCCGTGCGTATAGCTTCAATTTCCGGAACAATAATATCGGGCTTGTGCTTGGCCACTATTTTATCTAACTCGTTGCCATCGAGCATATTTATTACTTCGCGCTCATCGGCCACTTGCTGGGCAGGTGCATTGCTGTATGAGTCAACTGCTATTACGTATTGCCCAAGGCGTTTGGCGGCAATAACAAACTCTTTCCCTAATTCGCCCGAGCCGAGTAACATTATTTTTTTCATCGTTTTGATATTTTTTAAGCAAAGCGAAAATAATAGAAACATTTGATATTTTATTTTTTTGCTATATTCGCTGCCCCAAATAGGGAAATTGCCCGATCGTCTAAAGGCAGGACTTCAGATTTTGATTCTGACTGTGTTGGTTCGAATCCAGCTCGGGCAACTAAAAAATAAAATAAACGAGCTGTGCTCACGAACTCTCGAGAAAATTAAAGGGGTGAGTAATCCAGCTCGGGCAACTAAAAAATAAAATGAACGAGCTGTGCTCACGAACTCTCGAGAAAATTAAAGGGGTGAGTAATCCAGCTCGGGCAACTAAAAAATAAAATGAGCGAGCCGTGCTCATTGTAAATCTGCTTTTTGAGGCGGATATTTTGTTGATAACCTATTTGAAATCCTTTACGTAAAACATCAGCACCTTATAAATCTATTATATAGTTTTACGTTAGTATGCAAAAAAATAAATCTTTCTTATTTCTACTTCTGCTTTTAAATACAGCCACATTATTGGCACAGCCTGTTACCGAGTATTGGGATGAAGACAAAAAGCAAAAAAAATCGGAACAAAATTTCAAAAAAGGTGTAGCGCAGGGGTCAAGTAAATATTGGTACAAATCAGGGCAACTTGCTAAGGAAGGTAATTTTGATTTAGGTCTTGAAAACGGTATATGGAAAGTGTATTACGAAAACGGAAAGTTAAAATCAGAAGAACCATACCAATACGGCAAAAAGCACGGGTTATGCACTTATTATTACGATAGCGGAGTAAAAGCACAGATATCATTTTATAAAAACGATTTACCCGATAGTACATGGCTTGGCTGGTACGAAAACGGTAAAATGCGCAGCGAAGAAAATTATAAAGCACTCGAGAAAAACTATAAATGGACAAGTTCAAAACAAGGCAAATTTGCTTATTGGCACGAAAATGGAAAAAAGCAGAATGTTGGTTTTTTTGATGCTGATTCAATAAGCGGCTTGTTTGAAAGCTGGTACGAAAATGGAAATCCCGAGAAAAAAGGAGAATACAAAAACGGTGGCCAAATTGGCAATTGGACTTTTTGGTATTTGAACGGAAAGAAAAAAGAAGAAACACTTTTTAAAGGCGATGAGTATTTAGTATTAAACTTTTGGACAGAAAAAGGCGAACAATGGCTTAAAGATGGCAACGGCAAATACATAATAGATGTTCCGCAAAAACCACAGAAATATGAGGGCACAATGAAAAACGGAAAGCAAGATGGAGAATGGATAGTTACCAACAAAGTTGGCGGCTACACCGAAAATAAACTGACTTACAAAGAAGGAAGACTTAACGGCAAATGCATTAACTATTTTGAAACCGGAAAAGTAAAAAGCGAAGGCAGCTACACAAATGATAAAAAAGATGGCTATTGGAAATGGTACAACGAAGATGGAACGCTTAACATGGAAGGAACAATTGCGATGGAGTCGCGAGAAAAAAAATGGAAATTTTATTATCCCAAAGGAGCAAAGGAATCGGAAGGAAATTTTAAGAACGATAAGATGGATAGCACTTGGCTGTTTTATTACGAATCGGGCAATAAATGGAAAGAAGGCAATTTTACAGAAAGCTACCGCGAGGGCACTTGGACTTTTTATTACGATTCGCCCGGATTAAAAGCGCAACAAGGCGCTTATCTAAAAGGAAAAGAAAACGGTCAGTGGCAATCGTGGCATAATAACGGCCAGTTAAAAGACGATGGCAATTTCAAAAACGGAATTATGGAAGGAAAGTGGATGGGCTACTACAAAAACGGAACAGTAAATTACGATGGACAATATAAAGACAGCTTAAAAACAGGCGAGTGGAAATATTTTTACGAAAAAAATGCCAAGCCACGATTAGTAGAAGTTTACGAAAAAGGAAAACGCAACGGCAAATGGATAAGCTGGGGCGAAAACGGATTCAAATCAGTAGAAGGCAAATACGAAGATGGCCAAATTGCAGGAACTTGGACTTATTACTACGAATTTGGAGCAAAATTTAAAGAGCAAAATTTTCTGTACGGCAAACCTCATGGCAAATGCACAACATATTTTGAGGATGGAAAAGTGCAACTAAAATCGCAATACAGACTGGCACAAAAGCAAAAAGGAACCGAGTGGATTAGTATTAAATGGGGCAAATGGACCTATTACGATAAAACCGGAAAAGTGATAAAAGAAGAGACACACGGGAAGAAGAAATAGCTAATAATTCCCTGTAAACATATTTTTGTTACAAAAAATGAGTAGAAAGCTAACCCTTTAATGGCTTAGCTATTTAGCCGAACGATGCATCTTGTGATGGTGGTGATGCCCACCATGATGGTGATGCGTATGCTTACGGTAGCCAATGCCGGTTGACTTTTTGTTTTTACCACCAATGCTGGTAAAATAGCTAAAAGCCACAATTGCCAAAACACCCGCACCAAAAAGCAAATAATAAAGCATTTGGCTTTCCTCAGCAGCTTTTTTAGCATCTTCGACAGTAATGGTTTTTTCTTGGGCAAAACCGGCTATGCTCTGCATAACCAAAACTGCCGGAAGCACAAATTCAGCTAATTTGGCTGAAAATACGCCCCTCTTGGTTGTTAAAGATTGAGTTTTCATGATATATTGGTTTTAAGAATCCAATTAATTAAAGAACATTTCTTGGTCAATGAAATACTCGCAACACTTATTTCTACCTATTAGACGAGGCGAGTAAGCTAAAAGTTGCCCATTTTTTTATTTGTTTACAACAATTATTCCTTTACCTTTGCTTGCGCAAATTCGATAGTAAAATTAAGAGGGGATAACAATCCCCTCTTTCATTTTCAAGAGTTTAACAATTTAATAATACAGCATGATTACGGCCGAGACCATAAAAACAATAGTAGAAACCAAGATAAAGGGATCAGATTACTTTATTACCGAAGTAAGCGTGAAGCCCCATAATCACATTCAGGTGGCCATAGATAGACTTAACGATAAGATTACTATTAACGATTGTGTAGAGATAAGCCGCTTTATAGAATCACACTTTAATCGCGAAGAAGAAGATTTTCAGCTAGATGTGCTTTCTGCCGGATTAGATGAACCATTTAAGGTGTTACAACAATATCAAAAAAGCGTAGGCAAAAATGTGGAGGTATTAACCTTTGATGGAATAAAACAGCAGGTAAAACTAATGGCAGTTAATGAGCACGAATTGCAAGTGCAAAAAACCTATCGCGACAAAAAACAGAAAAAAGAAATAACCGAAACACTTAATATCCCCTTCGAAAAAATAAAACACACCAAAAAAGTAATATCGTTTAAATAAAAAATAAAATGGAAAACAACCTAAACCTGATTGAATCGTTTTCAGAATTCAAAGAAATGAAAAACATCGACCGAGTTACACTCATGAGTATACTCGAAGAAGTTTTTAGAAGCATGATTCGTAAAAAATTTAGCACCGATGAAACTTTCGATATCATTGTAAACCCCGATAGAGGCGATATAGAAATGTATCATAACCGTACTATTGTTGACGATGAATTTGCAGAAGACAGTTTTGATTTCGATCCGGCATTGCATGTGGGCTTAACCGAAGCACGTAAAATTGATAGCGATTTAGAAATAGGCGAAGAGGTAACTGTACCCGTTACGCTTAACGATTTTGGTCGCAGAGCAGTTTTGGCAGTGCGCCAAAATTTAGTTTCTAAAATATTAGAATTGGAAAAAGACAATGTTTACAAAAAGTACAAAGACAGAATAGGCGAAATTGTAACAGGCGAAGTATATCAAATTTGGAAAAAAGAATTACTCATTTTAGATGACGAAGGCAATGAATTAATAATGCCAAAGAACGAACAAATAGGATCGGATTTCTTTAAAAAAGGCGATGCCGTGCGAGCCGTTATTCAACGTGTAGACATGAAAAACACTACACCGGTTATTATCCTATCGCGTATTTCGCCCGAGTTTTTGGCAAAACTTTTCGAGTTGGAAGTTCCAGAAGTATTTGATGGCTTAATCACAATTAAAAAAATAGTGCGCGAGCCTGGCGAGCGTGCAAAAGTGGCAGTAGAATCGTATGACGACCGCATTGACCCTGTGGGAGCTTGTGTGGGAATGAAAGGTTCGCGCATACACGGCATTGTTCGTGAGTTACGTAACGAAAACATTGATGTAATTAACTTTACTACCAACCCTACACTTTTTATTCAGCGTGCACTTAGCCCTGCTAAAATCACTACCATAAAGTTGGATGAAGAAAACAAACGTGCCGAAGTATATTTGAAACCCGATCAAGTTTCGTTGGCTATTGGCAAGGGCGGACACAATATAAAACTGGCAGGTAAATTAACCGGTTATGATATAGATGTATATCGCGATACAGATGAAGATATTGAAGATGTGGATTTAGAAGAATTTGCAGATGAAATTGACAGTTGGATTATTGATGAACTAAAAGCAATAGGTTGCGATACTGCAAAAAGCGTATTAGAGCTTAGTGTAGAAGAGCTAGTAAAACGCACCGATTTGGAAGAAGAAACAATTACTGAAGTTCATAACATCCTTAAATCAGAATTTGAGTAAAAAGTAACAAACAAATACAAAAAACAAGTTTGGGTTAAACTATAAATCCTAACATAATTTTACCCAACAGAAAAAAATATGAGCGAAGCAAAACTCGAAAGACTAAGTAAAGTAGCTAAAGAATGTAACGTAGCACTTAAAACTGTAGTTGAATTTTTGGCATCAAAAGGGCACAAGGTTGACTCTAACCCAATGACAAAAATTACAGCCGAACAGCATGGGCTAATAATGGCAGAATTTTCATCCGAAATAAAAGATAAAGAAAACGCTACTAATATTACCAAAGCTAAAATTAAACGCGAAGCAGGCGAGGAGTTTGCACCTACTATTGTTGCCGAGCCAAAAAAGAAAGTGGAAGAGGAAGAAGAGCTGATGATTAAAAGCAACCAAGAGCAAAAAGCAAAACCCAAAAAAGCAGAGCCCGAAGTTGTAATTAAAGCAAAAGCCGAAAAATTAGATGGCCCTAAAGTTGTTTCGAAAGTTAATCTCGAAAAAATAGAAACGCCTAAAAAAGCAACGAAAAAGAAAAAAGAAGAACCAAAGGAAGAAGAAGAGAAAAAAACCGTAAAAAAAGGCAGAAAGAAAAAGACTGAAGAGGCTGCCGAAGAAGTAAAAGCAGAAGAAACAGGGGTAACACCAGAGGTGGTGCAAGAAGAAAAGAAAGAAGATTTTATTCCTACTTCTTACCAAAAACTAGAAGGCCCAAAAATTTTACACAAAATTGAACTAAAAGAGGAAAAGAAAAAACCGGCTGCTTCATCAAACGATGCAAATGATTTAAGTAAGAAAAAAAGAAAGCGCATCAAGAAAAGCAAAGTTGATTTCAAAGACTTTTCCAATAACAAACCTGCAACAGGCAACACTCCATTTAACCGCGATAATAAATTTGGCAACAAAGGCCCGAGGAAAAAAGAAGATAAACCGGCATTAACAGAAGAAGAAGTACAAAAGCAAATTAAAGAAACACTTGCCCGATTAAGCGGTGGTGGCAAATCAAAAGCCGCAAAATACCGCAGAGAGAAACGCGAAGAAGTTCGCACTCGAATGCAGGAAGAGGCAGAGCAAGTAGAAGCAGAAAGTAAAAATTTGAAAGTAACCGAGTTTATCTCGGCTAATCAATTGGCAACGATGATGAACTTGCCAGTAACTCAAATTATTTCTACGTGCATGAGCATAGGTTTGTTTGTGTCAATTAATCAGCGATTAGATGCCGAAACAATAAGCATGATTGCCCAAGAGTATGGATTCTCTATTGAATTTGTGAGCGCAGAAACCCAAGAGTCAATTAAAGAAGAAGTAGATAAGCCGGAAGATTTAGTGCCACGTCCGCCAATTATTACCGTTATGGGACACGTAGATCATGGCAAAACATCTTTACTTGATTACATACGAAGTGCAAATGTGGTAGCAGGCGAGGCAGGCGGAATTACACAGCACATTGGTGCTTACAATGTAACATTAGAGAGCGGTAAAAAAATTACCTTTTTAGATACTCCCGGCCACGAAGCATTTACAGCCATGCGTGCACGCGGTGCTAAATTAACCGATGTGGTAATTATAGTTGTATCAGCCGATGACAGCGTGATGCCACAAACCATAGAAGCCATAAACCACGCACAGGCAGCAGGCGCGCCTATGGTTTTTGCCATCAATAAAATTGATAAACCCGGAGCTAATCCCGATAAAATTCGCGAAGCGCTTTCGCAGATGAATATTTTAGTGGAAGAGTGGGGCGGAAAATACCAGTGCCAGGAAGTATCGGCAAAAAAGGGATTGAATATTAATTTGCTTTTAGAAAAGGTATTGCTTGAAGCTGAGATGCTCGACATGAAAGCTAATCCGGAACGTAATGCTTCGGGAGCAGTTATTGAATCTTCTCTTGATAAAGGAAGAGGTTACACAGCAAATATTTTAATTCAAAAGGGAACACTGCATGTGGGCGATATAATTTTGGCAGGCGCACATAGCGGAAGAGTGAAAGCGATGTTTAACGAGCGTGGCTTACCTGTTAAAGAAGCAGGCCCATCTTTCCCTGTTCAAATTTTAGGATTGAATGGTGCACCGCAAGCAGGCGATCAAATTAACGTGCTTGATGATGAGCGCGAAGCAAGAGAAATTGCATCGAAAAGATTGCAGTTGCAACGCGAACAAGGTATACGCACACAAAGACACATCACACTCGATGAAATTGGCAGACGCTTGGCAATAGGAAATTTCCGTGAGTTGAAAGTAATTATTAAAGGTGATGTGGATGGATCAATTGAAGCCTTAACCGATTCGTTATTGAAACTATCTACCGAAAAAGTACAGGTAAATGTTATCCATAAATCGGTGGGCGCAATTTCCGAATCGGATGTCTTATTGGCATCAGCTTCAGATGCAATCATTATTGGTTTCCAAGTTCGCCCGTCATCTGGCGCCCGCAAACTTGCCGAAACCGAACAAATTGATATCAGACTTTACTCAATTATTTACGATGCAATTAACGAAGTAAAAGCTGCCATGGAAGGTATGCTCGCACCTGAGTTTCACGAAAAAGTTACATGTAACCTCGAAATAAGAGAAGTGTTTAACATCACCAAAGTAGGAACAGTTGCCGGATGCTTGGTACTTGATGGCAAAGTGACCCGAAATACAAAAGTGCGCGTTATCCGCAATGGCATAGTTGTTTTCACGGGCGAATTAGGTTCATTAAAGCGCCATAAAGACGATGTGAAAGAAGTGGCTGCCGGTACCGAGTGCGGCTTGAACATTGATAAGTTTAACGATATTCAAGTAGCCGATATTATTGAAGGATACGAAATGGTGGAGGTAAAAGCTAAACTATAACTTTTACATTCGTTCAATTTCGGCTACAGGGCTGAATAAATATTTCTTTCCCGTTTCAATTTCTACACATAAAAATCTTGTGCGTTGCTTTTCAAGTTTTTTGTAAATTTTTCCTTTACCTGATTTAAACAGTGAATTCAGCGGAATGCTTTCCAGCAAAATGCCCGTTCCCGATGAATCGTATTTTTTTAGTACACGCTGTAAATCCAAATCAGAGCAACTTGAAGCTGCCGGATTTTGCATGTAATTTCTTAGTGCAATACTCACATCATCCGGAAAAATATTTAATTGAAAAAACGGCTGCATCAGTCGCTTAAATTCTTCTTTCCATTCTTCCCCGTGCGGACTCACACGATTTTTATTTTTTTCCCAATTCACCAAGTGAGCTATTTCGTGCACAAATGTGATGAGAAACGCATGTTTGTTTAAATCGTTATTGATTGTTATGGTGTGGTTTTCGTTTTCGGCAGGCGGCCTGTAATCGCCTAATTTGGTAGCACGCGATTTTTTTATTTTCAGTTTAAAATCATAAACATAAATCCACTGTGCTAAAATTGCCGATGCATCAGGTGCAATGTATTTGTTAAGAACTGCAATGTTGCGATCAAGCTGCTTGCCGCCCATCAGTTAAAAATTGTATACGTAATAAAACTTGCTGCGTATGCAAGTATGCTCATGTAAACAAATTGAATGAGCGGCCATTTCCACGATTTTGTTTCGCGATAAACTACTGCTAACGTGCTCATGCACTGCATGGCAAAAACATAAAACACCATTAGCGACAGGCAAGTAGCAACACTGTATAATGCAGCACCGTTTGCTCGTTTTTCGTTCAACATTTTTTCTCTAATTGATAATGTGTTAGCTTCATCGCCCACACTGTAAATAGTTGCCATTGTTCCCACAAAAACTTCGCGGGCTGCAAATGATGTAACCAATGCTATTCCTATTTTCCAGTCAAAACCTAAAGGAGCTATGGTGGGTTCAATTATTTTACCAAGTATGCCGGCATACGATGCTTCAAGTTTTTCTGCCGCAAGTTTTGTAGCAGCGCTATCATCGTTTTGTGTCTGATCATATTTTTTTTCTAATTCTTCAAATCTGCTTCCGGGTGCAAAAGAAGAAAGTGCCCACAATATTACTGATACTGCTAAAATTACTTTACCTGCATCCACCACAAATACTTTTACTTTATCAATTATATTTATAGCTATTGATTTCCATTGTGGCGCACGATAGATAGGTAGTTCAAGAATGAAAAAACTTTTATCGGTAGTTTTTAAAAGTAATTTCAAAAACAGTGCAGCAATTAATGCAGCGCCAAATCCGAGCAAGTAAAGTGCCATCAGCGTTAATCCTTGCAGGTTAAAAAATCCCACTTTGCTTGTGGCTGGTATTATCATTGAAATGAGTAATGTGAAAACCGGCAATCGTGCCGAGCAACTCATCAGGGGCGTAACCAAAATGGTTATCAGTCGCTCTTTTTTATTACCAATTGTGCGGGCCGACATAATTGCCGGCACTGCGCAAGCCATGCCGCTAATAAGCGGAATTACCGATTTGCCATTGAGCCCGAACTTTCGCATTAATTTATCCATAATAAAAATAACGCGAGCCATGTAACCGGTATCTTCTAAAATGCCAATGAATAAAAACAAAAATGCAATTTGAGGAACAAATACTACTACACCGCTAAGGCCCGCCCAGATACCATTGATGAACAAGTCGCTTAATTTGCCTTCGGGTAAAATTTCAGCAAACTTATTACCTGCCCATAAAAACAAATTTTCTATCCACACCATTGGATATTCAGCCAAAATAAATACCGACTGAAATATGAGTGCCAACACAAATAAAAAAATGAAATATCCCCAAAATTTATGAGTCAGTATTTTATCCAATCGTTTTGCAATTTTCTCAGATGGCAGTATTTGCTTTTCTGTAATTACGTTTTCAATCAACTTATCAATCAGCTTGTAGCGCAAAATATTTTCTGCCTGCATTTCACCGTTTTTGTCAGAAATAAATTTTGTTACAGGTGCACTAATTGTTGTTAGAAGAGCCTTTTTTATTTTCTCAATTCCTTTGCTGTTTCTTGCGCTGATGGGTAAAACAGGTACCCCTAATTTTTCTGCCAGTAAATTAATATTTATCTGCATTCCACCCTGCTCAACTAAATCTATCATGTTAAGCGCCAAAACGCATTGTTTGCCAATGTCAATTATTTGAGTGGCTAAAAATAAATTTCTGCGCAAGTTGGTTGCATCGGCAACTATCAAAACAATATCTATGTCATTATTGTTTAGCAAAACATCGGCACTCACTTTTTCGTCTTCCGTATTAGGCTGTAAGCTATAAATGCCCGGCAAATCAATACAATCTAGTTCAACAAGTTTTTTTGTTGCCTCGTTATATAAATGAGCAGTTCCTGTTTTTTTATCTACCGTTACGCCCGGAAAATTTCCGGTGCTTTGCTTCAGCCCGGTAAATAAATTAAATAGCGTTGATTTGCCCGAATTAGGATTTCCTGCAAAGGCAACTGTTATTTTATTTTTTGGTGATGAAGAATTCAAATCAGTAAATGAGTAGAGCAAATATCTTAGTTTTTACTTACTAAAACAGTTGCCGCTTCGGATTTTCGTAAACTTAAAGTATATCCTGAAATGCTGATAGCGATAGGATCGCCAAGTGGCGCAATTTTCTCAAGCACCACAAGTTCGCCCGGCACCACGCCCATCTCCATTAGTTTTTGCGAAACAAAACTATCAGAGATAGATTCTATCGTGGCTGATTCTCCTTTTTTTAATTCGGCTAAAGTTTGCTGTTGCATGATGCAAATATAGGCTTACACTAAAACATGGATATACCCCAAATAGGGTATATTTTAATTAGCGCTTGGCGCTGGTGCCTATGGTTGAATGGTTGTTTGTTTTACTCCAGTGCGGGCAAGTATTGCATTTGTTTTTCTTCCGGAATAAAAAGCAGGATGAGAACAGCAGTGCGATTGAGAAAATAACGAGTACTATTTTTTTGTTCATCATCTTGTAATTAACACATCAAATTTAATATTTGTACGCTACTTTAACTAATTAGTTTGCTTATTTCTAACTATTTTTATCCACCATGATTTCATCGGTGTTTTATCATCTGGGCAAGTATTATCAATTAATGGGCCGCGCCTTCAGCCGCCCCGAAAAAGGTTCTATTTATCGCAAACAAATTTTTATTGAAATAGAAAACATTGGTTTAAGCTCGCTGGGCATTGTTGCAATTATTTCACTTTTTATGGGAGCGGTTGTTACCATTCAATCGGCATTTAATTTCGAAAGCCCGTTAATTCCGCTTTATGCAGTGGGTGTAGCAGCGCGCGATTCGATGATTTTGGAATTTTCGCCCACCATGATAAGTCTCATATTGGCGGGCAAGGTGGGTTCTAATATTGCATCTGAATTAGGATCGATGCGCGTGTCCGAGCAAATAGATGCGCTCGAAATAATGGGAATTAACTCAGCAGGATATTTGATTTTCCCTAAAATTATTGCATCCATTTTAATCAATCCTTTTTTAATAGCAATAAGCATGGTGCTCGGCATTTTTGGTGGTTATATTTTCGGAATTTTAACGGGCGCTGTTACCGAACATGAATATATGTATGGCATACAGTACGATTTCAGGCCATATAATGTGGCTTATGCACTTATTAAAACAGTGTTTTTTGCGTTTATCATTTCATCCGTTTCTTCCTACTACGGTTATTATGCAAATGGCGGTGCGCTTGAAGTGGGCAAAAACAGTACTAAAGCAGTTGTTTACAGTTGCATCTGGATTTTGATAGCCAACTTTGTAACCACACAATTATTCTTGATATGATAGAAGTAAAAAACATATCAAAAAAATTTGGTGAGCGCACGGTAATAAAAGATTTTTCGTTTACTGCCGAAAAAGGAAAAACCAATTTAATTATTGGCGAAAGCGGCTCGGGGAAATCGGTAACAATAAAGTGTATGGTGGGTTTGCTCGAGGCAGATACAGGTGAAATATTATACGATGGAAGAAATTTTACTGCCATGAACTTGCAGCAAAAAAAGCAAGTGCGTAAAGAAATAGGTATGCTTTTTCAGGGCTCGGCTTTGTTTGATAGCATGACGGTGGAAGAAAACGTAATTTTTCCATTGCGAATGTTTACCAATATGCGCGAAGATGAAATGCGCGAGCGTGCTAACTTTTGCTTATCACGTGTAAATATTAATAATGCAAACAAACTTTTTCCGGCCGAAATAAGTGGCGGAATGAAAAAGCGTGTTGCTATTGCTCGGGCCATTTCGGTGCAACCAAAATATTTGTTTTGCGATGAGCCCAATTCCGGCTTAGATCCGCGCACATCTTTATTGATAGATGATTTGATAAAAGAAATTACTGACGAATATCAAATTACAACCGTAGTTATTACTCACGATATGAATTCGGTGATGGAGATTGGTGACAAAATTGCATTTATTTTCAAAGGCGAAAAAGCGTGGGAAGGAACAAACAAAGAGATATTAGATACTGACAACGAGCGTGTGGTTGACTTTGTTTATGCAGCTAAATTTATGAAAGCGCTTCGCAAAAAATAATTATTTGCTTATTGCAAATTTCTTAGTGCTTTTACCTTTTACGGAAATGATGGTGATAAAATAAACGCCATCGGTGAGTGAGTTTACATCAAGTGTTAAGGTTTTTTCTGTGAGGCAAAAACTATTATTTCCAGTCAGCAATTCTCTGCCTGTTATATCTGTAATTTGATAAGTATATTTAATGCAATCATTTCCATTGTATTTGAGACTGATAACGGAACTTGCCGGTGAAGGGTAAACATTGGTAAGTTCAAGTGCATTATTAAAATCGTTAATGCTTGCCGAGTTGGTTTGAAGAAATGCAATTAGCTTAATGTTTTGCAAAAACGATTCTCCATCCGAACCCGGATCGTATTGCGAGTTATTGTTACAATCATAAAAAACATTGGCGCCATTTGGCGTGGGCAGTGTTCCAAATTGTGTAAGGTGCGACCATTTGGCAAAGCTATTGGCTTTAAATCTGTTAGATCCTATTTGCATCCTGATGCGCGAAAAATTTGTTGTATCTGCATTGTATGCACTCGTTCCGCACGAATCGGTATGGCCAAATCCGGCAATGATACCAAGTGTATCGAGTGTGCTGCCGTAATATTCTATCACTACGGCAAAGCCATTGCCTGTTATGGATGCGTATGGTGTGTGGCTTAACACAACCGGTTGTTGCCAATTTCCGCTTAGCGGATTATTGGCCGTAATTATTTTCATAAAACTCCACAGCACATTATTTATCTGCGGATAGCCATCTGCGTTTAGCGATACAATTTTTGTTATCAGTGTATCGTTTTGTCCTGAATTATTTTCGTGACCGATGAATAAGTGTATAGAATCAAGCCCTAAGCTGGTAACGCTATCGCTTATGTATGCCGTGTCGGCATACACATCGTATAAACTATCATAAGCCACCATGCAAAAATTAGGTGCGGTATCGTTTGTGGCATAACGCATGTTCATGGGCCACATCAGCCGGCTGTATTGGTTATTATATGCGCGGGCATCGGCACTGTCATAATCTATCACAATGCTGTTGTAATCGCTTGCAATTTGTGGTTGCTGATATAATTGTGGGATAGTATTGTTTTGCTTGTTCTTTAGCAAAAACAATTGTTGGGCATTAGTGCTTATTGCTCCAACAAAAATCAATAGTGCTATTATTAATGGTTTATTCATCGGGTGCAAATATAACAAAAGAGTCCCGCCTTTGATGGGCGAGACTCTTTATAGAACGAAAAAATAAAGCGGTTATTTTATAACAGTCATTTTTCTAGTGATGGTGCTTCCGTTTACATTAAAGGTGTAGAAGTAAATACCGGCAGTTAAATCGGTTCCATCAATGGTTACATTGTGTTTGCCGCTTAATTGTTTGCCTAATTGTATGTTTTTTACTACTGCGCCTGTAATATCAAAAACCGTTAATGCAACTGTTGAATTGTTTTTCAGTTCGTAGTTAATCATCGTGTTGCCGTTAAATGGATTGGGCACGTTTTGCGATATTGAAAAATCTAAGTTGGTTTCTTTTATGGATAATGGATCGGTGGTTACTTGAACAAAAACCGATATGTCTTGTAAATAATTTTCACCATCGCCTGCGCCCGGCTCATATTGTCCGCTTCCATTGCAATCATAATAGATGTTTGCTCCAGCTGCATTGGGTAATGTGCCGTATGATAAATATTGTGTCCACACCGTAAATGTGTTGGCATTGTATGGCTGGCCATTCGTCATTTTGTATGGTGAATATTCTGTGCGGTTAGCGGCTATGTTGCAAGTGCCACTTTGACCTTGGTTACCGAAACCTGCAATCCATCCGCAAGTATCTAATTTGTTTCCGTGATATTCTACACGTAATGCAAAACGATCTACGTTACTTGCAGTAGTGTATCCGCAAGGGATTGATAAAAGCACCGGTTGTAACCAATTTGTGCCGAATGGGCTGGTTGCTGGTATAATATAATCATACGTCCATAAAACAGTAGTTCCGGGGTAACCGTTAGCATTAACGCTTACAATTTTATACGTAATTGTATCATCCACTCCTGAATTGTTTTCTTGACCTAAAATCATGTGAATAGAGTCAATACGCACGTTGTTTACCGTTGCGCGGTTATAACCAACTTGCATATATGAATCGTACAAGCTGTCAAATGCAATTACAAAATATTTTAAGCCGGTATCTGCCGGAACATTGTAATTATAGTTAAAATCCCAGATAAAACGCTGGAACCCAAAACCAAATGTGTTTTGCTGTGCCACCGCATCGGCCGAATCGTAATCAATAATAAATGTGCTGGTAGCAAGTGGTGCTACCGGTTTTTGGGGAATTGAATTTGGTGTACGTGGTGTTTTGTTAAGAATAGGCAGGTTAGCTGTGCTTTGTGCCATTGCTGCAACTGTAACCACCGTACTTAATACCAAGGTGTAGAGTTTTTTCATGTTTTTTGTTTTTTTAGTTAAGTGACTGCTAAGGTAACAAAAAACGCAAACTATATACTACATTTTTTTTCATATTGGCTTTTTTTATTACTTTCGTTTTAGAGGTATGCTTTTTACCTTTTTTTAAAAAAAGCTGTACTTTTTTAAGATTTCTGTATACAGAAATAGTTTACAATTACTAAGCGGCTTGCTTTCTTTTTGCATTGTGTGTTTTAATGGTAGTGTTTTTTTTAGTGTACTAATTATGAATGGTGTAAGCAATGGATAAAATTTTTTTATGCTGCGGGCAGGATATTAGGCCGGTGCAATACAATGCTATATTGTATATACTATCTGCGCGCAGCTTTAGTAATTTTTATTTGGCCAATGGCAGCCAGCTGGTATGCTCGCACCACATTGGTGTGCATGAAAAAAAGCTTCCTGCTGATTTGTTTCTACGCATTAGCCGCTCGTGCATTGTTAATATTAATGCTATTAAATGTATAACTCGCCACAAGCAATATATTTTGCTTATGGCCGATGGTAAACAGCTTACCGTTGCCAAAAAACAGTTGTGTGTTTTTAAAACTGCTATTGCCATTTAGCTATTGGCACATTGGTTTTAATTTTTGCCCTTTGGTTTATTTCCTATTGCATCGGCCATGTGTGCTGCACTATGTTTGACTAAAGTTTTAGCCTTACAATTTGCTATTGCGATTGATGTGCTATAGATGTGTTCTTTATATACTCCAACCTTAGTTGCAGCAGTTACAACCTTAGTTGCAGCAGTTACAACCATAGTTGGAAAAGCCGCAACCATAGTTGCAGCAGCCATAACCACAGTTGTAATGGTTACAACCTTGGTTACAGTAGCTATAACCTTAGCCACGGCAGTTACTACCTTAGTAGCGCTATCATAAAAAATCAATTATTAACCAAATAAAAAAACAAAAAACATGGCAGCACGAATCCCACAACCCGACAATGATTTTAACACCTACATTAACGCAACGGCCACTTATTTAACGGCAACCAATCCGGGCTTTGCTTCCCCTAATTGGGAACGGCTAAGCTTAACCGGCCCCGAGTTTACCGCCTGGGTTAATTACAAAAACGATTGGAACCTGAAATACCAAAAAGTGGTAACCCAGCAAGAGCAAGGCATCCGCGATAGTGCAGCCATCACCGAAAAAAACGACAGCAAAAAACAATTTACCCAATGGGCAACCGATCCTAAGCTTAATAAGCTCGACCGCATAGGCGCAAGCCCCAATTGCACCGCCCAGGACCGCCAGGTATTTAACATCAAAGAACGTGACGAAACCCGCACCGTGCCCACCACGCCCATTGCCACCGAATTGTTTTTTGACATGAAACCCCTTGGCGGTGGCGGTTCCATGCGCTTTAGCTGCCGCAGCGCGCACGATGCCAGCCGTGCCAGCATTCCGCAAGGGGCCAATGGCTTAGAAATACGTTACCTCATTGGCAGCACCGCACCTAATAGTGTGGACGATTGCCCCGCTAAAGAAATACGCACCGAAGCCCTTTTTACGCTCCAATTAGGTGCCGCTAACACAACCCAAAAACTATTTGCTTACGGCCGGTGGATAGATATTAAAAACCAAGCCCGCAGCGGCCCCTGGAGCGATATGGTGCAAACCGTAATTGTGTAGCTGAGAGATGAGATGGGATGCGTGAGGTAACTACTGCTGTTAAAACACAGCAAACCCCGTTCGCCACTGGCGAACGGGGTTTGCTGTGTTTTAAAATCTGTTATCCTTTTATTTGCTTACCGTAAACGAACTTACTAATGTAGCACTACCCGAAACTACAGAAAATAAGTAAGTTCCGGACGATAGGTTGGAGGTATCAACCATTTCGTATTGGGTGCCATTAGTTAAATTGGTGCGTTGTATTGTTTGTAATATTTTTCCTTGGCTGTCCATTATCTTAATGGTTACATCTGAGTTAGAAACCAACTCGTATTTTAATGTAACATTGCTGCTAACCGGATTAGGGTATGCGTTATAAAGTGTTAAATCATTTTTACTAACACTACCTACTCCGGAAGGAAAGTTAATAATAGGAAACAGGCAATAGGTAACTACTAAGCCGAAATTTTCTGTTTCCTCTAAGTACCACATATTATCGTTCCACATAGCAGCATTTTGGGTACTGTCTCCCGCAGAGCGGTTTCCATTACGTGAAGTAATTACACCTATGGTATCTTGTGTTGAGGTGTATGATGGTAATCTAAATACCGTATAAAAGCTGTTAGTAACAGCAATTGGAGTGCCAAAAGCAAAGTATGTTGCACCGCTGCCACCTAATGGAATACTTGAGAATGGAATGTTTGCAGAATTACCAATTTGATTAACAGGACCATCTGCACCGGTAGAATATATTTGTCCCATCGCATTTGTGTTTCCGCTTTGTATGGTGTTTGCATATAAGAAATAAGCACCTCCCAGTACCGATACGCTTCCTGTAACGGTGTATTTTTCAGCCCATGCAATATCGCCATAGCTATTGTGTCCTAAGGCGTATCCCCAATTTTGATCATTAAATATTGTTAGTGTATCGTCCGGCTCCAAGTTAGATAGTGTGTCAATAGCAACCTGTGTAGATGGGTAATTGTTATCCCACATTATTGTTTTGCTCGATAGGTTGTTGGAATTTCTTGAGCTTTGCGCAAATGTGATAGCACTTATGGCAAGCAAAGTAATAAAAGAGTAAATTTTTTTCATGTGTTTTTGGTTTTTTAGTTTGAGGTACAAATGTAATATATTATTTAGTTGTAAGCAACAGCATTTTCTTCCAGGTATGCTTCTATGGGTGGGCAGGTGCAAATAAGGTTACGGTCACCGGTGGCATTATCCACGCGGCCCACGGTGGGCCAAAATTTGTTTTCTTTTACCCATTTTAACGGAAACACGGCTTGTTCGCGCGTGTAAGGGTGGTTCCATTGAGATGCTGCTACTGATTTTACAGTGTGTGGTGCGTTTTTAATTACGTTATCTTCTTTATCGGCATTGCCTTCGGCTATTTGTATTATTTCTTTTTTGATAGCAATCATGGCATCGCAAAAGCGGTCTAATTCTGCTTTGGCTTCGCTTTCGGTGGGTTCTACCATCAGTGTATCGTGCACCGGAAATGCTACTGTGGGTGCATGGAAGCCGTAATCCATCAGTCGTTTTGCAATATCGGCAACTTCTACACCGCTTATGCGTTTTAGTTCTTTGCAATCTAAAATCATTTCGTGTGCTACGCGCCCGTTATTTCCGGTGTAAAGTATAGGGTAATGGTTTTTCAATATTTCTTTCATGTAATTGGCATTGAGTATTGCCATTTTAGTGGCTTCGGTGCAGCCCTCGCCACCGAGCATTTTTATATAGCCATACGATATTAGTAAAATAAGTGAGCTTCCGTAAGGGGCAGAGCTTACTGCCGATATGCCCTTATCACCACTTGTGGCAATAATTGGGTGCGTTGGCAAAAATGGTGTAAGGTGCTTGGCTACGCCTATCGGGCCCATGCCCGGGCCGCCACCTCCGTGCGGAATGGCAAAAGTTTTATGTAAGTTAAGGTGGCAAACATCGGCACCTATGTTTCCCGGAGATGTTAAGCCCACTTGTGCATTCATGTTTGCGCCATCCATGTAAACCTGGCCTCCGTTATCGTGTATTATTTTTGTGATTTTTCTGATGCCATCTTCGTACACTCCGTGTGTAGATGGGTAAGTTACCATCAGGCACGAAAGGGTTGCTTTATTGGCTTCTGCTTTTTCTTTTAAATCTTTTAAATCAATATTGCCTTTATCATCGCATTTCACAATTATTATTTGCATGCCTGCCATAGCAGCGCTTGCAGGGTTTGTGCCGTGTGCCGATTGTGGAATGAGTGCCACATTGCGATGCAAATCGCCACGCGAATGGTGGTAAGCGCGAATCACCATCAGCCCTGCGTATTCGCCCTGCGCTCCTGAATTGGACTGGAAGCTCATGGCATCAAATCCGGTGATGTTGCTCAAATCTTTATCAAGTTCTTTTAGAACAGTTGCATATCCTTTAGCTTGGTCGAGCGGAGCAAAGGGATGAATGTTTGCCCATTCGGGCCAGGTGAGTGGTAAAAGTTCGGCAGCGGCATTTAGTTTCATGGTGCACGAGCCAAGTGAAATCATGCTATGGGTTAGCGATAAATCTTTGTTTTCTAAACGCTTAATGTAGCGCATCATTTCGCTTTCGCTGTGATACGAATTAAAAACAGGATGTGTTAAATAGCTGCTTGTGCGTTTTAGTGCCGATGTTTCAATAGCTGAATTAGTGAAATCAATTTTTGTTGCATTGGGCGGTGTGCCTTTGGCGGTTGCAAATATGGTGATGAGGTCTAATGCGTCTTCGGGGTCGGTTGTTTGGTCTAAGCTAAGGGTAAATGTGGTATCGTCAATATAGCGGAGGTTAACTTCGTATTTCATGGCAAGGTCTTTTACTTTGCTCATGGCTACACTTGCCGGTAGTTTTACTTTTAGCGTATCGAAATACAAGGTGTTTTCTGTTTCGTAACCTAAGTTTTTTAATTCGTTAGCAGTATGAACTGCTGTTGCGTGTACTTGCTGTGCAATTCCTTTTATTCCATCTTGCCCGTGATATACGGCATACATGCTTGCCATAATGGCGAGCAATGCTTGTGCGGTACAGATATTAGATGTTGCTTTTTCTCTGCGTATGTGTTGTTCGCGGGTTTGTAATGCCATGCGTAGTGCAGGGTTTCCGTGCGAATCAACCGAAACGCCAATTATTCTTCCCGGGAAAAGGCGTTTGTATTCTTCTTTTGATGCAAAAAAAGCTGCGTGTGGGCCGCCATATCCCATGGGCACTCCAAAGCGCTGCGAGTTGCCAAAAACCACATCGGCACCCCATTCGCCCGGAGGTGTTAAAAGCGCCAGGGCAAGTAAATCGGTGGCAACTGCCACTGCACTTCCGTTTGCTTTTGCTTTGCTCACAAAATCTTTATAGTCGTGTACCTGCCCATCCATATTTGGGTATTGAACCAATGCTCCGTAAACTTTATCGGTGAACGTAAAACTTTTCCAATCTGCTATCACTACTTCAATGCCCATCGGCACCGAGCGTGTTTTTAAAACATCTATCGTTTGCGGATAAGTGTTAGTATCCACAAAAAACTGATTAGCGCCTTTTGTTTGCGCCTCTCTGCTTCGCGATGAAAATAGCATTGCCATTGCTTCGGCAGCGGCAGTTGCTTCATCTAAAAGCGATGCGTTGGCAATTTGCATTCCGGTTAAATCTATTACCATGGTTTGGAAATTCAAAAGCGCTTCTAATCTGCCTTGGGCAATTTCTGCCTGATATGGAGTGTAAGCCGTGTACCATCCCGGGTTTTCTAAAATATTGCGCTGGATAACGGGCGGAACAATTGTTCCGTTATAGCCTAATCCGATATAGGTGCGAAAAACTTTATTTTTTGCAGCCAGCTTTCGCAGGTTTTTTAAATACTGAAATTCAGTAACAGCGGCAGCTACTTTCAGCGGCTTTTTTAGCCGAATATTATCAGGTATAATTTGATTGATAAGTTCATCAACTGAGTTAACGCCCGTTTTTTTAAGCATTAAATCAATGTCTTTTTTACTTGGTCCGTTATGGCGATTTACAAATTGGTCGGTTTTCATAATAATGGTGTATTTAAAAAGGATAGCAAAGATAAAAAGTTTTGATACCCACGCAGTGCGACTTATTAACAGCGCAAGGCGTTGTGGCTTCTTATTTGTTTGTATTTTTACGCTGATGATAAAACGATTTTTTTTGCTCTTTTTACCGCTTATTTTTTGTCTTGCAGCTAATTCGCAAAATACAAAAGACAGTTTGTGGTTTATGAATGGCGAACTTGTAGTGGGCGATATTATTGATAGCACCCTCGATGTGGTTACCTATAAATTTAACATGAAGAAAAAAGAGCGCCAGCTTAAAACAGAAGGCGAGCGCCTGTTTTCAATAAAATACGGCAGCAATGGTAAAGAGTATTTTTATTATGAATTTGATTCCATATCAGGTAATATTTTTACGGTTGACGAAACGCGCTACTTTGTTTATGGCGAATATGACGCCAAGCGCGGCTACAAACCCCGCTGGGATTTTATTGGCGGATTTTTAGTGGGCACTGCATCGGCAATTTTTTCGCCATCGGTTATTGCACCTGCCGGGCCCATTGCCTTTACTTTTATTGTAAAAATTCCGAAAATAAAAGTGAATACCAAAATGCTTTTGAGTAAAGAGTACCTGAAAAAAGACACTTATTTAATGGGTTATGAATTGATAGCGCGAAAGAAAAAAACGCTTTATTCGCTTACGGGTGGTGCAATTGGTTTGGGCGTGGGATTGGTTACCGCCATTTTACTTGGCCAGCGTAATTTGTAATGAAGAGGTTATTCAATTTCATCTTCTACAGTAATTTTTTTATTTCGTTTTGCGCTGCCGCTGCAAGTTGGCAAACTTATATTGTGGTTGGCAACTTACACCGTGCAGAATGGGTGTACATTGCATTTGTATTTTGCTCCACCTTTGTTTTTTATAATGCACAGCGTTTGTTTCTATCTGAAAATTACAAGTCCGAAAATTCTTCGGAGCGCCATCGGTGGATTTTTAGAAACAAAAAACTGCTTACTGCGCTATGTGTTTTGTTTTTCCTTGCGGCATTGCCGCTTGTCAATTTTTGGCAACTAAATTCAATTTTAATTTTCTCGGTTTTTAGTTTACTGGCATCGCTTTATTTTTTGCCTGTGGTTAATTTGCGTTCGGTGCCATTAGTAAAAGCAAGTTATATAGCATTGCTTTGGGCATTTAGTACGGTTGTTTTTCCATATTATATTAAAGTGCAACACGAAACCGGTTTTGTTTCCGCCATCCTAAATAATAAACACTTGCTGCTTTTAACTGCCGAGCGTTTCTTTTTTATTTTGCCATTGTGCATCGTTTTTAATATCCGCGATATGGCTATTGACCGCCTTGCCGGAGTAAAAACAATTCCGATAATTTACGGAATACGTGCAGCAAAAATAGTATCGGTGCTGATGGTTTTTGTTTTTGCAGCACTCGTAATTTTCAGGTGCTATTTTGTGGGTTTTGTTTTAAAACATGGTGCACTTAGTCAGCCGTTTGTTCCTGCACTAATGGTTTCGGCAGCTACTACTTGCTTTGTAATTTTTATGGCAAATAAAAACAGAGGCGAAGAATATTACCTCTTTGTTATAGACGGAATGATAGCTCTGCAAGCAATTTTTGTTTGCCTTGTGTGAAAATTACTTTTTCTCTTCCCAGTTAAGCTCACTTGTTTTGTCAAGCTTTTGCCCATCGCGTATCATTTTTGATACTGCTGTGTAAGGTCCAGAAATAACTTCATCGCCCAGTTTTAATCCTTCAGTAATTTCTATGTAATTATTATCCTGTATTCCGGTTTTTACTTTTATAAGTTTGGCGCTTCCATCGGCAGTATAAATAAACACACACTCTTGTGGTTTTATTTTTTCTTCTTTGGCAGTTTTTTCTTTTTCGTCCACCACTTTTACTTCGCCTTCGTTGTTGTCTTTTTCATTCTCTTTCTTTTTTATTAAAGTAGAATCAATGCGTGTTGTAACCGATTGAATGGGAACGCACACCACGTTGAAAGCGCGCTTGGTTTGTATGTCCACAGTGGCAGTCATTCCTCTGCGGAACGGATTTGTTAAATCGGTATATGACGACTGGAGAATGCGAATTTTTACCGTAAAGTTTGTTACCTGGTCGGCAGATAAACCGGTAGTATTAGCTGAGTTAGCAATTTCAGTAACTATGCCTTTAAATTTTCGGTCGAGGTAAGCATCTACTTCAATTTCGGCAGTATCATTCAAATGCACGCGAATAATGTCGCTTTCGTTCACTTCTACATTCACTTCCATTTCATCGCTGCTGGCAATTACCATCATTTCTGTTCCGGTCATTTGCGATGTGCCTACCACGCGCTCGCCTTTTTCAACGCTAAGTTTTATTACTTTTCCGTTCACCGGAGAGATAATGGTGGTTTTTCGCAAATTATCGTTTGACTCTTTCAGTGCCGCTTCGGCAGATTTTACCTGAAACTCCGATGCTTTTACATTTTCTTCGGCAGCAGCCACATTTGCTTTACTGCTTTCGTATTGTGCTTTTGCGTTATCAAATTCAGATTGTGAAATGGCGCCTTGGTCGTACAGTTTTTTTTGCCGATTGTAATTCGATTCGGTATTCACAAATTGCGATTTAACCTGCTCAAGTTGTGCTTTTGTATTAGCCAAATTTGCTTTTGCTGTGTTAACCGATGCGTTCATTCGCTCTAAAGTTGACTGATAAATATCCGGGTTTATTTTCGCCAGCAAATCACCTTTCTTAACCAAGTCGCCTTCTTTAATAAGTAAGTCAATAATTTCGCCCGAAACGTCCGAACTTATTTTCACTTCCACTTCGGGTTGTATTTTTCCGTTAGCCGAAACGGTTTCAATAATAGTACGCTTGTTTGCTTTTTCGGTGGTAACTTCGAGCGAGCCGGTGCTGCCGCATTTTTTTACTGCAATTACAATAATGAGTAGTAAAATGCCTATCAACGAATAAATATAAATTTTACGCATGTTTAAATGTTATAGTGTTAATGGTTTGCCCATGTAGAAATCTAAAATTTTCATCTTAAAAATATAATCGAACTTGGCTTGCAGCAAATCCGATTTTGTTTTGTTCAGTTTGTTTTTTGCATCGTTGTAATTAAATGTGCTTATCATATTCACGTTGTAACGCTGTTCGGTGTATTTAAACGATTCTTCCATGGCGCTCACTGTTTTTAAAGTTGCGTTGTATTTATTAAGTGCGGCAAAAGCATCAGCATAAGCTTGTTGCACGCTTTTTTGTAATTGATTTTTTGCCAAGTCGAGCGATAATTGTGCGTTAAGCACATTAATGCGCGAGCGCGAAATATTTGTTTTGTTTTGAAAGCGGTTAAAAAGTGGCACGGTTAAAAACACGCCTATTGATTTATTCAAATTCTGGTCGAGTTGCTTGCTAAATGGGGTAGTTTGTGTTTTATAGTCAAAAGTGGGCACCACCACGTAATCGCCACCGGTGGTAATTCCGGTAGTATCAAAACTACCGGTGGGTGTTATTGATAAAATATCTTTACTCGCTCCTGAAAAACCTGTACCATACGAGCCGCTTACGGTAAGCGATGGGTAAAGCCCGCTGTACGAAATTTTTAGTCCTTTTTGTGCGCTTAGTATTTTATACTCGTTGCTTTTTATTTCGGGCATTAAAGTAACTGCGGTGTTAAAAATTTGGATTGGGTTTAAATTCATGTTTATGTTTTGCGGAACATTTAAATCGGGTTTCACAATTTCAATGGGCGCATTTATCTCCAATAATTGCGATAGCGTTAAATAAGAAATATCTAATTGGTTTTGGGCATTCACCATGTTCAGTTCTTCTGATGCGAGCTGCGCTTGTATATCATACAAACTTCCTTTGGCAAGCACTCCGGCATCCACTTGTTTTTTTATACGTTCCACTTGCTGCTTGGTAATGTCAACTTGGGCTTGTGCATTGGTAACTAATTCTTTATTAAATAATATTTGCAGGTAAACAGTTGCCACATTAAGTGAAATATCATTGCGCATTTTATCTACATCGTATTTGCCGGCAATAATATTGTAATTGTTTTGCAAAATGGTATTGTAGTTTTGGAAACCACTAAATAGCGTAAGACTACCGCTGATGCTGAAGTTATCGCTCACTACCGTATTGTTAGCAAAAGTATTGGTGAAAGGGTCAATTCTACGGCCGGCATTTAGCGTGTGCGATGCATTGGCATTAATGCTCGGCAATATATTGCCCTTGCTTTGCGTGTATTGATCTTTTTGTAATTCTAAATTTAGTTCGCTTTGCTTTACTTGTATATTGTGCGTTATGGCATATTCAATACACTGTTGCAAATTCCAAGGTTGGCTCACATCCGGTGATTGGGCAAAAGCGATTGCTGAGGAGAAAATAAAAACTAAGAGTAAAAAAACACTTTTCATAAAGCAGGCACAAAATTAAGTATTTACCAATAGGTGCAATTAAAATTAACCGGCTAAGTTTATGTTACCTATGAAATTAAAAACAAGCAGCCAATCATTTGTTTTTATTTATACTTTAGCATCCCGAAAAAAATAAAAACATGACTGCAACTGCCGAAAAACAAACGCCAACAAAACTCTCGCACATTGCCGAAACACTTATAGGTTCGGAAATTATTAAACTTGCCGGTGAAGTGAATGAGAAGATAAAAAACGGAGAAAAAATTTTCAATCTTACCATTGGCGATTTTAACCCTAAAATATTTCCTATTCCGGCTGAGTTAAAACAAGAAATTATAGCAGCATATAATAATGATGAAACTAATTATCCGCCTGCCGATGGCATTGCCGATTTGCGTAAAGCGGTTTCAGCTTTCCTGAAAAATAAAGGCGGATTAGATTATGCGCCCGACCAAATTATAATTGCCGGTGGCGCTCGCCCACTTATTTACGCCACTTTTAAAGCACTTGTTGATGATGGCGATACAGTTTTGTTCCCCGTTCCATCGTGGAATAATAATCACTATTCGCATCTTAATAACTGCAACAATATTTTAATTGAAACCAAACCCGAAAATAATTTTATGCCCACGGCTGCTGAGTTAAAACCACATCTCAGCAAAGCAAACTTGGTAGCACTTTGTTCGCCATTAAATCCTACAGGAACAACCTTTACCGAAAAAGATTTACGCGAAATTTGTGATTTAATAGTGGCCGAAAACAAGCGTAGAACTGCTGACGAGAAACCACTTTATTTAATGTACGATCAAATTTACTGGGAACTTACATTCGGTAACACCAAGCACTACAATCCGGTATTACTAAATCCGGAAATTAAAAACTATACAGTTTTTATTGATGGTATTTCAAAATCATTAGCCGCAACAGGCGTGCGTGTTGGTTGGACTTTTGGTCCGAAACGAATAATGGATAAAATGAAATCTATTTTAGGGCACATGGGCGCTTGGTCGCCAAAGGCAGAACAAGTAGCTACCGCTAATTATTTGAATAACACTGCTGCTTACGATAATTTTTTAACAGATATAAAAGATAAAGTAAGCAAACGATTAGATGCTTTGCACAGCGGTATTGAAGAATTAAAAGCTGAAGGACACCATGTAAACTCAATAGCACCGCAAGCGGCTATTTACTTAACAGTACAATTTGCATTGCACGGCAAAAAAACAAAAGATGGCAAAGTGCTTGCCAGCACTAAAGACATCACCAAGTATTTATTAGACGAAGCAAAAATTGCAATCGTTCCGTTTTATGCATTTGGCTCGGCCGATGAATCAAATTGGTATCGTGTATCGGTGGGCACCTGCAAGTTAGAAGATGTAACGGCTATCATTTCAGGGTTGCGAGCGGCTTTAAAAAACTTGTCGTAATATAGCGCAGGTAATAAGATGAAAAAAATAATTATTGTGTGATAATGGCAGGAGGTGTGGGCAGCCGATTTTGGCCCATGAGCCGTACTGCACATCCCAAGCAGTTTTTAGATGTACTGGGAACAGGTCGCACATTGTTGCAACAAACTTACGATCGATTTATTCGCCTAATGCCGCCCGAAAATATTTTTGTTGTTACCAACGAGGCCTATCTTAAACTTGTAAAACAGCAGTTACCCAAACTGCCGATAGAAAATATTTTAAGTGAACCAGCGCGCAAAAATACAGCGCCATGCGTGGCTTATGCAGCGTATAAAATAAATGCGATAAACAAAGATGCTAACTTAGTAGTAGCGCCATCTGACCACTTGATTATTAAAGAAGATACATTTATAAAAGCAATAAAATCGTGTTTCACAAAAGCTAAAACCGATAATTGCTTGCTTACCATTGGCCTCCGCCCCACGCGCCCCGATACCGGTTACGGCTACATTCAGTTTCGCGAACCCGATAAAACGGAGAAAGACAAGCGCATAAAAAAAGTAAAAACATTTACCGAAAAACCCGATGCCGAAATGGCGAAGTTTTTTTTGCAGAGTGGCGATTTTTTATGGAACTCTGGAATTTTTATTTTTAGCACCAAAAGTATAATCACCGCTTTTGAAAAATATTTGCCCGATATGGCATCGCTTTTTTCGGAAGGAACAAAACTGTACGGAACAAAAAAAGAAAAAGAATTTATTGATAAAGCTTACACCACCTGCAAAAATATTTCAATTGATTACGGCATAATGGAAAAGGCAAACAATGTTTTTGTGCGCTCGTCCATTATCGGTTGGAGCGACTTAGGCACTTGGGGCTCGCTTTACACACACATTAAGCATGATGCTAACGGCAATGCCATAGTTGGAAAAAATGTGATGATGTATAACTCGGCTAATTGTATTGTAAACGTATCGAACGATAAATTAGTGGTTATTGAAGGATTGAACGATTACATTGTAGTTGAATCTGACAATATTATTTTAATCTGCCCTAAAAAAGACGAACAGCAAATTCGCAATTTTGTAAACGATGTGAAAGTTTCAAAAGGTGAAAAATTTGTTTAGCCGCACTAAATATTTTTAAAAAAGTCCTCAAACTTTATTTTATGTTTTCTCAATATTTTCAATAAGCTCAATATAGTTAGGTTGGCTCCTTTTTCGTGTCTGCCATATAAAGCCCTCGGCAAATCAGCATCGTAAGCAAATGTTTCTTGGCTACTGTAGCCTGCTTTTTTACGTAATTCCTTTATTTTTCTGCCAATCTCATCTACCAATTCTTTTTCATGCTTTTGCATACAACAAAAATGATAGTGTTGCGACATATAAATTACTTTAAATAAAAAGGAACTTTTAAAGTGGAACTAAAAAGTTTTATATATTTAAAATGAGAATAAAGTCAAACAGTTAAACACACTTTACCATCAAAAAACTAATCACCTTATTTTTTGCTGCGCTGCTGGCGCATAAATGCAAATGCACAAAACAGTTGTGCTAATGCTTTAAATTTAACTAATACCGATAGTTGCTATAATAATCTTTCAACTTTAGGAACAGAATACTGGACAAGTTTTACGGCAACGAACAGCAGTATGCAAGTTGCATTTACGAATCTTGGAGCGGATACGGCAGAATATTTCAGAAAAATAATAGTGTGCAGCGGCACATGCTCTACATTGGTTGCAGTTGACAGTTCGTTTGTTACCTTGCCCGATAGCGTAATAAATTTAACTGTTAGTAATTTAACAATTGGCAACACTTATTATTTTAAAGCTTATGGCATTGCAAATCCATCGCCATCAAGTGTTTTAAAACCATTTGATATATGTTTGGCTTCGCAAAGCTGTTTGCTGATTATTGGCTGCCCACCTGATGGTTGTCCGGGTTGTTTAACTTTTACTAATAATTCATTTGGTCCCAATGGTAATTTAGATACATCCTGTTTTAAAAATTATTTTTGGACTTTTCCGGGAGGCGTTCCCGCTAGTTACATTGGCGCTCAGCCCCCTTGTATTACTTATTTTGCTCCAGGTAATTATATTGCCACATTATATGAAGCAGACATCAATGGAAATCCGATTAATAACAATAGTGTTCAATGCGCAATAGTTATTTTTCCTAACCCATCCGGTTTTTTAACCAGTCCCGCGCCTGTTTGCGTGGGTGTCCCGGTTTGCATACAATCGCAGGCACTAAATGCGTTTAATCCAAATACCGTTGGCGGCCCCACCATTATTTTAGATTTTGGTGATGGATGGACAGTGTGTAATTATATTGGCGGTTGTTCAAGCGCAACCTATAGCGGTAACGATTGCCATGCTTACGCTCAGCCCGGTACCTACAACATTACACTCACCATTTATGGCTGCGACACTTTGGTATTTGCAACTACTATAAAAATAAGTGGCCCTGTTGCAGAGTTTTCATACGCAGATGTGTGCTTAGGTAGTGCAACACAGTTTAATGATATGTCAACGTGTTTAACATTTACGCCCATCAGTTACAGTTGGAATTTTGGCGATAATACTACATCTAACCAGCAAAATCCATCGCACACTTACGCTGCCGCAGGCACATACACTGTAACATTAGTTGTTACAGATGTCAACGGTAATAGCAGTAGCGTACAGCACACGGTACAAGTTTTTCCGCTGCCCACTGCGCCAAGTTTTACAGGCCCATTAGTAGCATGCGACCCAAATGCAGGAAACTATGTTTACACAGTTAATCCTATCAATCCTAATTATATATATGATTGGACTGCCAATACGCCCAATGGCATTGTAACGGGCACAGGCACTACTGCAAGTGGTTTTAACATGAGTACTGCTGGTGGAGCAGTTACATTTTGTGTAACCGATACCAATGGCTGCAAGGCATGCAGCACATTAGTTGTTTTCCCTTGCTGCGATACATTAGACCCGGGTGGCTCACCGTGCATTTTCCCTCCGGGCAACTATTTACAAATAGGAATAAATACTCCATATACAACTGCATCTTCATTATTTGCATTGTTTAATACAAGCAATATTACATTAGCTAAATTTTTATTAAACGGTACGCTTACAATTGACATTAACATCACATTTACCAAGTGCCATTTTTATATGGGACCTTACAGCAAAATAAATGTATTAGCAGGTCGCACACTTGTTTTAGATGACGACCGTTTTGAAGCAGGATGTTGTATTATGTGGGATGGTATTTATTTAACAAACAACACATCAACAGTTGAAGCTAACACCAGTTATTTTGAAGATGCGTTTAACACCATTGTATCTAACAATGGAGGTGTGTATAAAATAAGAACGTGTGGTTTTAATAAAAATTTGCGTAGCATAGTGGTAAACCCATTTAATGGCGTGCATTCGGGGGTAGTGCAAAATACTGAGTTTACATGTGCAAGCAATGTGTATAACACATTAACATTAAACCCAATATTAAGCCCCGGCAATTTTTTGTTGCCACCATACGCTGGCAAGCGCAGCGATGTTGCAATTGACATAATAAACGTGCAACAAATAAAAATTGGTAACGAAGCATTTGCACAATTTAAAAACCGTTTTAATAACCACAACATAGGCATACGCAGCAATGGCAGTAATACCAATGTGCAAAACGCATTGTTTACAAACATTAATACACAGCTAAACCAAAATGTGCGTGCAGCTATTTACAGTTACACAAATAATATTTTAAACGTGGGCAGTTTAAAAGTTGCAGACTTTAACATACCTGTGCAGCGCACCTGC
>JAGVMA010000001.1 GCA_020054095.1 Bacteroidia bacterium | reverse complement strand
TGTTCCACCGTTACAAGAAACCGGTGTCATTGATGTTGCTGCATTTAACAAAGTGGGTTGGGTAACAGTAACAGTAGCCGTGGCAGTACATCCGTTAGCTGTTGTAACCGTTACAGTATAAGTCCCCGCACACAAGCCGGTAGCAGTGGCAGTAGTTTGTGCCGATGGATTCCATATATAGGTATAAGGACTATTTCCGCCTGTGGCAGTTACAGTTGCTGTTCCGTTGCAGCCAGCGTTACACAATGGTGCTGTAAAGGTAGTGCTGAGTGTTGCCGATTGGTTCACGGTAACGGTAACAGTTGCAGTATTAGTACAGCCGGCACTCGATGTTCCGGTAACGGTATAAGTGGTTGTAGCAGTTGGGTTAGCCGATGGGTTAGCGCAGGTAGTACAGCTTAATCCTGTTGCTGGTGTCCATATATAAGTATTTGCACCACTCGCATTTAAGTTCACCGAGCCGCCTACGCATATTAATGGCGCTGATGGAGTTACGGTAATTGTGGGCAATGGGTTTACAGTAACAGTTACAGTTGTAGTGCCGGTGCAGCCGAATCCATTGGTTCCTACAACGGTGTAAGTAGTAGTGGCCGTAGGGTTGGCAATTGGATTAGGACAATTGGTACAACTTAAATTTGTTGCAGGAGACCAAACATAAGTGGTTGCTCCACTCGCTATTAAGTTGGTAGAACCTCCAATACATATTTGCGGATTGCTTGGTGTAACAGTAATGGTAGGTGATGGATTTACAGTAACAGTAACAGTAGCTGTATTAGTGCAACCATTACTTCCTGTGCCAACAACAGTATAAGTAGTAGTGGCGGTAGGGTTAGCAGTAGGGTTGGCACAATTAGTACAGCTTAATCCCGTTGCCGGAGACCACACATAAGTATTTGCACCACTTGCCGTGAGAGATACGTTACCACCAATACAAATTGATGGCGCAGATGGCGTAACAGTAATAGTTGGCTGAGGTAAAACGGTAACAGTAACAGTAGTTGAGCCCGTACATCCTGCACCATTTGTGCCAACTACCGTGTAAGTAGTAGTAGCAGTAGGATTTGCAGTAGGGTTAGCACAATTGGTGCAACTAAGACCAGTGGCGGGAGACCATACATAAGTTCCGGCACCACTCGCAACTAAATTAACCGAACCACCCGGACAATAAGATGGATTGCTTGGCGTAACATTTATCGTTAATGGTGGTGACACGTTCACTATTACTTGATCGGTAACTTGTGTTGTTGTGTTGTTACAATTAGTGTAAGTAATTTGAGCAGTATATGTTGTAGTAGCAGTAGGGCATACGTTAACCGATGCAGTAGTTCCCACAACAGCATTGGTAGTATTGTTTATCCAGCTTATGGCTGTAGCACTAGTTCCGGCTGGAGTGTATCTGCGTCCTTCGTTACTTACAGTCCATTGAGTAGGGCTGTTTCTGCCCGGTATAACCACAGCAGCAGTTCCGGTAAGATTATGCACAGCTTGTATTGCCTGTCCGCCATTCCATCCTGCACAAAGTGGTTTAGTTTGTATAAAATTATCAATGATGTTAGATGTCTCGTAAATTATAATTTGCTGAGTAGCGGGTGTACCGCAAGAGTACATTGGTACGTTTTGCCAAGATACTGTCATCCTACGGCAAGGAGCGCTACCATACATTTGGTATCTTACAGTTCCGCCCACACCAGGGTTAATATCATGCCATGGTCCCATAATGCAGTTAACCGGTGAAGCACCGCTGTTGTCAGGCACAGGGTTGGTAATTACCCAAGTGGAGGTGGTTACCGTGAAACCTAACCAACCATTAGAACCAATGATAAATTGGTTGTAGGCGTTACCGTAATAACAAAAGGTGAATGGTAAAGCCAAAAATCCGGTTTGGTTGTCGTCAAAAAGTGTAACAGTAGTGCCCACGTTAAACGGATCTGGAGCATAGGGAATAACGGCTTGCGTGTAAGTAGTAGTGGAGTTAACTTGCAAATAGGTAGCCGAAAGTGTGGCACAGTTGGGGGCACACACGGTTTGGTCGAGTCCGGCATTTACCCATGGGCAGGTAGTGGATTGCGAAAAAGCGGTTACAAAAACTAATAAATTAAAAGCTAAGAGGGGTAGTAAAAATTTCTTCATATAGGGGAAAATTACAACTGTATTTTTTAGGTTTTATCTCTCGCTAATGTTGACACATTTTTTATACAAAAGTTGCGTGAGTTTTTATACCCTCACATTAGTAAGATACGGCATTTTAGCTTGGTCGTGGCTATGGTAATTTTTGCCGATGGTTTAAGTGGTTTAATCGGTAATTGTGTATGAAAAAAATATTTTTTAATAGTTTTCAAAAAAGGAACAGAAACTGAATCTTATACAGAAATAAATATCGCTGAATTCTGTGGTGCGAAAAATAATATTTGTCCATGTTCGTTTTTAGCTAAAGGGTATTAATATCCAATGTGTATTTTCGTAAAATAGAAACTAAAATGGAGAGGTTAGAATTCATAAAAACAGTAGCAGCTTTGCCAATTTTAACTGGAACAGGTATGAAATTAAATGCGCTCAATAAATTAATAGAAACAAACAGCGAAACGAAACAAATGCCTGTATTGTTTATCGGCCATGGTAATCCGATGAATGCGATTGAGGAAAATACCTTTACTAAGGAAATGAGGGTATTGGGTAATAAAATTACAAAACCCAAAGCTATCTTAATGATTTCTGCTCACTGGGAAACTAAAGGCACTTTTGTTACAGCACAAGAAAAACCACCCACTATTCACGATTTTGGCGGCTTTCCTCAGGCATTGTTTGATGTACAATATCCCGCACCAGGAAGCAAGTGGCTTGCAACGGAAACACAAAGCACAATAAATAAAACTGCTGTTGAGCTGAGTGAAAAATGGGGGCTCGATCATGGTTGTTGGAGTGTTCTTAAAAATATTTATCCTCAAGCTGAAATACCTGTTATTCAGTTGAGTATTGATTATACTAAAGATGCACAGTATCATTACGATTTAGCAAAACAGCTGGCTGTTTTAAGAAAAAAAGGAGTGCTGATTATTGGTAGCGGAAATATGGTACATAATCTTGGAATGGTTGCTTGGGATAAATTCAAAGAGCCATCATACGGCTATGATTGGGCATTAGAGGCGAGCCATAAATTTAAAACACACATTTTGGAGGGCAATCATAATGCACTTATCAATTATAAGAACTTAGGCAAAGAAGTTCAATTAGCTGTGCCAAGTGCCGAACATTATTTACCTCTTCTGTATGCTTTGGCTCAAAAAGAAGAGAATGAAAAAATTACTTTTTTTAATGATGTTGCTATTGCCGGTTCCCTAACAATGACTTCAGTGATTATTCAAGAAACATAAATAGTTGTACTTTTATAATCTTAAAATTAACACCATGAACGAACAACAAAACAATAACAACTCTAATCAATTAAATATTGAGCTAAGCGAAGAAGTGGCTGAGGGCATCTACTCTAACCTTGCAATCATTACTCATTCGCCATCCGAATTTGTGGTGGATTTTATTAAAATGATGCCCGGTGTGCCAAAAGCAAAGGTGAAATCGCGGATTGTTTTAACACCACAGCACGCCAAGCGATTAATGAAAGCATTGAAGGATAACATTGGTAAGTTCGAATCTGTACACGGTGCTATAAAAGATACTGAACCATCGCCTATGCCTATGAATTTTGGCGGCCCCACTGCTCAGGCATAAAAAATATATTAGCGTATATTAAAATCACTTATCTTTGGCATCACAAAAAATGATTTGGAGTAAAACATATCAATCTCTAATAACTGCAAGCAAATGCTGTATGTGTTGCTGCACGCTCTGTTCGGATTGATTCTTTATAGTTAACAAAAGGTATTTTATAAAAGGTCTTTCCGCATAAAAAGCAGAAAGACCTTTTTGTTTAACATTGATTTGAAATAAAAATATGACAATAGTTAAAGAAGAAATAAAAGAAAACGTAGTAATACTTTTTGCAGGTGATTCAGGAGATGGCATACAACTCACCGGTTCGCAGTTTACATCTACCAATGCACTTTACGGGAACGATGTGAGCACATTTCCTAACTTCCCTGCTGAAATACGTGCACCACAAGGCACTTTGCCGGGCGTTTCAGGGTTTCAATTGCAATTTGGCAGTACCGAAATTCATACTCCAGGCGATGTAAGCGATGTGCTGGTGGTGATGAATGCCGCAGCACTTAAAGCAAACCTCGCTCAGTTAAAAAAAGGCGGAACTATAATAGTTAATACCGATGGATTTGGTGCTCAAAATTTGGCACTTGCCAAATACCCTAAAGATGTTAATCCGCTAAAAGATGGTTCGCTAAGTAATTACAGAGTAATAGAAGTGGATGTAACTAAGCTCACCAAAACCACATTAGCCGATTCGGGCTTAGGCACAAAAGAAGTTGACAGAAGTAAAAATATGTTTGTGCTCGGATTTATTTGTTGGGTTTACAATCGGAAATTAGAAAACACTATTGATTATATAAAAGAGCAGTTTAAAAAACGCGAAGATTTAATTGCTGCCAACATAAAAGTGTTGCAAGCGGGTTATAATTATGGTGACACAACCGAAACAACAATTACTCGCTACGAAGTAAAACCTGCGCAAGTAAAAAAAGGCGAATACCGTAACATCACAGGTAAT
>JAGVMA010000080.1 GCA_020054095.1 Bacteroidia bacterium | reverse complement strand
GCTGCCTGCACATGACTATACAAACAGCCGTACTCATAGAAACATTAGTAGAACTCGGAGCCGAAGTTACATGGTCATCGTGCAATATATTCTCCACCCAAGACCACGCAGCAGCAGCCATTGCCCAAGCAGGCATATCCGTTTACGCCTGGAAAGGCATGAACGAAAAAGAATTTGACTGGTGCATAGAACAAACACTATTCTTTGGCGAAAACCGCCAACCACTTAACATGATATTAGATGACGGTGGCGATTTAACCAATATGGTATTCGACAAATACCCCGAACTAATAAAAGACATCAAAGGCTTATCAGAAGAAACCACCACAGGCGTGCACCGCCTTTACGAGCGCATGAAAAACGGAACACTACACATTCCGGCAATAAATATCAATGATTCAGTAACCAAATCTAAATTCGATAACAAATACGGCTGCCGCGAATCATTAGTAGATGCCATCCGCAGAGCTACCGATTTAATGCTTGCCGGCAAAGTAGCAGTAGTAGCAGGCTATGGCGATGTAGGCAAAGGCTCAGCCGAATCACTATCATCACAAGGCGTGCGCGTAATAGTTACCGAAATAGACCCAATATGCGCCCTGCAAGCAGCAATGGATGGCTACCAGGTAATGAAAATGGACAACGCCATTAAAGAAGCCGACATAGTGGTAACCGCCACAGGCAACAAAAATATAATTGTAGATAAGCACTTTAAAGCAATGAAACACAATGCCATTGTGTGCAACATAGGCCATTTCGATAACGAGATAGACATGGCATGGCTAAACAAAAACCACGGCAACACAAAAGATGAAATAAAACCACAAGTAGATAAATACACGGTAGATGGAAAAGACATCATTGTTTTAGCCGAAGGCCGATTAGTTAACCTCGGTTGCGCCACAGGCCACCCATCATTTGTGATGAGCAACTCATTCACCAATCAAACCCTGGCACAATTAGAATTATGGACCAATGCAGCTAACTACGAAAACAAAGTTTACACCCTGCCTAAGCATTTAGATGAAAAAGTAGCACGCCTTCACTTAGCAAAAATTAATTGCGAATTAGATATACTTACTGACGAACAAGCCAAATACATAGGCGTTACAGTACAAGGCCCATTCAAATCGGATGCATACCGCTATTAATAAAAGTATAATGTATTAAGTACAGAGTAAAGCATACAATAAAAAAACCCCGAACACACGTTTCGGGATTTTTTTTATAACTCTACATAATACTCATTGTGGTATGCAATTTGTATTAAATTCGCAAAAAAATAACGTATGAAAAACTTTACCACCATCACCCTCGTCCTCATTTCATTCCTAAAATCATTTTCACAAGATGCTAACCTTTACCCCAGTAACTTGGATGGCAACATGTGGTTTGAAGGATACAACGATAAAACCCGCACTATCAAGAACCTTAATTTCATGATTCTGTCCGATGGCGATAATTCACAAAAAATTATCCCCGATTTTAAAGTAAAGCTTTACCTCTTTAACAAAGAAAAATACGAAGCCGATAAAACAGTTATCTATTTTAAAACTTACGAGATAAATAGTTTCCACCAAATGAGCGCCCGCGAAATAAAAAACCAAACCATCAGTTTTTATGATTTAGAAGGCATTACCCCGGGTGTGTGGCGCATAGGCGTTCACATAGATGCCGATGACGAAGTGAAAGAAGACGATAAAGACAATGCCATATTATTTCAGGGCGAACTAGTAATAAAAGAAAAACAACCCAAAACCAATGACAATAACACCCCAAATACAACTAACACTAATACCAACACTAACACTAACACTAATACCAACACTAATACCCAAAACACTCCGCCACCATCTGATCCTAATCAGGAATTAAAAGACCAAAAAGACAACTACCAAAAACAATTTACCGATATCACCAAACAAATAGCCACAAAAGAATTTGAGTTAAACGAAAAAATAAAAAAGAAAACAATTGACTCAATAGATATTGTGATTGAGAAATTACACATTCAAGAATTAAAATACAAGCAAGAAGAAACAAAACTTGCCCTTGAACGCACCACCAAAACACTTGATAAAACAATTACCATTGACCAAACCCAAAATTACATTGCCAAAGAACAAGAATTTAACCTAAAAGCCAAAAGCAGCGAGAAAGAAAGAAACGAAATAATAAATATTAAAAATCTTAAAATTTCAAGCACCCAGTCAATCATTGATTATGGAACAGCAATAAAAAACAAAGAAAACGAAATAGCAGCATTTAAACCATTAAACCCAATGGATAGTTTTAATTTAAGAATAAAAGAACAAGAGCTTATCGCGTTAAAATTTAGATTAGAAGAACAAAAGCTCATAAACGAACGCACCACCAAAACATTAAAAGGTAAATTAAAAACAGGCGAAGGACAATCGCTTTTAACCAAAGAAGAAGAACAAAGAAAAAAAGCATCCGAAGCCGACCAGAAAATAAAACAAATTCAAAAAGAAAAAAAAGATGCTGAAAAGCAACAGAAAAAAGACGACAGAAAACAAAAGGTAGATAACGTAAAAATTAAAATTAAACTCGACCAAGTAAAAAAAGACATAGCCAACAAACAAAAAGAAATAGATAAATCAAAAAAGAAAAATAAACCAGCCGAAGAAATAGCAAAACTCGAAAAACAATTAGCAGAGCTTAATGCAAAAAAAGCAGAATTAGAATCGCAATTGAAATAACGGCACTTAATTATATACACTAATATTCATACCATCAAAACTGGTATTATACCTTTTTAAAGGCAGAGAAGCCGGTGCTGCCTGGACACTGCCATCGGTAATTAAAAACCTCGAACCGCAGCAATCATCTATGCAAAATAAATTGCTCACCGTATCCACCCGCACACGCTCACAACTTACACTCGGCTTATAAGAGCAACATCTGTCAAAAGCCATAAACTCATTCTGCGATTTCCTGTAAATAATAATTCCTTTAACACCGCCCGTTACATACACCCATCCGCCCACGGCATTCAAATCAATAAAATTCGGGTCGCTCGTGCTGATAAAAATACTCACCGCCACATTAGGTATTTGCTCTTGGTCTCTTCGGCACGAAAAGCACAAAACAAAAAATGCCGCCAAAAAAATACTTACTTTTATTCCATTCATTATTTTCATTAATACTATTATAACTATAAAATTAACTAAATATTGTAATGCGCTCATCGGTTTTTAAAATAGTTTTTGTTTTTCTGCTTTCGCAGACGATGCTTTTTACAATTCCTTTAAATGCACAAGACAGCCCCGATGGCAAAAAAGAGGAACCAAAACCTACGAAAGAACAGCGCAAAAAAGACAAAAAGAAATGGAAAGAAGACCGCAAGCAAAAGCGCTTGGAAAAAAAAGCGAAAAAGCAATACCATAAAAAACTGCAAACCAAAAAAACACGCAAGCGCATGAAAAAGCACGAGCGCAAGTCAAAACGAATAAACGAACACCGTGGCGAGCCATTTTACAAGCGCTGGTTTAAGAAAAAAAGAGGCCGCTAAAAAAAACTTAAAAAAAATTTGTTTATTAATTTGAAACTTTTACCTTTGTTCAACGGTACAACAATAAATTTTTACCCGAGCAACATCCCCCCGCTCAGTTTCTCTCGGAAAGAGAATAAAAAAAATAAAGTTAAATGCATATTGAGAAATAATTACTAATAGCCGCTTGTGCTACAGTTTTTAAAGCAGTTTTTATTAATTATTTTTGAGTGCTAAATTAGTCTGAAAAAAAAATTTGGTAATCACATTTTTTTATTCATACATTTACCACCTCAATTTTTGCACGAAACAATTAACTTAAATTAAAAGATATGCTACGGAAATTTTACGTAACCATCACTGCCGTATTATTGTCAGGTGTTGCAGCTTATGCGCAGCTTGCAGGCGGAACTTTAAAAGGAACACTTACCGATAAATCGAATAACGAGCCAATCCCGTTTGCTAACGTGGCCGTTATGAACGGCAACACTCCTGTTTTAACCACCGTTACCGATATTAATGGTAACTATACTTTAAAGCCGGTGCAAGCCGGTACTTACACTTTAAAATCTACTTATGTGGGTTACCAAACGGTGGAAGTGAAAAATGTGTTAGTGGTTGATGGTAAAACTGTGTATCAAAATTTGAGTTTAAATCCTTCTTCTACTCAATTAGAAGAGGTAGAAATAGTAGAATATTTAGAACCACTTATTGATCCGGATACAAAATCGGGCGGAACAGTTACTCGCGAAGAGTTTCAAAACATGCCATCAAAAAACTTAAACTCAGTTGCCTCTACTACAGCAGGTGTGTTTCAGTCGGACGAAGGTAGTGAGTTGAACGTGCGCGGTGGTCGTTCAGAAGGCACGGATTATTATGTGGATGGTATGAAAGTAATAGGTACTTCAGGCGTTCCTCAATCATCAGTTGAACAAATATCGGTTATTACCGGTGGTGTTCCGGCAATGTTTGGCGATGCTACAGGCGGTATAGTTTCTGTTACTACTCGTGGTCCGCAATCAACTATGTTTGGTGGCGTGGAACTAATTACCTCTCAATTCTTAGATGGTTATGGTTATAATTTCTTTGGATACAGCTTGGGCGGTCCACTTTACACTAAAAAAGATTCAACAGGTTACAAAAAAACAATTTTAGGCTATTTCGTTTCAGGCGAGTTTATTACTGAGAAAGACGATGACCCATCAGCTGTAGGAACATGGAAAGTGAAAGACGATGTACTTTCTCGCTTGGAAGTTACTCCTCTTCGCCCGGCTGATATAGGAACAGGTACTTATCGTACTGCAGAGTTTTTAACTAAAGACTCATTAGAAAACATTAAATACAAACAAAACGTAAGATCTAACACAATCCGTTTCAGCGGTAAACTAGATTTTAAACCGGGAAACAACTTTGTGTTCACACTAGGTGGATCGGTTGATTATATTAACAGACGAAACTACGTATATGAATACGCATTACTGAACCCATCAAATAACCCCCAAGTTATTACCAACACTTGGCGCGTTTTTGGTAAAATCACTCAAAAATTCGGAAAAGATGAGGACAAAGACAATAAGTCAACCTCAAATATCAAAAATGCTTTTTACTCTTTACAAATAGGTTATTCAAAGTATAAACGTGTAGAGCAAGATGAAGACCACAAGAAAAATCTTTTCAACTATGGTTATATAGGTAAGTTTAATACCTATCGTGGTAAAACGTATGAATTCAATGAAAACGGATTAAATGGTCCTGCATTTTATATGACCGGATTCCAAGATACATTGGTAACTTTTGAGCGTTCGGAAATGAACGCATTTGGAGCAAACTACACCTCTTTGTATTATGATTTGGTTGCGGGATCCCCTTCAACATTAAACCAAATTCCACAAGGATTAGGCTTAAGAAATGGCGATCGCCCATCAAACGTATATTCATTATTCTTTAACACCGGCCGTCAATATGGTGGATATAATGAAACTGACAATAGCCAGTTCCGTGTTTTCACAACCTTCTCTGCTGATATTAAAAATCATGCAATTCAAATAGGATTTGAGTATGAGCAACGTAATAACCGCTATTGGTCAGTTTCTCCCATTGCATTGTGGACTCAAATGCGCCAGCTAACCAATTTCCAATTAACACAAATAGATGTTACTAACCCAACTTATGCGTTCAGCGTTCAGGGATATGATTTTTATGATTTTGAGCGTGCAGTTGATGGCGCTTCTCAAACTTGGTTTGATAAACAATTGCGCGAGAAATTAGGCGCAGGAGCAAATGAATTCATAGATGTGGATGCTTACGACCCATCTACATACGACATCAGTATGTTTAGCGCTGACGACTTACTAAATAGCGGTGGTAGTTTCGTTAACTATTATGGCTATAGTTACGATGGTAAAAAATCTAAAAACATCCCAACATTTGAAGATTTCTTTAACAAAAAAGATGCAAACGGTAATTTCTCTCGCGACATAGCTCCTTACCAACCAATTTATGTTGCAGGATTTATCCAAGATAAATTTGACTTTAAAGATTTAAAATTTAACGTGGGTTTGCGTGTTGACCGTTTTGATGCTAACCAAAAAGTTTTGGCTGATAAATATTTGTTCTATCAGGCAAAAACTGCTGGCGAAGTTACCAATCTTGGCGACCACCCTTCCAATATTGGTGATAATTTTGTTGTTTATGTTGATGATTTTAACCCTACAAGTGTTGTTGGCTACCGCAATGAAAACGTATGGTATAATGCACAAGGGGTTGTTGTTGAGGATCCATCGGTTATTGCAGATGCCTCCTCAACAGGAACAATAACTCCTTACTTAGTAGACCCTAATGACAATCCGGGTGGCCAAACTTTCTTAGGTGCATTTAAAGATTACGACCCGCAAACCACCTTTATGCCGCGTATAGCCTTCTCTTTCCCCATATCTGATGTTGCAAATTTCTTTGCTCATTACGATGTATTGACTCAACGTCCACAATCATTTCAGCGATTAGATCCAACAGATTACTATTTCATAGCTAACCGCCAAGGACAAGTATTAGATAATCCTAATTTACGTCCGGAGAGAACCACTGATTATGAATTAGGATTCAGCCAAATATTAAGTGAGAAGAAAAACAGTTCTTTAACACTTTCGGCATACTACCGCGAAATGCGCGACATGATTCAGGTTATTCAAGTTTACCAATCTTACCCTCTAAACTACATCACTTTCGGTAACATTGATTTTGGTACTACCAAAGGATTTACCGCTACTTACGACTTACGCAGATCAGGCGGTGTAACGCTTAACGCAAGCTACACATTACAATTTGCTGATGGTACCGGCTCAAGTGCATCAGGTGGTTATAACTTGGTTTCTTCCGGCTTGCCAAACTTACGTTCAACCATTCCTCTTGATTTTGACCAACGCCATGCAATTGTTACAAGCTTCGACTACCGTTTTGGAACAGGCAAGAATTACCGTGGTCCAGTAATAAAAAAAGGCGATAAGTCTAAAAACATATTATCTGATGTTGGATTTAATATCGTATTCCGTGCCGGGTCCGGATTACCTTATACCAAACAATCGAACGTAACTCAAGCAGCGGCCTTTGGTATCGCACAACGCTCGGTATTAAAAGGATCGCAAAATGGTTCTAACCTACCATGGCAGTATCGTATGGATATACGTATTGACAAAAACTTTGAATTAACATTTGGTAAAGGCGAAGGCGATAAAAAGAAAATGGCAAACTTAAATGTTTACTTACAGGTATTAAACGTGCTAAACACTAAGAACATTATAAATATTTACAGTTACACAGGTAATCCTAACGATGATGGTTTCTTGGCTGATGCTAGTTCTCAAAACGCTATTAATGGTCAAATAAACCCTCAATCGTTCCGCGATTTATATTCAATAAAAGTTAATAACCCAAGTAATTATAGTCGTCCGCGTGTTATACGCTTGGGCTTACAATTCGATTTCTAAAAATTATAAACCATCCCGTTCCTTTAATAAGTAACAACTATGAGAAACAAGAAAACAAAATGGTTAGCAACATCGGCACTATCATTAATGATGGTGTTGAATGTAACAGCTAAAGAAAACGTAAATGGTGGCGGCCGCTATACTGGCGGAGGTAGTTCAATTGCTGCTGCTTGTAATCCCGGCCAAGCCCAAACGGAATTAGCAGTGAACAACATCAGAACCACTATTTTAACAGGTGGTGATATGTGGTGGGATTTAAGCACTGCACGCTACGAAATCCCTAAAGGCAGTGGAGCACATTCTATGTTTGCCGGTTCGTTATGGATTGGTGGCTTAGATGCCAGTAACACATTAAAAGTGGCTGCAATGACTTACCGCCAATCAGGTAATGACTTTTGGCCGGGACCGTTAGACACCGCGAGTGTTTCAACGGACATAGCAATTTGCGACCAGTATGACAAACACTTTAGAGTAAAATATTCTGAAGTTCAGTCTTTTTATGATAATTGCGTTAACCCACAATCCGGGTACGTTATTCCTCAGTCAATTTTAAATTGGCCGGGTAATGGCGACCCTTCTAAAAACCAAGGGCATTACCTTGCACCCTTCTTTGATGCAAACGGTGACGGTATTTACAATCCTTATGATTGCGATTTTCCCGATTATAATGTTAACAACAGAACCGGCTGCGGGTGGAAACTATTTGGCGATGAAACCTTATGGTGGGTGTTTAATGATAAAGGAAATATTCATACTGAATCCGGTTCGGAAGCAATTGGCTTAGAAATTCGTGCACAAGCTTTTGGTTTTACTACCAACGATGAGATAAATAACATGACTTTTTATTCGTATCAAATTATCAATCGCTCGTTTTTTCAAATTAACGATTGTTATTTCGGTCAATGGTGTGATCCTGATTTAGGTTTATTTAACGATGATTATGTGGGTTGCGATGTTCCGCGAGGTTTAGGTTTTATTTATAATGGCGATGCCGATGATGGTGGCGGTGCGCCCGGCACTTATGGGTTAAATCCTCCGGCATTAGGTTGCGACTTTTTTCAAGGTCCTTTAGCCGATACCTCTGATGGCATTGATAATGACAGGGATTGTCAAATTGATGAGCCGGGAGAGCAATTAATCATGAGTAAATTTGTTTATTACGATAATGATGGCTCTGTAAGAGGTAACCCATCTGGCGGTGTTGATATTTATAACTACTTACGTGGAATTTGGCGCGATGGTACGCCTATTACTTATGGCGGGAACGGCTACAATACAGGAGCGGTTTGTAATTTTATGTTCCCTGAAAATACCGACCATCAATATGAATTTGGAGTTGGTGGAACTTGTGCTCCGTTTGCACCTGGCGCTGCTCAATTAGACTGGGATGAAGTAACTGCCGGCAACATATTTGGTGACAGACGCTTTTTACAAACTGCCGGTCCGTTCACATTAAAGCCCGGTGCAGTAAATAATATTACCGTAGGTTTAGTATGGGCGCGTGGTACTGGCGGTGGTAACCGTTCAGCAATTGGTTTAATAAAAATTGCCGATGATAAAGCTCAAAAACTATTTGATAACTGTTTCCAGGTATTAAATGGCCCTGATGCACCTGATATGACAATCCAAGAATTAGACAAACAACTTATTCTATATATAAGCAATAAAGCTACGTCAAATAATTATTTGGAAAACTATACAGAATACGATCCTTTAATTATTGATACTGTTAGCCCTAATCGTTTTGACACTACTTTCAACTTCCAAGGATATCAAATATTCCAGCTAAAAAATGCTACTGTATCTCAAGCTGATTTGAAAAATGTTACACTGGCTCGCTTGGTTTATCAATGCGATGTAAAAGATGGCGTTTCAAGAATCATCAACTATAATTTCGATGCAAGCTTGGGTGCTAACGTGCCTGTGGAAGAAGTGAATGGTGGAGATGCCGGTATTTCACATTCTATCAGTATAAATCAAGATGCATTTGCTACCGGAGACCCTACTTTAGTTAACCATAAAACTTATTATTACATGGCAATATGTTATGGCTACAATCAGTATGCGGAGTATAAACAGGATATCCCACCTGATCCAAGTAATATTTTTGCCAGTTCATATAACGGTCAGAAATTACCTTACAAAGCCGGTAGAAGAAATGTGAAAATATATTCAGGTATTCCACATATTCCATCACCAGAGGCAAACGGAACTAACCAAAGTGCACCCTATGGGAAAGGACCTAAAATAACACGAGTAGAAGGCAGAGGTAATGGCGGAAATGTGCTTGGTATTACTGATGAAATGCGTGAGCAAATAAGAGCTAACGGTTTTGTTAAGTTAATTCAGTACGATTATTCAGGCGGACCTGTTAATGTTAAAGTGGTTGATCCCCTTAACGTACCCGATGCTACATTTACTCTTAAGTTTGATGGTGTTCTCACCACATCTAACTGGACACTTAAAAATAACACAAGCGGTGTAACAATATCTTCCGATAAAACTATCGCTGTGGGTAACGAGCAATTAATTCCGGAATGGGGATTATCTGTAAACATAGAGCAAGTATCCGATGTCGGAACAATTCCTACAATTGATGAAAGTAATGGCTATTTGGCATCCTCAATTACTTTTGCTGACCCTTCAAAACAATGGTTATCTGCTGTAACAGATGTGGATGGTTTCTCTTATGCCAACTGGATTAGAAGCGGAACTGTAGCCTCTGCCGACCCATGCGCTAACGCATTTAATGATGAAGGCGATCCTAACCAAAAATTTGAGCAAGTGCTTGGTGGTACCTGGGCTCCTTATCGCTTGGTGGCTCGTCAAGACGGAAACACTCCTGCTTCTTGTTATTTGGGTGGCCCTGCTTTTTATAATTTCCCTACACAAAATCAAATTAGGAATACAGCAAGTGTTGATGTGGTTTTCACTTCCGATAAATCTAAATGGACACGTTGCCCAGTTATAGAGATGGCAGAAAATCCTGCGAGCCTTACTACCCCTAATCCGCTTGCAGAACTACAAGGTACATTTACTGTATTAAAGCATCAAATGCGTGGTGGAAAATCAGTTGACAAAAATGGTAATGTGGGTGATGGTATTATTACCAATGATCCTAACGATGCTGACTACGTTTCGGCAACCGGAATGGGTTGGTTCCCGGGCTATGCAGTAAATTTGGAAACAGGTGAGCGCCTAAATATGGCTTTTGGCGAAAACTCAACAATGGTAACCGAAAACGGAAGGGACATGAAGTGGAATCCCACTTCCAGTACCTATTCTGTTAATGGGGAGCCATTGTTTGGTGGGCAGCACTATGTTTATGTATTTGGTCATAATGCTACAGATACTAATTCATGTCCTCGTTATGATGAAGGTGTATGGATGGCTCGCAAGTTGCGTAAAACATCGAATGGAACACCACAGGGTACTACACCTAGTGGAGGAATGGTTCGTGTTTACAGAGATGCAATGTGGGTAAATGTACCATTATTATCTCCGGGCAAAACGTTATTATCGTCAGATGTAGTAATAAAATTGAGGGTAAAAAAATCATATCAAAGATTCCATTTCATTACTAATGATCCTGATTCTGCAAATCCATCATTGAATGTGAATAAACCGATGTACACATTCAGTACAGCCGATCTGCAGGTGATTACTAACGATAATGTATCAGCTGTAAAAGCGCTCGACCTGATTAACGTAGTTCCAAATCCTTACTATGCTTATTCAGAGTACGAAAAAAACCAAGTTGATAACCGTATTAAAGTTACCAATCTACCGGAGAGATGTACTGTTAAGATCTTTACCTTAAATGGTACACTTATCCGAACGTTTAAAAAGGACGATCCCAAAACATCACTCGATTGGGATTTAAAAAATACGGCCGGCATCCCAATTGCGAGCGGTATGTATATCATACACGTTAATGTGGATGGAGTTGGCGAAAGAATCCTGAAATGGTTTGGGGTTATGCGTCCGGTTGACTTGGATCAGTTTTAATCATAAAAAGAAAAAGCAGTTACATAGATAAAATCAGTATTATGAAAAATCTTTCGAAAATATGTTTAACAGTAGCAATGATTGGTGCGGCAGCAATGCCCACCAATTTAATTGCAGGTAATAAAGACAGAGCCGGGCAAGCCGGAGCAACTGAGTTGCTTATTAATCCTTGGGCACGCAGTTCGGGTTGGGCAGGTGCAAACTCAGCTTCTATTAGAGGTTTGGAGGCATCTTTTTTAAACATTGCCGGAACAGCATTTACCAAAAAAACAGAAATGATGTTTGCCCGTACTAACTGGCTTGTAGGTAGCGATATTTGGATAAACTCATTTGGTTTCTCACAAAAAGTGGGTGCTACAGGAGTAATTGGTTTAAGCATGATGTCGTTAGACTTCGGAGATATTCCAATTACTACAGTTAATTTGCCTGAAGGTGGAATAGGAACTTATCGTCCTACATACTTTAACTTGGGATTGTCTTACGCAAAAGCGTTCTCAGATAATATCTATGGCGGTTTAAATGTTAAAATAATTAACGAATCGTTACCCGATGTTTCAGCTAAAGGAGTTGCAATGGATGCTGGTATTCAATACGTAACAGGTAAATACGATAACGTGCACTTTGGCATATCGTTACGCAACATTGGTCCGCGTATGCGCTTTAGAGGCGATGGTCTATCGTTTAGAGGAACAGTTCCTTCAACAGGTACTTCGTTAACGGTAGAGCAACGGTCGGCAGATTTTGAGTTGCCATCGCTGCTTAATATTGGTGGTGCTTATGATTTTTATTTTGGTCAAGATAGTTCGGCTAACAAAACTCACCGTGTAACCGTTGCAGGTAACTTCAACTCTAATTCATTCTCAAAAGACCAATTCCAATTTGGAGTTGAGTATGGCTTTAAATCATTTCTAATGATTCGTGTAGGTTATATGTACGAGAATGGTATTTTTAATGATGAAGAAAGAACCACCGCATTCACAGGTCCAACTGCTGGCGTTACACTGGAGGTGCCTATGAACAAAGCCAAAGGTTCAACATTCGGATTAGATTTTTCATATCGTACTACCAATCCGTTCAATGGTTCTTGGACAATTGGAGCCCGAATGAATTTGTAGAATACTAAAAATTCCATTTTAAAAAGAGTCCTTCTGTATGTTCTGCAGAGGGATTCTTTTTCTGTTTAAAACAACTGCCATGTCACAAATAAATTACTTTACCGAAGAAAGCTTAAAAAAATTTAAGGATGACTTACACCACCTAAAAACGGTTGAGCGCCCTTCCATATCAAAACAAATAGCCGAAGCAAGGGACAAAGGAGATTTATCGGAAAACGCAGAATACGATGCTGCAAAAGATGCACAAGGGTTACTCGAACTAAAAATCGCCAAAATGGAAGAGGTTTTGGCTAATGCCAGGTTGGTGGATGAAACGCAAATGGATAACTCTAAGGTGTTTATCCTTTCAAAAGTTAAAATAAAAAACAGCGCCAATGGTGCACAAATGAATTACACCCTTGTTCCGGAAACAGAGGCAAATTTAAAAGAGGGAAAAATTTCTGTTGATTCGCCTATTGCTAAAGCACTGCTCGGAAAAAAAGTGGGCGACAAAGTGGATGTAAAAGTTCCATCAGGCATGGTAAAATTCGAGATAATTGAAATATCCAGATAAAATAAAAAAGGCAGTTACACTGCCTTTTTTAATGACCGTAATTTTTTTTTCTGCTTGTAACAAGCGTGAAAACAATCTGCTGCTTTTTGATGTAGATGGCAACGAAGTAATTACAGCCGAATCGAAAATTACAGTACTCTTTTTTCTATCTACAGAATGTCCGCTTAGTGAATCGTATTTAACGGAGATACATGAATTTAAGAATACATATTCCTCTATGCAATTTTTTTTCTGTCAGGTTTATCCCGGTAAATTTTTAAATAACAATGATTTGAAATCTTTTTTATCGAAATACAAAATAGATATGCCTGTGGCGTATGATTGCGAAAATACACTATGTACCAAACTAAATGCGAAAACTACACCGCAAGTGATTGTTTTGAATGAGGACACAATTTTATACTCGGGCCAAATAGATAACCGTGCAAGCGATTTGCAGTTTAAAAAACTAAGTGCTACCGTTTTTTATTTGCGCGATGTGCTTGATGCTATTAGTAAAGGACAGCAGCCGAGTGTTAAATTTACCGAACCAATAGGTTGCGATATAGAACGATGAAAATTAATAAACTATTTTTGTTTCTCATTTTTCCGCTTTGCTTGCTGTCTTGTTCAAGTAATATTGATGATGCGGCAGAAAAAAATTCGGATACAACAATCACATTCAATAAGGATGTGGCAAAAATTATTTTCACTAATTGCTCGCCCTGCCATCACAAAGGCGGAGCAGGGCCATTTCCACTAACAAGTTATGATGAAGTGCGAAAAAAGGCAAGCACGATAGTAAAGGTTACACAATCGCGGTTTATGCCACCATGGCCGGCTGATGTAAGCTATTCGCATTTCGTTGGCGAAAAATATTTATCACACAAAGAAATTGCGATGCTGAAAAGCTGGACTGATAAGGGCTGCCCGGTTGGTGATACTACCAATGCCGAAAATCAGCCCTTGTTTAATAGCGAATCAGTTTTTGGGAAACCCGATGCAGTGGTGAAAATGAAGGAATTGTTCTCAATAAAAGGAAATAATAAAGATGTATTTATGCTCATGAAATTTCCGTTTGAAATTGAGCGTGACACTTTTATAAAAATGATTGAATTTGTACCTGGAAATAAAAAACTAGTGCACCATGTAAATGGCTTTTTAATAAAATATGATTATGCCAAGAAAAAAAATATTTACGATGGTGCTTGGTTTGTGAACACTGAAGACTATACTTATCAGGAAGCATTTACTCAAATGAAATTAGCGAACGATGATGGCAAAACATTTCCTTCATTAACACCATCGGCAGTAAATTATCTACCCGGTGTTCAGCCACAACTTTATCCTGAAGGGATAGGTGGATTTTCGGTAAATAAAAAATCGGTGATTTTTTTGAAAGACATTCACTACGGCCCTTCTGCAATTGACACAACAGACGATTCGCATTTTAATATTTACTTTTCGCCAAAGAAACCCGAACGTCCGCTCTTGGAATTTCAATTGGGTACATTAGGCCAGGCGCCTGTAGTTCCCACACTTCAAATTCAGCCCGATTCGGTGAAGGAATTTTACACGCAAATTATTGTACCGTTTGATATTTCTATCATCACCATCAATCCGCACATGCATTTATTAGGTAAAACATATTGGGCATTTGTAATTAAACCCGATGGCGATACTATTCCGCTTATTAATATAAACAAATGGGATTTTAGGTGGCAGTATTTTTATACATTTAAAAATCCAATTCATGTTCCCAAGGGATCGTTAATAAAAGCAATAGGTGTTTTTGATAACACAAGTAAAAATCCTTTAAACCCATTTAGCCCACCACGTTTGGTGGGTGAGCGAAATGGAAGCATGAAAACAACGGATGAAATGTTTCAATTCATTGTAAATTATTTGCCTTACAAACCAGGTGACGAAAATATTAACATGCAAACAAATCAAACTAAGAAATAATTATGGCATCTCTATTCTCTAAAATAGTTAGCGGTGAAATTCCGTGCTTCAAAGTAGCTGAAACCGAAAACTGTTTGGCTTTTCTCGATGTTTTTCCGCTTGTTAAAGGGCATGTACTTGTAATTCCCAAACAGGAGGTAGATTATATTTTTGATGTAAACGATGAACTTTTTGCAGAACTACAATTGTTTTCTAAAAGAGTGGCGTACGCAATAAAAAAAACAATCGCATGTAAAAAAATTGGCGTTGCGGTTATTGGCTTAGAAGTTCCACATGCTCATATTCATTTAATACCGATGAATAGCGTAAGCGACATGAATTTTGCTATGCCCAAACTAAAATTAGAAAAACAAGAATTAGAAAAAATCGCCAAAGGAATAAGCGATAATTTTTCTTAAATCTTCCTGTCCGGATTTTCGGATAAAAATGTTTTCCAACCGGAATAAGACTTGTTAGTTGCTGTTTTACCATTGCGCTGAAAATAATGACAAACAGCAACCGCTAAAGCATCGGTGGCATCCAAATATTTTGGCTTTTCATTTATTCTCATTAAGCTGTTAAGCATAGCAGCCACTTGTTCTTTTGATGCATTGCCGCTTCCGGTAATTGATTGTTTTATTTTCTTTGGTGAATATTCAGTAACCGGAATTTTTTTAGAAAGTGCAGCTGCAATTGCTACTCCTTGTGCACGCCCAAGTTTCAACATTGATTGAACATTTTTACCGAAAAACGGAGCCTCGATAGCTAATTCATCCGGCTTGTGTTTTTCAATGAGCGAAATCATTTTCTCAAAAATTTCTTTCAGTTTTAATGCTTGCCCATCTGTTTTTCCCATTTGCAAAACCCCCAAATCAATCAAGTTCAACTTTGTGTTTATAACATGAACAATTCCGTATCCCATAATATTTGTACCCGGGTCAATACCTAAAATTACTCTGTCTGTAGCCAATGCGGAATAGTGTTAAATTTGTTTCTAGATAATGAATAAGAACTACAAAAGTATTTTCTTTTTTGTAAAAATTGTAATTGCGCTTTCGGCTTTATACTTTATTTATCACAAAGTTTTTAAATCTGACCAATTGCCGCTCATCCTATCATCAATTAATACAGCATTTAACCACAACATTACTTTTTTAATTATTGCCCTTGTTTTAATGCCCATTAACTGGCTTTTAGAAGCAGCGAAGTGGAAGTTAATTTGCGAACCGCTTGAAAAGTTGTCTTTATCTAAATCATCAGCCGGAGTTTTTGCTGGTGTAACAGTAAGCATTTTTACACCAAATAGAGTGGGGGAATTTGCAGGCAAAGTACTCACCTTAAAAGACGGAAACAGATTGAATGGTATTGCATTTTCATTTTTAACCGGTTTCGCTCAAATGACAATTACAGTGTTTTTTGCAGCAATCTCTTTATGCATTCTAATTTCTAATAATAGCGCTTTGAATCAAAATCTTGTTTTTGTGTCTACTGCTGTTTTGTTTTTGACGGCAGGTTTATTTTTTGTGATTTTTTTTGTAAAACTATCGCCACCCCAAATTATTGGTAGCCGACTTACTACAATTGTTATTTCCTTTACTAATTCACGAGAAAAAATTAAACCACTGCTTTTTTTATCTCTTATTCGGTACATCGTTTTCTCAATTCAGTTTTATGTCTTGCTCTTGGCATTTAATGTTGAGTTAAGTTTTTCAGAATTAATTTTAATTATTCCTTTAACTTTTTTTATATCTACACTTGTTCCAAGTTTTTTATTAACTGAAATTATAACCAGAACTGCCGTTGCCGGATTTTTGTGCTCGACAATTATTCCAAACCAAAATAGCGAGGCTGCATCAGTGGCCTATTTGTTTTTATGGATTATAAATATTGCCACTGCTGCACTCATTGGCATGATTTCAATTCACTTTATTAATTATAAAAAAAGTGAACCATGATACACGTCATTTTTATAATAACACTTATTGTTACAATTGGTTATGCTTTATTGCAGTTGTATTTTATTTACGGCTGGCTTAACAGAAATCAAATTGCATCAGAGAAAAGTAATGCAGATATTAAAGTTGCTTTCATTGTTCCTTTTAGAAATGAAGCCGAAAGCATTATTGCGTGCATAAACTCCCTCGTCAATCAGGATTATTCATTAACTCGTTATCAAATTGTTTTAGTTGACGATCACTCAGAAGATGAGTCTTTTATTATTGCAAGTAAAATTGCGGCAGAACATACTCATGTAAAATTACTGAAGCTGCCCGATGATAAATTCGGCAAAAAAAATGCTATAACTTTAGCTATACAACAGACTGATACGCATCTTGTTTTTTTAACTGATGCCGATTGTGTGCACCATAAAAATTACTTGAATACAATGGTTGCGTTTTATTTGCATCACCGCCCACGATTAATAGCAGGCGAAGTTAAATTCGGCAACGAAACAGATTTCATTGAAAAATTTCAGTCAATCGAATTGTCAGGATTAATGTTAATTACATCTGCTGCATTTAAATTAAATTTTCCTTTTTTATGCAATGGTGCAAATTTGATTTTTGAAAAATCTTTTTTTGAAACCATTAATGGCTATTCAGAAAATGAATCAGTAGTTGGTGGCGATGATATTTTTCTCTTACAAAAAGCTAAAGCAACTAATGCAAAAACAATGTTTATTTCGCATCCGGAAACAGCAGTTATAACTAAACCCCAACCCACTTTCTCTGGTTTTTTCGACCAAAGATTCAGATGGGCACATAAATCTAAATATTACACCGATGCTTTTTCTTCTTTCGTTTCCATGCTCGTATTTACTAACAGCTTATTGCTTTTGTTATGCCCATTTTTATTGTTGTTTAGCAGTCGTGGTGATTACTGGGCATTGTATTTTATCTCACTAATAATTAAATTTATCATTGATTTTTTATTACTATTTTTAGCAACCCAAAATCAGAAAAAAACGAAGTTATTATGGTATTTTCCGTTAGCGGAAATTTTTCAAATAGTTTACGTTTTCATAATTGGTGTAATGGTGTTATTCAGCAACAATATTAACTGGAAGGGTAGAAAACTATACAGTGGCAAAAAAATTTGACAGATATTCCGCCTCTTTATCAGAATTAACGTGGCACAGGTTAAAAAAAAACCGCTTAGCCATGTTCGGGTTCATTATAATTGGGTTTTGTGTTTTTATCTCCATCACATCTTACTTTATTATTCCAGATGTTTCTGAAAATGGCGATACGCAGATTTTAGAAATTGAGAATAAGCCACCCGGATTTAAAGTAATGCTGCTGCTCGATAAGCGTAATGAATTATATGAAGGCGTAAATATTTTTGAGCAATTATGGGGTGGAAAACCCAGTGAGTACGAGCGCCCAGCACCCATCTACGAATATCATTTTGAAGGAAACAATATAGTTTACGAAACTTACACCGGTGCCGATCCTAACAAAGGAGTTATTGTAAAGAAAAATTTAGCAGATATAGTTTATGCCTTAGATTTAAAAAAACCATTTGTAAACGATACGTTAAATGCTAAAATGGAATTTTACGAAATTGGCAACAACGAAAAGATTTTAAAAACTGCAGAGGAATTAGTTAAAGAAGTTGAAAGCAATAATGTTGTAAACAGACTTTATGTTTTTGGAACTGATAAACTCGGGCGTGATTTATTAAGCCGTTTAATGCTTGGCACTCGCATTTCACTTTCCGTGGGATTAATTTCAGTGATTATTTCAATTTTCATTGGAATATTTATGGGCGCATTAGCAGGTTTTTTTAGAGGCTGGGTTGATGATGTAATAATGTGGATGATAAATGTGGTGTGGTCGATACCAACTTTACTATTGGTTATCGCCATTACATTAGCACTTGGCAAAGGTCTCTTTCAGGTTTTTATTGCAGTAGGCTTAACCATGTGGGTTGATACTGCTCGCGTGGTTAGAGGGCAAGCACTTAGTTTACGTGAAAAAGAATTTGTTGAAGCGGGTCGAGCTTTGGGCTTCACTAACCTCCGAATTATTTTCAGACATATATTGCCAAACGTGATGGGACCTGTTATTGTAATTTCGGCAGCAAACTTTGCTAATGCAATTTTAATTGAAGCCGGTCTCAGCTATCTAGGCATAGGGGCACAGCCACCAATTCCATCGTGGGGAGCAATGATTAGCGAACACCGACAGTACATTTTTTCGGATTCGGCTTACTTAGCTGTGGTGCCAGGTGTTGCTATAATGATAGTTGTGTTAGCTTTTATGTCTGTGGGTAATGGTTTGCGTGATGCGCTCGACTCAAAAGCACTTGATGACGAGCAAGCAATGGGATACTAATCATACCAATAAAAGCCCCGCTGTTTTTTAACAGCGGGGCTTTTTATTTTTAGTTAGAATGATTAAAATGGTAAATCGTCAGTAGGTGCTTTTTGAGTAAATGTTTCCATTGGAGCATCGTTAACAACTGCATTGTTTTTTGTATTATTGCTTGTACCTGCTCCCACCGTTTCTATACGCCATGCTTCAAGCGTATTAAAATATTTTATTTCCCCTTTGGGCGATGTCCACTCGCGGCCGCGCAAATTAAAGTGAACTTTTAACTCTTCACCCACATTGTGTTTGTCAAGTAAATCGCAACGGTCTTGTGTTAATTGAAAAGATATGTGTTGCGGATACTGAGATGAGTTATCGGTGATAACAAATTCTCTTTTTTTAAATTTTTCTGAAACTTGTTGTGCTTCTGATTTTACTTTTAGTGTTCCTGTAATGTCCATTTTGTTATGATTTTAATTGTAAAGATAAAAGAGTTTTCCACGCATCAAAAACTTTGTTATCAGCAAGTAATTGCTTAGCATGTTGATGAATTTTTTGCTCCATTTCTATTTTATTATCAAGCAAATGCAAAATATTTTTTTTGTATTCACTAATTTCTTCGGCAGTTGGCAGCTTTTCAGTGTTTCCTAATTGCCCTAAATTGTTTCCGGTTAATATTTTACTATTTCGGATTGAGAGAGGAATAGCATCCACGCCAATGCCAATGGTACTTAGTGGTTTAGCGATTTCAAACACTGCATTGCCAGATGCCCTGCAATAATAATTACCTCCCATGCGTGCTACCAAGTCAATTTTATTTACATCAATGGCATTGTTCGCATCCAAAACTTCACTGGCAACATGCATAAGCACTACTTCGCAAATAATTAAATTTCCTGCACCGCCTTCGGCACCAAGCTCTATTACTTGTTTTACTTTGCATTCTAACTGCACGGGCGATTCTTTAACCCTGAAAGGTTTTACCATTTCAGATTGCAGTGGTGTTAAACCCGCTTTTACAAATTCGTTTACTCCTTTTGGATATTCGATGCTCGATAGCGATGCTTGCTGCACTAAATTGTAGTTAACAATATTTATAACTACTTCAGGTACTTCTTTAATATTATCATAAGTATGCTTGGTAGCACCCGTGCGACCGCTGCGTGCCGGAGAAAAAATTGCAATTGGCGGATTGGCACTAAATATATTGAAAAAGCTAAATGGGCTTAAGTTTGGATTACCATCTTTATCAATTGTACTCGCAAACGCAATCGGTCGAGGTGCTACAGCGCTCAGCAAATAACTGTGCATTTGCGCTATTTTCAGTTCTTTTGGATTTAGTCGCAGCATATTTTTTTTACAAATATACTGTTCGTTACAATAAAAAAATCTAATATATTTGCGTCCCTAATTACTTATGCGCTGTGGCATTTTTTGCTAAGCAAAAACCGCAGTCGCAAAAAGAAAAGTAAATGCGCTGTGGCATTTTTTGCTAAGCAAAAACCGCAGTCGCAAAAAACTAATGCGCATGTGGCGTAATTGGCAGCCGCGCCAGACTTAGGATCTGGTGCCGCGAGGCGTGGGGGTTCGAGTCCCTCCATGCGCACAGTAAAAGCTCCGAAAATTTTCGGGGCTTTTTATTTGCACTTTTGCATAATATGATTGATAGCATAAAAACTGCAATTATTACTACTTCCACCCAAGAATGGTTGGCTGTATTATTTGCGGTATTGTATGTAATACTTATTGCCCACAAAATAATTTGGTGTTGGCTTTTCGGAATAGCATCATCAGTCATTTATGTTTTTATATGTTACACTGGCAAGCTTTATTTAGAAAGCATATTAAGCGTCTTTTATGTCATAATGGGTTTATATGGCTGGTTGCAATGGAATAAGAAAAGCAGTGAAAATGACAAAAATATTTTTGTACTCAATCGCGAAAAATTGTTTCGCACTATTTTAATTCTTTTCATGCTATCTGTTTTAACAGGTTATATTTTTCACAAATACACCAAAGCATCGTGGCCATTTTTAGATGCGCCAATCACAATTTTTAGTTTGTATGCTACCTGGTTAGCTACAAAAAAATATATCGAAAACTGGATTTTTTGGATTTTTATTGATGCAGCATCCATACTATTATTTGCAAACAGAGAATACTATTTATCAGCTTTATTATATTTGCTCTACACTTTAATTGCCGTTTACGGCTATTTTCAATGGCGCAAAGCAGTGATAAAATAAAACGCATTGCCTTAATTGGCCCTGAGTGTACAGGAAAAAGTACGTTGGCAAAAGAATTGGCAACACACTATAACACTGTTTCGGTGGCCGAATATGCAAGGCAATATTGCGAACAGTTAAAGCGACCTTACACTATTGATGATATTGAATACATTGCTCGTAAGCAACTAATAATTGAGCAAGAGTTTATTACTAAAGCCAACAAATTTATTTTTTCGGATACAGAATTAATAATATCAAAAGTGTGGGCCGATGATGTTTTTAAAACGGTACCTCATTGGATTGCCGAAAACATAAGGCCAGCACAATATGATTTATACTTGCTCATGTTTCCTGATATCACCTGGCAAAACGATACTGTGCGCGAAAATGGCAACAGGCGCGAATATTTTTTTGACAAGTATAAAACTGAGTTAGAAAATATAGATGCCACTTTCTACGTTATTAGCGGGTTTGGCATGACCCGTTTTAAAAACGCAGTTAATGTAATTAATAAATACTTTAATTAACCTTTACCAATTTTTTTGATGAATAGTGTGAGCCAATATTGATTATTATGTTGTAAACTCCCATAGGCAAATGACCAATGTCAATTGTACTTGTATTACTTCCATGAATATTCTCGGCAGCTAAAACTACTTTGCCCAGCAGATCAATAATTTGAATGGTAGCCCGTGAAAAGTTTGGATTATCGAATTCAACATAAAAGAAATTAGAAGTAGGATTAGGATATAAATTGATAATAAGCGCAGCTTCAGTTCCGTCTCTTATTCCGGTATAATCAAAGCAAGCATTGCGCACCGAAACAATAAATACATCTTTACCTCCGGCACCAGTTAAATTAAAATTTCCGAATGTGGCACCGGTGTTATAATATCCGGCAGTATATACATTACAAGAGTCATCACAGGCTATTCCGTTTCCTCTGTCTTCAATAGTGCCGCCTCCACTTAGTGCCCATTTCCAGTTTCCTAGTGTGTCAATTGCAGCAACAAATGCATCAATTGTATCATTAGGAATTAATGTGATATTTCCGCCAAAGTTTGATGTGTCAGTAATTTGTCCGCAAACAAATAAATTTCCTTTACTGTTTACAGTAATCCCATTGCCTCTGTCGCCTCCATTATTTGAGCCTGCTTTTTTTGCCCAGATCCAGTTGCCGTCTGCTCTTAGCATTGATACAAAAATATCGCGTCCGGCCGGGCCGCCATTGTTGTTTATTGTGTCTGTCCCGAAAGCAGCATAATCTCTGAACTCTCCGGTAATAAATACATTTTGATTTACATCTACTGTAACGCCATTTGCTCTGTCGTCTTGCAAACCACCTGCCGATTTTACCCAAATAAAATTTCCATTCTTATCGTATTTCACAACAAAAACATCGCGCCCGCCAATAGGAGTTAAGGTACTTGTTCCAAAATTAGCAATGCCATAATAACCCCCGGCAATGTATAAGTTACCACTTGTATCAATTGCAATTCTATTGTCGCGTTCGCTATCGTTGCCATCAAAAGTTTGTACCCATTGCCACACGCCATTAGGGCTAAGCTTGCCAACAAATGCTAAAGTATCGCCAAATGGCACATTAATATTTATGTTTCCGAACTCTGCAATGCCGTTTCCAAAACCATAAGAATCAGAAGTGAATCCTGTAACGTAAATATTGCCTTGCTTATCTGTAACTGCATCCAAGCCATGGTCATCGCCTTCAGGGTTTCCGGCCACAATTACCCATTGCGGCACACCTTGTGCATTTAGTTTCACAACATAACATTCGTCAGTATAATTTGTTGAATTAGTTGCATACAGGCTGCCCCATTGAATATCGCCCCAGCACGTTCCGGTTGCAATAATATTTCCAAATGGATCTGCACATATACCTAAAGCTCTGTCGTCATAGTAACTAGTGCCGCGCTGTGCCCATTGATAATTTCCTTGCTTATCAATCTTTACCACAAAACTTTCTTTACTTGGATTAATTAGCGGCAGATTAAAGTTTCCGAAACTGGCTATTTCATTAAAATACCCCGATGCATAAATTGAATTATTAACCGTATCGTAAACAATGTCTGTGCTTTTATCTGATGATGCGCCTCCACCTGTTTTAGCCCATTGCCAAGTTTGCGAAAACGAAACTGTATTGCCCAAAGCAAGCAAAACTAGTGTAGATAAAAACTTTGTAGTTGTATATTTCATAAATGCGATTTTTTTAGCAATTTACAAAATCGGATGATATAAATAAATTTATACATTTGCGCATCATTAAGGGGTGCCTTACAGTTTAAGCAATTAAATTATCGGGCTGAGATCATACCCATATAACCTGCTCAGGATAATGCCTGCGAAGGGAAATGGAAGTTTAATTTAAAACAGTTGCAACTCCTTATCTGCTGTTATGTTAAACTCAAAAAAAACAAAATAAAGAAATGAAAAAATTATTTTTTGCCGCTTTTGCAATGCTGCCTGCATTTTTATTTGCACAGTTTAAAATAAGCGGAAGTGTAAAAGACAAAAAAACAAACGAGCTATTGCCTATGGCATTAGTTAGTTTGCTAAACACAAATTACAAAACCGTAACCGATTACAACGGAAATTTTATGTTTGATAATTTACCGGCAGGAAATTATAATCTCGAAATTAAAATTTTGAGCTACCAAGTTTTCAATCAAACAATAACGCTTAATGCCGATTGGCAGCAAGATTTATTTATAGAACAAAACGAGGGATGCATTTTGCCAACTGTGGATATTAGTGCTACACGAGCTAATGAAAATTCGGGAGTGGTGTTTACGCAATTGAATAAAACATATTTAGAAAAACAAAACCTCGGGCAAGATTTACCCTACTTGCTAAACCAAACGCCAAGTGTGGTGGTAACATCTGATGCCGGCACCGGAATAGGATACACCGCAATGCGAATAAGAGGTAGCGATGCTACTCGAATAAACGTAACCATAAACGGAATTCCGGTTAACGATGCCGAGTCGCAAGGAACTTTTTGGGTTGATTTGCCCGATGTAATTTCATCGGTAGATAATATTCAGATACAACGTGGTGTGGGCACCAGCACTAATGGTGCAGGCGCATTTGGTGGCTCGGTGAATATCCAAACCGATAAACTTAACCCATTGCCATACACTAATTACAATGTTTCGGGTGGTTCGTTTAACACGATAAAAAACACATTACTTTTAGGTTCGGGATTGATAAACGAAAAATTTGCATTTGATGCACGCCTCTCAAAAATTAATTCGGGCGGATACATTGACCGCGCTTTTGCCGATTTGGCTTCCTATTATTTTAGTGCTGCGTACTATGGAAAAAAATCAGTCGTGAAATTCATTACGTTTTCGGGGAGAGAAGAAACCTATCAAAGTTGGTATGGCGTGCATAAAGATTCGTTAAAAAATAACCGAACGGTGAACATAGCCGGTATGTATTTCGATACGGCAGGTAATATGCAGTTTTACAAAAACCAAATTGACCACTATCGGCAAGATTATTATCAATTACATCTTTCGCAGCGCATCAGTAGCAAATTAAATTTTAACGCAGCGCTGCATTATACTTATGGTGCCGGCTATTACGAAGAATACAAGCAGGCGGCAGATTTCTCTTCTTACAATTTGCCCAATGTAATCATCGGTAACGATACACTTACCGGCACCGATTTAATTCGCAGAAAATGGCTCGATAACGATTTTTACGGAACCACTTTTTCGCTCAACTATAATTCGGAAAAAAAATTGGGATTAATTATTGGCGGTGCTTACAATATATACGATGGCAATCATTTTGGCCGTATTATATGGGCGCAGTACGCATCCACAAGTACTATTGATAGCAATTATTATTTTGATAATGCAGTAAAAAAAGATTTCAACATTTTCGCGAAAGCTAATTACAAAATCACCGAAAAATTGAACCTCTTTGCCGATGTGCAATACCGCGCTGTTAACTATACTTTTTTAGGTTTTGATGATGCGCTTAATAATGTAACACAAAATGCAAAACTTGGTTTTGTAAATCCTAAGCTTGGTGTAAATTACAGCATGAGTGCCGATGCCAATGTTTATGTTTATTACGGCATGGGCAATAAAGAACCTAACCGCGATGATTTTACACAATCAACCCCTAAAAGCCGACCTAAGCACGAAACACTTAACGATTTTGAAATTGGTTACAACCATAAACTGAAAAACATTGCATGGACAGTAAACGCCTATTACATGCAATACAAAAACCAACTTGTTTTAACCGGCCAGGTTAACGATGTAGGCGCTTACATACGCAGTAATGTGGACGATAGCTACCGAGCAGGAATAGAAACGCAATTAGCCGTTAGGTTTTTAAACTATTTTAATTGGGCGGCTAATTTTACTTATAGCGCTAATAAAATTAAATCGTTTACCGAGTTTACTGATAATTACGACATTGGCGGACAGGACAGTATTACCTTTACAAATACCGACATTGCATTTTCGCCTGCCATTATTGCATCAAGTAATTTAAGTTTTTCTAAAAAAGGATTTACTGCATCGCTCATTAGTAAATATGTGGGCAAGCAATTTTTAGATAACACGGCCAATGCAAGCCGAGCAATTGATGCTTTTTTTGTAACCGATGTTCTGTTAAGCTATAAATTGCAACCCAAGTTTATGCGCGAAATTGAACTAAAATTAATAGTAAACAATGTTTTAAGCCATCAATACGAGGCAAACGGTTATACTTACGGTTATATTTATGGCGGAGGCCGCATTCAAGAATCGTATTATTACCCCCAGGCATACATTAATTTTTTGGCAGGATTAAGCTTTAAATTTTAGACCTAATGTGCTGAAAACCAAATTTTTTGAACAAAAACCATTGCAGTTTCAGCTACTTATCTTAATTTCGCTGCCTATTATTAACCAAACCCTTAAATATGTCGCAAAATAGCATTCTTGTTCCCATTGATTTAACCGACCAAACCATTATTGCACTCGGACAATCATATAACTTAGCCCGATTAACTAATTCTAAAATTGTTCTTTTGGCGGTAGATGAAGGCAAACCTAAAGACATACAAAAGCGCTTGGATGAATTAGCAAAAGAAGCAAGCGTAAAATCGGGGCAGCCGGTAGAAACTATGGTGCGCAAAGGCAATGTGTACGAAGAAATAAACAAAGTAGCCGATGTGTTAAACCCGCTTTTTGTGATGATAGGCCTTAGCTCAAAAATTAACTTGGCTAAAATTATCGGACAAAACGCGTTCCGTATGGTGCGCGAATCAAAACACCCGGTAATTACCATCCGAGGCAAAGTGCACCGCGATGGCTGCAAAAACATATTAGTACCTCTTGACTTAACAAAAGAAACCCGCGAAAAAATTGACCACGCGCTTGATTTAGCTAAAATTTTTGGTGCCGATATTCGTGTAGTATCTGTATTATCAGAGAAAGACGAAGAATCAGAAAACAAACTTATTTCATACTCTAACCAAGTGTGGAAATATATAAAAGACCAAGGTGTGCGTGCCACCATTAAAACCATTCGCGGTAGCGATATTCCTAAAATTGTGCTCGATTATGCACACGAAGTGGAAGCCGATTTAATTATGATAATGAGCAAAGATAAACTCAATGTAAAAGAGTTTTTTATTGGCACCACGGCCCAAAAAATTATTAACCAATCAGACGTGCCGGTGCTTAGCCAGCGCCCTATGGAGCGTAAAGACACTACTGTGTTTACTCCTTATTAGTTTTCTCCATTTTTTATGATTACCGCCTTTTTGTAATTTTTTACGGAAGGGCGGTTTTCTTTTTTATTTTAATTAAAAACAAATTCACATCAATTGAAATTAATGTGCCACGCGTAAAAAAGATAGTACTCTTTTTTATGTTGTTATCACAATAAGCTGCCATATATCTTTCATTAATAAAAAGCCCTTGCTTGTAGTTTAACGATATTTCCAATTTTCTATTGCCTTCAGTAATTATAGAATAAGGTAAACTAAGCATTAACGAGAAATTATATTGTGCTTCTAAATTTTTGCCGTCAAGATTAATACCACTTGTATCAAAACTTGGCGCTTTTCCTTCTTTCCAAACCATGTTTCTGTTTAACACAATGCCGCCAAAAATGCTTAAATATTTTTTTTCATTATTTGATAATTTTTTGCTAAGCAAAATAGGTATATAAATAGTTGGAATAGAAGTTAAGGAAGTACTTAATAATTTATTTCCGGAAGTATCACAACTTAAATTACGCTTAACGCCTATCCTGAAAGTACCTGAATAAATTCCCGTTCTTATTGAGAATTTATTCAGGTTAAATTCAGATAAAATACCGCCATCCCAGGCAGGGAATACGACTGGTTTTATGCCTGCTGAGTTTTGTTCTAAATTGGTTTTAGCAATATTAATGCCTCCGCATAATCCAATATAGTGATTTTGTGTTTTTGCTTCAGAGCAGAACAACCCAAAAATAATAGATAATATATTTACTATTCTAAACAAAAGCTACAAATTAATTTCGAGTGGATATACTGTGTAAACGACACCGTCTAAGCCAATGCCCCCACATCTTACATCAGTAGTAGTTATTTGGCTAAGTTTTTTTACTCCAATATAAAGGTCGCTAATTATTGATGAAATATTCCCACCTGCAAAATCTTCCGTGCCTACAACATCTTCGTTACACTTTATTTCATAATCATAGCTTTTAACATATACTTTTAAGCAGTCAGTAGGATAAAATTGCCAAAATGGGCCAACTTTCCTTTTGTGAAATGCCTTTACAGATAATTTTTTTAAAATAACACCTTTTTTATACCCATGATAACCAATAAAGCGATACCTAACCCCATTATATGTATAGTCAATTCTTGGTCGGTCGTCAATGTTGACTACACCTTGACAAACGGCTGAAGTTGAAACAGAATCAAAAATATTTACGTCATCTTCATAAGAGTAAAAATTAATGTGAGTTGAGTTGAAATTTCCATTCATTAAGTTTTGTATAAGAGAATAATTGCCATTGTGAATAACTCCAGCTCCATTTTCCATCATTCTTACAATCTTATTCCCAACTTGTATTACTCTATCAGTATTTAAGAATACTGCCAATTCTGGGAATGATTCCATTAGCCAAACCGCAAGAGAGTCTTGATTATTTAATGAATAATATGTGGTTATTCCCACATTTTGCGATACATTATTTAATATTCGATTATTTACATTGGCCAATCTACGCATTACAAATTCAAAGTCATTTACATTATTAAACTTTACAATACCATTTACAATTTGATATCTATTTGCGAATGACCTAAGATTATTATTTTCAACCTGAGAGATAGTATTGGAATTTATAGGTTGTTCAGTTAATTCTTTCTCACAAGAATAAAGTCCTATTATCGCAGTTATTGCGAAAATAGCTAATAGTTTTGTTTTTGTTTTCATGTTATTTTATTTTTTTTAGTTTCAATGTAACGTGTTCTTTATTATATATTGTATCATCAATTTTTTCTTTTGCATACATATCAAGAAAACATTCAAAATCATTTAGCAATTTATGAATTTTATTCTTCGCATTACCACTAGTATTATTCATTTGCAAGTCCCTGCATAATTTTATGTCTTTAATAAGTTGTGTTGTGTTTAGATGCTTCCTTTTAGGGTTTTTAACTATGACTAGTTTTGTTTTTGTTTTCATGTTTTTTGTTTTTTAGTTGTTTATTTAGTAGAAAAAAAGCAGTATAAAAAGCAAACCACAGCCAGCACTATTAGCCGT